>CASEIR010000078.1 GCA_949287925.1 uncultured Lachnospiraceae bacterium
GATGGTCATAAAGTAACGGATAATATTCTTGTCCGTCACTGTCACCGGCCCTCCCTCCGCGATCTGCTTCTTGAAGAGCGGGATCACGCTGCCGTTGCTGCCCAGCACATTGCCGAACCGGACCGCCACGAAGTCTGTCTCCGGACTCTTCCGGTTCATCATCTGGACCACCATCTCACACAGCCGCTTGGAAGCCCCCATGATATTGGTGGGATTCACCGCCTTGTCTGTGGAGATCAAAACGAACTTCTTCACTCCTGCCGCCGCGGCAGCCTTCGCTGTCTTGTAAGTGCCGATCACATTATTCTTGATGGCTTCGTTGGGGCTGTCCTCCATCAGCGGCACATGTTTATGCGCCGCCGCATGGTACACCACTTCCGGCCGGTAATGTTCCATCACCCAGCGGATCCGGTTGGTGTTGCGCACGGAACCGATCAGCACTTCCAGATCCAGTTTATCCCCATATTTCCGCTTCAGCTCCTGCTGGATCTCATAGGCATTATTCTCATAGATATCGAAGATGACCAGCCGCGCCGGCTGCGCCGCCGCAATCTGCCGGCAGAGCTCACTGCCGATGGAGCCGCCTCCGCCGGTTACCAGTACGGTTTTCCCTTTGATTGCCGCGAAGATCTCTTCATTATTGACTTTCACCTGGGCTCTCCCAAGCAGGTCCGCGATCTCTACGTCCCGCAAGGTGCTGACGCTCACTTCTCCATTCACCAACTGATAGACGCCGGGCACCGTCTGCATCTTGCACCGGGTCTCCTTACACAGATTCAGGATATCCTTCCGGTTCTTGCCCGTCGTAGCCGGAATCGCATAGATGATCCGGTTGATCTGATACTTATCGATCATATCCACGATGTCATACCGGTTTCCCACAATCGGGATTCCTTCCAGATATCGTCCCTTCTTGCTGGGATTATCATCGATGACACAGCAGACCCGTATATTCATCTGATTCGTATTGATCAGTTCTTTGATCAATGTCTGACCGGCGCGTCCGGCTCCGATGATCATAACCCTGTCTTGCTTTCCGGATGAATGCTCCATCTTCTGACGGCTGGCATAGAACCGCATCACTCGATATGAGAACCGGATCCCCGTCGTCAGGCAGAAGCTGATGATATATCCCATGAAATAATAGGATCTGGGCATCCGAAGCCCCATGAAGATCCCGCCCGCGCAGTATACCAAGGCCAGGATGATGTATGCCGTCGTAATCATCCGGAACTCTGCCACACTGGCCAGCCGCCATACGCTGTGGTACAGCCGGCATCCGTAGAACACCACGATCGTAGCCGCCACCCAGAACGGCATGGACCACATATATCCTTCTATGTATTGCTGCGGGATCTGCGAAAAGATCAGATCGAACCGCATCAGTAATGCTGCCAGATAAGAAACCAGAATGACCAGAACATCCAGAAAAGCCAGTATCATCGATCTCTGGACCCAGGACATCTTATCCCATACTTGTTTTTGTATATCCATCTCTTAACTTACCTTCCTGTACAGTTATTGCTTTCCCTTATCGATATGTATAAAACATAAAAGGACTGAACCCCTATCCACGCCAGTCCTTCCACATTCATCTAGTTTTCCCTATGTCTGCGTATATAGATCAACACTCCTGCAAGGATAACCAATACTGTAGCGATTACAGCATTCACCGGATTCACCACGCCAAGCGGCGCCGGATCGGCGCTTCCAGCCAGCACAACACTGGCTACACTAAGCATCAGGCAACAGCTGACTAAAATCTTCAAAAAAACACTCGTATATTTCATCTTTATCCCCCACATCAACCTTACATCGCCTATAATATTATAATTATTTTGACATGATATTGCAAGGTTTTTCGTACTACAGTTTAATTTTTACATAATATGGATAATCGTCTTAATACCTATCACAGGAATCCTACATATGTTTTCCGCAAATCGGCGGTTCCTTCCCTGACATCTTGCAATATCCGGTAGTATATCGCCTATGTATTGTACCCTTAGATTGTTTCTGTTTTCAACAGGAAGTTCCTTCCTTTCCATATAATAAAACGTTCTGTCCAACCTCTAACATCCGGTCAGGCAGAACGTTGATTTATTCGATTTGCCGCAGAAGAGATTCTATCTCCTGCTGCGAGATTCCTCTGCTCTGTTCTTGTTTTCTGACCTGCTCACAGCTTTGGCTTAAGCCTGCTAGTTTCTGTTCGATATCCATATCTATGTCATCTGCCGGCTCCTCGTCTGCATCCTCCACAGCCGGCACTTCAGCCGGAGGTTCTTCTTCTGAAGACTTAGCCTGACTTTCCGCCTTCTCTTGCTGACTTTTTGCCTCCTCTTGTTCACTCCAACCAAGATCCGTCCGCAGTTTCTCTGCCTTCTGGCGGCATTCCTCGTCCTCTGTTTCTTGTATGACTCTGTTGCATTCCTGAATACTTTCTTCTGTCATCCCGGCTTTTGCATAACATTCCGCTAACTCATAAGCCCACTTCGGTACGTACTTGATCTTCAACAGCTCATGGAGGGTCAGGATACACTGCTTAATATCCGCTCGTACCGCACGCTGTATCCGGTATTTTAGTATGTACTTTGCCGCGCTGCTTTTCTCTTGAACACAGTACTCTTCATAATATTTCCAGGCTTTTTGTTCCATCCCCAGCGCCGCGGCCATGACACAACTCCGTTTAATAATCTTAATGTCCTTCGGATTCCGCTGACAGATAATTTCCAACAGTCGCAGACTGTCTTTGTAATGCCTGCATTTATGATAGATTACGCTCACCTTTTCAATGGTCTCTTCATTCTGAACCATACTCCAGTCGATGGCATCCGCTTCTTTCGCGGCCTCCTTGTATTTTCCACATTTTGCCAGTTCAAACATGCGGTTTCTTCGATTTGTATATTCTACACTGTCCACGTTATCTCTCCCGTTATTTCAATATTCGCATACAAAATTAGTATACAAAATTAATGCTTTGTCATCAAGTGGTTTACATGCTTTTCTGGCGAACATTTCCATACAAGCAAAACATAGGGGCAAAAATCTTGCCAGTTTCTCTCCTGTGGCAGTCCGAAACAGGATAACCTGTTCATCTACGATTACATTCGCAGAACAGTGTCTTTTGTCAATGATCTGGTTTTCTTTATTAAGAGACAGGCAGACAGGCAAAATAGCCAAAAGCCACCCTGATTCTTTTGCTCTCAAATAGTTTTCTCGGATGCTGGCAGGTATGTGGCCAATACGAAAATAGAAGGATAATTAGCAGTTATCTATTATGTGTTTTTTATTAAAGATACAACGTGCTATGCTGTAGGTGCCACAGATTATTTTATGAGGTACATTTTATGAAAAAAATATTTATCTTTTTCAAAAAGAATACGAAAGCAAAAAAAATGATCCTATACAGACTTTTAACCTGTCTCCCAAACAGATTTCAATATGCCCGATTTGGAAAAGGTTCTTTAATATATTTTCCGATGCTGATAAATAATAAAAAATGCATTTCGATTGGAGAAAATGTGACTTTTCGGGAACATCTGCGTATGGATGCAATTAAATGCATGAATGATCAGCATTTTACCCCTCGCATCATTATTGAGGATAATGTTCATGCGGAACAAGATTGTCAGATATTCGCTACAAATCTCGTGCATATCAAAAAAAATGTAACACTATCTTCCCATGTTTTTATAACTGATGCAGAACATGAATACCGAGGAGTGGAACATGAGAGTATATTAAAACAAAAATTAAAATGCGGGAAAACCATTATAGATGAAGAAGTATTTCTGGGAATCGGCGTGCGAGTCATTAAAGCCGTACATATCGGAAGACATGCTGTAATCGGTGCGAATTCTGTCGTAACAAAAGATATTCCCCCATATAGCGTAGTCGTAGGCAATCCGGCAAAAATAATTCGAAAATATAATCACAATACAAAACAATGGGAAGCTGTACCATCCGATTCCGAGGAGCATTATGAAGTATTTGACAGAAGCCTTTAAAAATGAATTTATAGAGTATAAGCAAAAAAAGAGAATCTATTCCGGTGTATTATTTGAAAATCTTGTATCGATGCTGCTAGAGGAACTTTTTCCATCATTTTCGTGGCAGGACACACCAGTTACACACGATGGAAGTAAAGATTTTTATGCTCAGTATGATGAAATATTGTACTGGGCAGAATGTAAAAATTATAGTGATAAAATATCGCTTCAAGCGATTGCTCCAACATTGGTTATGGCACAATTATGTAATGCTGATGAAATTTATTTTTTTTCGCGATCAGAAATAAAAACCAATGTAAAAAAGAAACTTTGTTATTATGCTAATATTAACCGTAAAAAAATAAGGTTTTATGATGATGTTGCACTTGAACAAATAATTTTTGAACATGAGCGTGTATATGATCATTTTTTTAAGTCGTACCAGTTTTCGGACGTAGATTTTCAGCAAGAGACAACGCCTCTGATTCTTTATAATTACTTAAAAAATCCATTTTTGAATCTAAAAAAGGGAGAATCCTTTTTTTCCGCAAATAACCTTCCGGAATTCAAAACAAACGAGATTATTACAATTCATATATATGGTATTAATAACAACAGTAGAAAAAGTGCTGTATTTACAGTGCGGATTAACGCAGACAGCAAAGATTTACTATGCTTTGAATTGCTGGATGAACATATGGAACGAAGCAATATCTTAAATTATTGTTACTCAGCAAAAACAGCCCCCAACGAAACATTTTTTCATAGCATTAATTTGAAAATCTTATCGCACAAAGCTCAGCTGCAGCTTCCGAAGTTAATTGTAAATGTAGTACAAGAGGATTATACCAAAAACGAAAAATTAGGTGGACTGAACTTTCGGTGCGCATTATTGCATAGAGCGGAATTTCTTGATTCTTATTATCAAAATATCCTTTATGTATTAGAACAAGAAATGCTGAATTTTAATGTATTGTCGGGTATTCTCCTAATAGGAACCAGCGGGACTGGAAAAACAAGGACTCTTGAAGAAGCGCTCACGCTTTTGGTAAAGCATAATTATCGGGTATTGAATTTTATCGGAGTAGAACATGATTCCGGGGAAAACATTCTAAAAGAAATTATTTATATATTATTTGAAGTAAGTGAAGAGCTAATTATGGAATCCTTTTCTATCAAGGACACATCCGATTCACTTTCAGGTATTTTTGAAATGTTGTATAAAATGAATCATAATCTGATCAGCCCTGTTGATATAACGGATCAATATGGAGAATTAATATTTGAACGTATGATTCATGGGAAATATGCGCTTGTCATCGACAACATTCAGTATTTTGATTATCCCCTTTTGCACTTTTTAGAAAAATTAATTATATATGGAAAAAACTGCGGAAGAGGGAACTCGCTGTTTCTAGCTTTTAGCATAAATACAGATTATGCTTTTGACAATGAAGATATCACAAAAATCAAAGGCCTGTTTCAACAGCTTCAACATACTAGTGTTTGCAAAATAACCACATGGTTTCTGGATGGCTTTCATAGCCCTGGAAGCGCGTTGGAATTCATTAAACAACTACTGGGAATTCATAATGCTAATTATGATGCTCTTTTCCAAAAGGTTTTCGATAAAGCATCCCTGCTTCCTTTTTATATTGAGTGTGTTGTTGAAGTTCTCCGTAATTTTAAATCTGTTACTTTCTCAGAGTCACGTTGTGTCATCAAAAACCCGGTGCTTTTCGCAGAGGAATTAGCAGATTTGCCGGACAGTGTAGAGGGTAATCTTGAAAGACGATGGAAGTTCTTTATCAGTCAATACTCAAATAAAGATGATTATGTCAGATTGCTTTCATTAGTACATACATTTGGAGAATGTGAAAAAGATTTAATGAAGAGTCTGGGATTAAATACTGCATTACTAAAGGATTTATGTAAATACCATTTCTTAAAACAGGAAAAAACAGCAAATACAAACAAATATACCTTTGTCCATGATTTAATGGAGAAATTTTTCTGCGAATATATTCCGGATTTTGATAATATCGCCTATGAATATTTAACAAAGTCAGGTTATAAACATCTGAAAAACTTTTATCCTGTTATATACAATCTGTGTATTTTATATTCAAAAGATTATCAACCTGAAAATCTAAAAAACATCATACACGTGGGTATTAATATAGAAATTCCATATAAGATATTTTATAGTTATTATAAGAATTGTATGAATGCCATGCTTGAAAATTATGAAAATTTTCAACGTAAAAATGATTGGTATGAACTGGGATGTTTCATTGCAAAACAGTTGAAACTCCGCATGGGAAACAAAGCTGCATATGATATGATCAGCAAACTGTTTTGGGTATTGGAGGCAGGGAGTTTTGAAGACAGGTATTGCTATGACAGTTTCGTGGAGTTACTATTTTTCTATGGCGAAATCAACCAGCAGCTTACCTATTACCGAGATGTAATTTCTTTGTATTTAAAATATCTTGATCGTTACAAAATCCTGGAAAATTCCGAATCTACGGAAGAGATACGCAGTGCTATCGCCTTTATCTACAACCGTTTGTCGGTGGCTTATAAACATTTTCCAGATTCTGTCAGCTGTAAAAAACATCTGGACTACATCAATCAGTCACTGTATATGTCCCGCACACTGAAAAACCGACAGTTTTTAGCCGAAAATTGCTATGATAAGGGGACTTATTATTACTGCCACATCAAATATAAAAAACGAGTTCTTGATTACTGGGAATCCTGTTGCAATTTAATAAAAAAATATCATATTGAACTGATGACTCTCCATTACATTGAACATCAGATCCAAATCGCTTTGATTCGTCAACAACCAGACAAAATTCCTCAATTACTCGAAAAAGGGTTTGATTATATAGAACATGGCAAATACAATGAACAAGGCATTTACTTCAACCGTTTTTTTAATTATGCAAAAGCAATTTACTATCTGTTAAAAGGAACAAACTATGACGACATTTATCATGCGTTGCAAAACGCAGAAGAAGCTTTGCTAATGCTTGGTAAGAATAATATGACATATATTAATTACCTGCGCGGGAAATTGTATGCACGTCTGAATGATCCTGAACACACATATGAATTTTACAAAGAAGCTTATCTGCAATCCTTTGACCTGACAATCTTGTATAAAGATATATTTATTAAGCTTTTAACAGAAGATATGTTGATTAAATTCCGTCAATTAAATATAGACCCGGAACTGTTCCCGGTTGATTATTTAGAAAAAGAGAATCACCGTCTTATGGCAAAGCGCATATTGTCAATGGATCAAAAACATTTTTTACGGTTTTGGAATAATTATCGAGCTACATCTATTATACAATCGCTGGACGGGAAAGAAAATTACCCTAATATATAACAAATAGCAGGGCTTCTTTGCAAAATCTATGTGCAAGAAGCCCTGAAAGCTAATATAATTTTTGTACATCGTGAAAAGATAGAATGTTTCCATGAAAATCAACGGCAATATCTCTGGAAGTATCTCTTAAATGATCCCAGATTTTATTGTCCCTTAAACTTTTCAGCTGATCGACAAAATAAATAAAAGGGGCAGTATGTTTGAGAAAGCTAAGAGGAATGTGATCATATAACTGTAGTTGTTTTATCCAGCGTTCATACGGATTAAATGAATAAACATCATAATATTCAATAGATAATGCATCTTTAATAGTTTCATAGTACCAATCACTGCTGAAAAAACTGGAAATATTGATCATTGTATATCTGGGAAGCAATTTGTGATCAGACTGATACATTTCTCCCACTTTTTGTATCCATTTATCCATATCAATTTCAATTTTATAATAGTTCTTTCCATAAAACATAGAACGTGCATCAGCGGCCAGATAGGAATATCTGCTGATTTTTGTGTTGCGGGAAGAAGTGTTGCCCTTGTGATAAACTTTCGATTTTGCAACAACCCATGTTTCCAGTCCGATTTCCTTTAATTTGATTACATAATCGCAATCACAGCATAAGTACGACATGGAGACGTCCATTCCGCCGACCTTCTGGTAATTACGTCTGGTTGTCATTAACACTGCGCTGCATACAGATTGAACTTTGCGGTCAAAAGAAGCATATTGATGATCTGCAGGCAACCCCAATGTTGGATGGTTAATATTGTATGGAGAAAAAGCCACCCCAAAATCCTGAATTGTATTATCAGAAGGATTGATTAATTTTGAACTTACAGCTCCTATCGAACCACTGGAGTTCAACTTTTCGAACAGTGGTTCATACCAATGTGGAAGGTAGAATAAATCTTCATCACATAATGTGACAATATCCCCATGACATGCATCCACTCCCATATTGACTGCGTTCGCGTATAAAATATCATCATTCACTTTAATGATGGTATATTTAGATTCCGGAAGGTCTAACTCTAGTTCTTTCTCCTCTTTATTGTTTGCAACAATAATTATTTCTTTTTTCATATCTGAAGGCAATGTTTCTTCCAAAAGTCTAAGATTCAGATATAATAGTTCACGGTTAGAGTGATAAGGAATCACAAAACTATGTAGACACTCATTTATCTTCATTTTGTATGCTAAGATTTAAAATCCCTTTTCCTTTCATAATATTCAACGATTCTTCATAGTTATTATTTAAAAAGTTTTTTTGCTTAGTCCAATTTGTAAATTTTAGAAGCCCTTCTTCTAAAGATACTTTCGGTTCATATCCGAGCACATGTTTCATTCGGCTTATATCTGCATAGTTATGCCGGATATCTCCAAGGCGATACATATGGTTGATATGATAGTTTGGAGGCTCTCTAAAGTAAAAATAGAGACGTTTTGTCAATTCTAATATTGTTGTATTATGTCCGGTCCCAACATTAAAAACTGTATTTGAAGCTTCTCCTTTAGTCGCAAGTAAAACTGCCCTTACAACATCTTCTACATGAACAAAATCTCTTGATTCCATTCCGTCTTCAAAAATTTCAATGGGTTTTCCGGACATAATATTCGATGAAAATACGGAGAGAATGCCGGTATATGGATTGATAAGAGATTGTCCTTCCCCATAAACATTCTGGAATCTGAGAATCGTATATGGAATGTTCATAGCTTTACATATCGTACGAAGATACAATTCTTGCGTCATCTTTGTTATTCCATAAATAGATTGCGGTTTTAACTCTGATTCCTCGCTGGTTGCAGTCTGTTTTAAAAAACCGCTGCATTTAGGACAACGTGGATCATAAATACAATGTTTTAAATCCTCTGAAAAGCGCCCGTCAGGATATACGATTCCGCACTGCGGACAAATATATTTACCTTCTCCATAAACAGCCCTGGATGAGGCAAGAACAATTTGGTCTATTTTTGTGTGTTGATTACAGATCGCTTGTAAAAGATTCGCAATACCCGTGATATTGCTATTTGTACATTTTGTAATCTCGTACATGGATTGACCAGTTGCAGTATCAGCCGCCAGATGTATAATTACATCTTGATTTCGGACAGCCTGTTCACATATGTAATAATCAAAGATATCTCCCTGCATAAAATCGACATATGGGCTGACAGAATGGTCTAGTTTTGCATTTGGCCCATGAACTTGAGGATTTAAGTTATCAAGGATTGTAATCTGGTAATTCATCTGCAAAAGTTTTTTGACCAGATGGATGCCGATAAATCCAGCGCCACCTGTTACCAATACGCGTTTCATAGACCCTCCCTTTGTTTGTTCAATAAGGATAACTGCTAATTATCCTTCATTTTCAGTTACTTTCCTACTCAATCCGAATCACAGAATTGGCAATCCGCTTCTCTTCTCCGTCCGGCGTCGTATAAAACCTCTGATCAATTCCATACAGCAAAAGCTTCAGGTCCTGCTCTGAGGATATTCTGAACTTTCTCTCTTCCGTTACCAGTTTCGGACAGTAATCTTCAATCGATTTGAAAATAATCTCTTTCTTTCTCCTACTCATGACTTTCAACAAGTCATTTGCCATCGCAATCCGCTTACGGTTCGCTTTCTTGACATTTGCCGACGAATAATTTTCCAGCTGGAGAAAATCCTGGTTCAGGAACTGGCTGGTTTCTTCTTCCGTCGCCTCCCTGTACAGTACGTCGATTCCTTTAAATATACTGGAGATCGATGATAATTTTTTAAAAACCAGCTGATCCTTTTCTTTCAAATATATAGCATCCGGTTCCGGATATATCACAATCTCTCTGCATTCCTGTTTGTATGTGGCCGCTTCATCAAACACGATTGCTCTCCGTTTCACCAACCCGGTTCTGGATACTTTCTGGAAACAGTAGTGTCCGTTCTCTATGTAACAGAGATAATCGATGTCCTCAAACTGGTTCTTCTCCAGCAGATCATAGGATGTTGATACAAAATCTTCTTTCAATAATGGGATACAGTATTCCTGCCGGGAAAAATCTTTTACCATGAACCAGCTGTCTTCATCCAGGCAATGGTCCGGCGAAAACTCCACGGTCCCTTCCAGATTTTCCGGAAGCTCATACAATTTTTGATCCGAAAATAACTTCCAGTATTTTCGGTCTCTTGACCTGGTTCTGATTTTTACGATGGTATGATTCATCTGTTATCCTCCATATCTATGTAAGTCATCGTATTGATCCTGCGCAGTTCCTGGAATCCAGAGCTTTCCCTGCTACGGATCCGCCGTTTTGTGATGATGAAGCAGCGCATTCCGTCGGCGCTGGTCACATAATAAAACCGGTATCCAAACAGCAGCAGGATCGGATTGTAATAGATTGCCTGTGAAAAAAAGGTAAATACGAACACAATCCCGTATATGAATGCCATGGCGCCCCAGGTGGATACGCTCAGCGCCACAAAAAAATATCCCAGATACACTGGAAGGAACGTGCTGTTTGCCGGCTCAATCTCCTGGATTCTGCCTTCTATACTGTCTTTGGACAGATGCTTACAAAGGCAGATACCCCAGAAAGTCAGAAGCACAGTAAGCCCAAGCAGCCCCAGGACAAATGCCCATTTGGGCAGATACAGAATCGTTGATTCCTCTTTATTCACAGCATACACTGCGATCATAAGCAGTGTAGATCCTAAGGTAAGCAATGTCTGGTAACCATATTTCATCTTCGTATTCCCTCTTTGTCGTTCTCGGTATTTTGCAACGTTCCGTACAAACCTTTAAAATCAGAAAAAGGGCAAGACAACAAAAAGAAGAGCTGCCTTCTTTTTTATCCTTACCCTTGATCAACTATATTTATTTTAGCATATGTTGGTCATATTATCGACATTTTTTTACATTTATGAAATTTCTTTTCTGCAATTTTACGCCACCGTGCTGACGTCCAGATCCTTTCTCGGATGCAGCTCCCGCAGGATCTCTGCCTGTTTCCGGTCTGCAATATGAATGTAAATCTGAGTAGTCTTGATAGAGCTGTGCCCCAGTATCCGCTGCACGTAGCAGACGTCCACCCCATTTTCGATGAGATATGTTGCTACGGAATGCCGGAACATATGGGGCGTAATATGCCTTGTAATTCCCGCTGCTTCCGTATATTTCTTCATCATCAGCCGTATGGACTGCTCGGTGTAACGTTTCCCCTGGTGATTGACAAACAGATAACCACTGTTCTCTATGGCTTCCCGGTTGGCTTCACAGTACTTCTCAAGCAGATGGAGAATCTCCGGCGATACGATCTGCAGACATCGTTCTTTCCCGCCCTTTCCCATGATCAGAATCGTTCCCTCGTTCAGATTGACGTTGCGCATCTGAATATGGGAGATCTCGTACACCCTGGCGCCGGTGGCAAAGAATACCTCTGTTACCGCCAAGTCCCGCAGCCAGAACCGGTAACTGCTGTTTTCCTTCTCTATTTCAAGCCCGTACATATGATTCAGCAGACGCTCGATCTCTTCCCTGGGGATGATGCGGGGCAACACGGCTTTCTCTTTGAACCGTACCTTGATCTTCCGGAAGGGATTCTCCGGTATCTTCTCCTGCTCTTCCAGGTAATTGTAGAAGGCTTTTACAGACGCGATCTTCCGCTTGATGGTCTTCTGCTTGTAATTCTTGTGCAGCCGGGTGATATAAGCTTCCAGCCCCGGCTTATCCGGCAGGCTGCCTCCGGCGTATTCGAAGAGCTGGCCCAGGTCGATCCGGTAGGCTTTCAGGGTCTTGGCGTCCAGCTCCTTGCGGAATTTGCAGTAGTCCAGGTAATCTTGTAACTGTTCCTTACATTGCATGTTGTTGTCCTCCATGTTTTTAGAACAGTGTAGCATATCTGCTATCCTATAGCGGAAATATGTACTCCTAAAATCACCCCATTTTTACATTGGAACCTAATATTATTTTGTCAATACTTATAAGAAAAGCACCCCAAAAGGTGCTTTTCAATTGAGCATTCTAGTTTTTTGTAACTTTAGATAATAATGCTTCTTGCAATACCTGTGAAAAATTAATTTTCTGCTTTTCTGCAAATGTATTAAGCCATGCAGGAATTGTTACGTTTTTTCTTACGGCTTTCTCTCCATATCGTTCTGCATATGCATCCATATCCAACAGTACCATATTGATCTGTCCGTGATCTCTATAGGGTACATCTTCATACTTTGACGCTGCAGGAACCGGATTTCCTTCCTCCAACTCATCAAGAACCCAGCCACTTGCAGCATCTGTTGCCATTTCAAATGCTTCTTCAAGATTTTTTCCTTCTGTTACGCATCCCGGCAAATCGGGAAACTCAACTGTATATCCCCCGCTGCCATCTGAAAACGGATAGAAAACCGCTGGATAAATTAGTTTCATATTTCTTCCCTCCATAATTGAAAACCAAATAAATATTTATGTTTTTATATTATTCGGCCGAGCTGGATTCTATATTCTATATTCCAGCCTGCCTCATAATTGATTTAACCGTGTCTATGTTAAGATCTCCACCGTGTTCAGGTATCGTGACCTTTCCTGGTTTTGTCGGATGTTTATATTGATGATGGGAACCCTTTTGTTTTATTTGGTACCATCCATCCTTCAAAAGTATTTTTTCAACTTCACGGAATTTCATTGATTCACCACCTAAATCTGTCAATTATATTTTAACGCGCATTATGCGCATTGTCAATATTTTATGCGTACAATGCGTATCCTAAAATGAATTTTTAAATCTGCCTCTTCTAAAGATTCATCACCATGCCCAATTATTCTTTTCCAAATTCAAAAGACAGATAAAACAAATGGCAAAAAAGCAAGCTTCTTTCATTCTTGCCTCCTTGCCATTGATCAACATAATTATCTTATCACAAATCTTGTCATTGGTCGATTATATTTCACGTTTTTCCTTACAATTACAGTGCTCTGTTTTCATAAATCCCCATCTCCCGGTCTTCGCCTTCTACTATGATGGCTGTCATGGAACTTTTATTCATGAAATGCCCCCGCTTTATACATTTTCTGAAGATTGTGTGCTTTTCTAAGTTCCTTTTCGGTCAATTCACAGATTGACTTTATCTTTTCATGATCGATGAGGAAGTAACAGTCCGGCCGGAGCAGATCGTTAGTCATCAGATCGGTATTATGTGTACTTAAGAATACCTGGCTATTTGTCTTTTTCAGCATGGACACAATGTCTTCCGCCAGTTCGAAATGGTAAAAAGCGTCGAATTCATCGATATACACCAGAGATGCTTCTTCCATTTTGACATACCAGTAATAAAGCAGCGCCAGTGACCGGGTTCCTGTGGACGCAACAGAAAAGAAATTCGCTTTTCCTTTATCAAATGCGCAATAGAGTTCTTTTCCTCCGTCCACTTCCACTTCCATCAGCTTATATTCCAGTCCCCGCGTTCTTAAAAACTCTTCGAACTGTTCCAGGTGACCGCTTTCAATAATAGCCTGTGAAATGCTTTCTCCGCCCAGAGAGAACCCCTGGTATCCTCTGGTGTCCAGAGAATAGAACATCAACATATGATCCACAAAGTTCATGAAGGACAGATAGGCCTGATTTTCTGCGTTTTCTATCAGGATCGTATTATTCCGAATGTACTTTACCCTGGAAATGGGAATGCCATTTGCGGACAGATTGAGCTGTTCTGCCCCCGCAAGTTTTACGAATCCCGTCTCTTTTTCAAAATCATAGAATACAACTTCTCTGTCCCCGATCCATAAATGCTCATCCTGAAGCGTATTCACATCTTTCTTTCGATACTGATATAGTACTTTTATCCCGTCAAACAGAAATTCATATTCAAATTCCGCATAGGGCTTGGATCCGTTCAGATTCAGATAATTGATATAGTTCATTGCCAGTTTTTCCTTATCTGTCAACTGGAAAATCAGATCAAACAAAGCCAGCCCGAGATTGGACTTCCCGCTGCCATTGGGGCCGTAGAGGATTCCCTTCGTCACACAATGATCCCGGATGACTTCCGTGTGGAATTCATAGCTGCAGGGATGTGACAGCTTCCACTCTATCCTGTGTTCAAAATTTTTAAAATTTTCTACCGCAAATCTTCTCAGCATGGTTTTCTCTCCTTTTTTCAAGCATACCACATTTCCATACCGCCAACAATATTGCCGTAGAATTTTTCCGTAATTTCCGTAAAAAAACTGCGGCATTAATATTATACCGCAGTTGATTCATTTCATTCGTTGGGGACGGGGAATTTTTGAAAAAATTCCCCGTCCCCAATTAAAAGGTGATTTCCATCTTGGTTCCTTTTCCCATCTCGCTTTCCACGTGGATCTTCGCGTCGTGCATAAGGGCTCCGTGCTTGACGATGGACAGTCCCAGTCCGGTGCCGCCGGTTTCTTTGGAGTGGCTCTTGTCCACCCGGTAGAACCGCTCAAAGATCCGCTCCTGCTGGTCTTCTGGGATGCCGATTCCCGTGTCACTGACGATGACTTTCTTCCCGTTCAGGGTGGCGCCTACCCAGACGCTGACGGTTCCTCCTTGTTTGTTGTATTTGATGGCGTTTTCGCAGATATTGTAGATCATCTCGTCCAGCACCTGGCGAACGCCGTGATACTGGACGTTCTCGCCGGTCACTTCTATCCGCACATTCCGGGCGAATGCCTGGGGCGCCAGGCGGCTGCAGATCTCCCGGGTAAGTTCGTAGAGATCCACGTCTTCTTTCTCCAGTTCTACGGCTCCCTCATCCAGTTTGGACAGCTTAATGATGTCTTCCACCAGAGTGATAAGACGGCTGGCTTCGTTATAGATCCGCTCCGCGAATCGCTTCATGTCTTCGGGGCGCACCAGTCCGTTCTTCATAATCTCGGCGTAGCCGGAGATGGACGTCAGGGGCGTCTTCAATTCGTGGGAGACGTTGGCGGAGAATTCCTTGCGCATGTCCGCGATGGCGTCTTTTTGTTTGTTCTGTTCATCGATACGCTTCAGCAATGGTGTGAGCTCCTCATACATTTCATTTTCCAACGGAGTGTTGAGATCCAGCTCGTTGATGGGCCGGATCAGGCGGGTGACCTGCCAACGGGACAGGACGAATGCGAAGAGCAGCATCAGCAGGGCGATGAGCCCCATACCGGGCAGGATCTCCACAGCGGTACGAAGAGCGGTGTCCATGGTCTTGGATACCCGCAGGATGGTACCGTCTTCCAGCTGCACCGCGTAGTAATACATCTCTTCGTTAAGGGTGTCGGACCGGCGCACGTCGCTGCCGGAGCCATTTTGCAGAGCCTCCCTTACTTCTGGCCGATCCGCATGGTTCTCCAGTTCGGTCTGGCCCTGGTTGGAATCGTAAAGCACCTCCCCTTCGGAAGTGATCCAGGTGACCCGGGTGCTCTTACGGACCGCATCCAGTTCTTCCAGATATCCGGTTCCGGAGATCTCCACTGCCCGGAGGATATAGTCCGCCTCCTGACGGATCTCTTCTTCCATGACCTGTACGGTCTGGCGGTATACTACATAGGTGGTCATCACATAGGCCACAGTCAGGGTCAGGGCGATGACCAGAATCATACTTTTCTGTATCTTCTGTCTTAACTTCATCTACAGCGCTCCTACTCGCTCATCCGGTATCCGACGCCGCGGACCGTCTCGATCTTCTCGCCGCAGCTTCCAAGCTTCTGCCTGAGAGTCCGCACGTGGACGTCCACGGTCCGTGTCTCTCCGTCGAAGTCATAGCCCCAGATGTCTTCCAGGAGACAATCCCGGGTCATGACAATGCCGGGGTTTTTCATGAGCCGTTTTAACAGCTCGTATTCTTTCAGGGTCAGGCTGACAGATTCTCCTTCTACCGTCACCTCGTGCTTCCGTGTATTCATCTCAATGCCGCCGATGCTGATAATGTCCTGGGGTTCTCTTGATTCTTTCTGAGTCCGCCGCAGTACGGCTTTTACACGGGACACCAGTTCCATCATGCCAAATGGTTTGGTGACGTAATCGTCGGCGCCGCTGTCCAGGCCCTTTACCTTGTCGTATTCGGCTCCCTTGGCGGTGACCATGATCACCGGAATGTCCCGGGTCTTGGGCGATGCCTTCAGACGCCGGAGAAGCTCCAGTCCGTCTTCTCCTGGAAGCATGATGTCCATCAGCACCAGGTCCGGAGTCTCCAGAGCCAGCGCTTCCAAAAATTCCCTTCCATCTTCAAAACCACGCGCCTGAAAGCCCGTGGTTTCGAGTGTGTATACGACCAGTTCCCGGATGTTGCTGTCATCTTCTACACAAAATATCATTGCTGTCGTCTCCTTATGATCTATACCTTGCTCTCCTTGTGGATGCCGGTGATGGAGAATTCCACCCACTCGGCAATGTTGGTGGCGTGGTCGCCGATTCGCTCCAGATACTTGGCTACCATGATCAGGTCAATGGCTTCTCTTCCCTGGTCTCCTTTGTTCTGGGCAATGTAATCAATCAGATCCTTTTTGGTTTCCTCGAACATGACGTCCACAGCGTCGTCGGCTTCCATCACATGTCTGGACAGCTCCAGATCTTTCTTTACATAAGCGGTTACGCTGTCGCGTACCATCTTAGCCGCCGCCTCAGACATTTTTCCAATGTTCTTGATATCGGTGGCCCCGTACTTTTTCTCGGAAATGATGATTTCGGCAATATCAGAAGCCTGATCGCCGATTCGTTCCATGTCGGTGATCATTTTCAAAGCCGCGGAAATCTGTCTTAAGTCTCTGGCTACCGGCTGCTGCTGCAGCAACAGTTTCAGGCAGAGGCGTTCGATATCTTTTTCCATCTGGTCGATCTCCAGATCTGCCTCGATGACTTCCTTCGCTTCTTCAATACTTCCGTTCTGCAAAGCCTTGGTGGCGCGGTTGATGGCCACCTCACACATTTCTCCCATGTGGGTCAGCTGTTCGTTCAGGCGCTCCAGCTGCATATCAAATTTATTACGCATAGCTTAACCAAACCTCCCTGTGATATAGTCTTCTGTTCTCTTGTCTGACGGAATGGAGAATAGTTTCTCAGTGTCGTTGTACTCTACCACTTCGCCCAGCAGGAAGAATGCGGTGTTGTCGGATACCCGGACCGCCTGCTGCATGTTGTGGGTTACCATGACTATAGTATAGTCTTTTTTCAGTTCCATCGCAAGGTCTTCGATCTTGGAGGTGGAGATGGGGTCCAGAGCGGAGGTTGGTTCATCCATCAAAAGGACTTCTGGCTGTACGGCCAGGGCTCTGGCGATGCAAAGTCTCTGCTGCTGTCCGCCGGACATGCCAAGGGCGCTTTTCTTTAAGCGGTCTTTACACTCATCCCAGATAGCCGCGTCCCGGAGGGATTTCTCCACGATGTCGTCCAGCTTTGCTTTGGAATGGATGCCGTGGGTCCTGGGACCGAATGCAATGTTATCGTAAATGCTCATGGGGAACGGATTTGGTTTCTGGAATACCATACCTACCCGTTTCCGCAGCAGATTGACGTCAATGTCTTTGAATATGTTTTCCCCGTCCAGCAGGATGTCGCCTTCGATGCGGCAGCCCTCCACCAGATCGTTCATCCGGTTGATGGACTTTAACAGGGTGGATTTTCCGCATCCGGAGGGTCCGATGAATGCGGTGATTTTATTGGCTTCTATCTCAAGATTTACATTCTTCAGCGCGTGGAAATCGCTGTAATATAAATCCAGGTTTTTGATACTTAATTTTCCCATTGTGATTCCTCTCTATGCTTTGGTTAATCTCTTGGCTACCACACCGGACAGAGTGTTGATGCCTACGACCAGCACCAGCAGCACGACGGCTGTGGCGTATGCCTGATCCATATACAGGCCTTCGCTTGCCAGGTTATACATATGGACTGCCAGAGTACGTCCGGAGCCCAGTACGCTGCTTGGCACGTCGGCTACGGTTCCTGCGGTGTAAATGAGAGCCGCAGTTTCACCTACGATACGGCCGATGGCCAGAATGACGCCTGCCAGGATGCCTGGTACGGCAGATGGCAGAACAATACGGAATACGGTTCTTAATTTGCCTGCGCCCAGTCCGAAGCTGCCTTCCCGGTAAGAATCGGGAACAGCTTTCAGGGCTTCCTCGGTACTACGCATGATCAGCGGCAGCACCATGATGGACAGGGTGAATGCTCCTGCCAGGATGGAGAATCCCCATCCGCAGGTGGTGACAAAGAACAGCATACCGAACAGTCCGTATACGATGGACGGGATCCCCTGCAGTGTCTCGGTGGTGAGACGGATGATTTCCACAAATTTATTGCCTCGTTTGGCGTATTCTACCAGGAAAATGGCGGAGAAGATGCCAAAGGGCACTGCGATCAGCAGGGATAAAAATGTCATGATCACGGTGTTGATGAGCGCCGGCATCAAGGATGCATTTTCACTGGTATATTCCAGTGCAAACAGAGACGGCTTCAGATAAGGCACCCCGTGGATCAGGATATATGCAATTAAGAAGATCAGTACTGCAAAAGTCAGGATTGCAGAGAGCATGACCAGAAGCATGACAATGAGGGAACCAGGGGTTCTCTTGTAGCTTCTGAGTCTCTGGCTTAAGGTTACTTCGTTGCTACTCATGGCTGTTCCTCCTGTTTAAGAATGCGACCAGGAAATTAATGATCAGGATGAATACGAACAGGACGACGCCGGTGGCAATCAGAGCCTCCCGGTGCAGGTCGGTGGCGTATCCCATCTCAATAACGATGTTGGCCGTCAGGGTACGGATTCCCCGGAAGATGCCCTGGGGCATTCTGGCCTGGTTGCCGGCCACCATGATAACGGCCATGGTTTCTCCAATGGCACGCCCCACGCCCAGTACGATAGCGGCGATGGTTCCGGATTTCGCCGCCGGCAGAACCACCCGGAAGATGGACCGCTCGTGGGTGGCTCCCAGAGCCACGGCGCCTTCATAGTATTGCTGCGGCACGGCTCTTAAGGAAGATTCCGTCAATCCGATGATGGTGGGCAGAATCATCATGCCCAGCAACAAAGAGGCGGTCAGCATGCTGCTGCCATTTCCGCCAAATCCCAGGGAGCGTCCCAGATCGCGGATGATGGGCACCAGTACCACCAGTCCGAAGAAACCATAGACAACCGAAGGGATGCCTGCCAGCAGTTCGGTGGCGGTCTTCAGGGGTTTGTAGATCTGCTTCGGGCAGTAGAACGCCATGAAGACAGACGTCAGGATACCGATGGGCACGCCCACGATGATGGCTCCGATGGTGACATAGATACTTCCTACGATCATTGGCAGGATACCGTAGATGTCGTTTTTCGGTTTCCACATTGTTCCGGTCAGGAAATCGGCAAATCCGATCTCTGACAAGGCAGGGAGTCCATTTGCGAATAGAAAGACGCAAATGAGAGCTACCGCCAGCACCGAAGCGCAGGCGGCAATGAAGAACACTCCCTGCATGAATTTTTCAGTCCATGCATTTGATTTCATATTACTCTACTACCTCATCCCATGTAAGAGCTTCGCCTGTGTAGATGGTTTTAACCTGATCGCTGCTCAGCTCGTCGGTTGTGTTGTTCTTGTTGACTACGACTGCGATACCGTCAGTTGCGATTACCTGTGCGGTCAGGCCTTCTGCCAGTTCTTCGTCTTTCACTTCTCTGGAAGCCATTCCGATGTCATATGCGCCGCTGATGGTGGATTCCATACCAGTGGTGGAGTCTGTGGTCTGCAGTTCGATCTCAGCGTTCGGATTTACCGCTTTGTAAGCCTCGATCAGTTTTTCCATAACCGGTGATACAGAAGAGGATCCGCCGACTACTGCTTTTCCTTCCGGAGCTTCGCCTGCATATGCTTCTATCTCATCCATCGGGATATATCCGTTGTCTGCTACGACAGCCTGGCCTTCTTCACTCATGATGAATTTGATAAAGTCAGCTGCTACGGCATTGTCATTGCCTTCCTTAGTTGCAATGTTGAACGGACGGGATACTTTGTAGTCTCCGCTCTTGATGTTCTCAGCAGTTGCCTCTGCTCCGTCGATCTTCAGCGCCTTCACACTGTCGTCCAGAGATCCAAGTGATACATATCCGATTGCATAATCATCACCAGCTACGGTTGTCATCATAACGGAAGTGCTGTTGGTGATCTGTGCTTCTTCTGTGGTCATATCCACTTTTTCACCATCGACTTCTTCCTCAATGCCGAACAGCTCGATGAAAGCGCCTCTGGTACCAGAACCGTCCTCACGGGATACGATGGTGATGTCCATAGACGGATCCCAGTCGCTGCTGCTTTCTGCCGTTGTATCTCCCCCCTCGGAAGCGGTGTCTTCAGAACCGCCGCATCCTACTGCAAGGCTCGCTACCATACCAACTGTTGCCATGATTGCAATAAACTTTTTCAACTTCATAATTCTTCAAATCTCCTTTTTACTACTGCTTTTTTACTTATTATCTTCTTCACAAGTGATATCATACGGGAGAAATGTAAAATCTGAAATCGAGAGAATGTAAAATTTATGTTAATTGGGGACGTACACTTTTTGCAGAAATCTACGTCCCCAATTGCTGCATGACCCGTCCCTATTTGCACCTTTATCTTTTTCAGTGTAAAATGTTATTATATGTATGGTTTATTCGGAAAGGGGTTTTATATATGAAGTTGATTAAGACGAAGGAGGCTGTAGGCCATGTGCTGTGTCATGATATGACGCAGATTATCCGGGGCGTGACGAAAGACGCGCGGTTCCGCAAGGGGCATATTGTGACGGAGGAAGATATTCCCATTCTGTTATCGATGGGGAAGGAATATCTGTATGTCTGGGAGAAAGTGGAAGGGATGCTTCATGAGGATGAGGCTGCGGAGTATCTGCGCCGGATCTGTCAGGGGCCTTCGATTGTCTCCGGAACTCCCAAAGAGGGGAAAATAGAGTTGCGTGCTGAGGCAGACGGGTTATTCCGGGTGAATCTTGAAAAACTTCTGGCTGTGAATTCGCTGGGTGATATGATGATCGCCACGCGTCATTCTCTGACTCCGATTCATTCCGGGGATCTGCTGGCGGCAACCCGGGTGATCCCTCTGGTAATCGAAAAGTCACGGATGGAACAGGCGCTTTTGAAAGCCGGTGATGCGCCTATTCTGGAAATCCTTCCTTATATTATGAAGACAGCCGGTCTGATCACCACCGGAAACGAAGTGAAAAAGGGGCTGGTACAGGATACATTTTCCGATGTGATAGTCGAAAAGCTTCGGGAATTTGGCATCGAGGTTAAATCCCATGTATATCCGGGGGACGATGAGTCCTTAATTCTGGATGCCATTGATGAGATGCGCCGGCAGAAACTGGATCTGATCCTGTGTACCGGCGGTATGAGTGTGGATCCGGATGACCGGACTCCCGGAGCAATTAAGCGGTCCCGGGCAGACATTGTGTCTTACGGAGCGCCGGTGCTGCCGGGCGCTATGTTTCTGCTTGGATATTATGAAGAAGGAACACCTGTGCTTGGGCTGCCGGGCTGTGTCATGTACGCGAAGACGACCATATTTGACATTGTCCTTCCCCGGATCGCAGCCGGACTCCGAATTAACGCCAGGGATCTGCAGATCCTGGGACACGGCGGACTGTGCCTGGGCTGTGAGGAATGCAGGTATCCGGAATGCTCGTTTGGAAAATCTTATGAATTCAATTGAGGATAGATCATATGTGTACGGAAATGAAAGATCCCTACGGACGGACCATTGATTACCTTAGAATCTCTGTGACAGACCGCTGTAATCTCCGCTGTAGTTACTGTATGCCTCAGGGCGTGAATCTGACCAGCCATGACCAGATTCTGCGTTATGAGGAGATTCTCATGATCTGCCAGGAAGCTCTCTCGCTGGGTATCTGTAATTTTAAGATTACAGGCGGCGAACCGCTGGTTCGAAAAGGTATTCTTTCTTTTATAGAAGAATTGCGGAAACTGAAAGGGGTTCAGACGGTCACTCTGACCACCAATGGCGTCCTGTTGGAACCTTATATCGAAGCGTTGAAACAAATCGGCATCGATGCAATCAACATCAGCTTAGATACGGCAGATCCCATAGAGTACCGGCAGATCACCGGGTTTGACCTGTGGAGCCGGGTTCACGCTTCTATCTTAAAATCTGTGGAATCCGGGATTCCTACCAAATTGAACTGTGTGCTGCTGGAAGGCGGGCAGGATCGGATTCTGCCTCTTTCTTGCTATGCCCGGGATTACCCGGTGGATGTGCGTTTCATCGAGCTGATGCCGCTGGGGCTGGGGCGGGATCTTGGAGGCTTATCGCCGGACGCGGCCAGAAAGCAGCTGTTGACTGCTTATCCCGATCTGCATCCGGTGGATGAAAAACGGGGAAACGGGCCGGCTCATTATGAAGCCAGCACATTTCTAAAAGGGCGGATCGGCTGGGTCGATGCACTCAGCCACAAATTCTGCCAGACCTGCAACAGGATCCGGCTGACCAGCACCGGCATTCTCAAACCTTGTCTTTGCTACGATGCCAGCTATGACCTGCTGCGGGAGCTTCGAAGCGGGGATTCAGTTCCCCAGATTTGCGAAAAAATTCACTCTCTTGTCCGGCAGGCCATCCTGGAGAAGCCTATGGAGCATTGCTTTGAAAAAACCGGACGGATAACGGAACATCGAAATATGTCAGAGATCGGCGGCTGATGGGCGCTGCCGGGAAGGAGGAAATTATATGGGTATTATCAAGGCGATCTGCACCTCGGACCGGAAGGGCATCCAGAAATCTCCGGTGAGGTCTGCTCGTTTGATTGAAAATCATGGACTCGAAGGGGACGCTCATGCCGGTAACTGGCACCGTCAGGTAAGCCTGTTGAGTTTTGATAAAATCGAAGAATTCCGAGCCAGGGGCGCTGATGTAAACTTCGGGGCTTTCGGAGAAAATCTGGTGGTGACGGAACTGGATTTCCGTTCTCTGCCGGTGGGTACTTTGCTGCGTTCTGGTGATGTTTTGCTGGAGATTACACAAATCGGCAAAGCCTGCCACTCTCACTGCCAGATCTACCAGGTGATGGGGAACTGCATTATGCCCCGGGAAGGTGTATTTGCCCGGGTTCTTAAGGGCGGTGATCTCCATGTGGGAGATTCCATGGAGATCCAGGAGCGTGAAGATGTATTTCCCTGGCAGGCGGCTGTTATTACTTTATCGGATAAAGGCGCGGCCGGCCAGCGGGAAGACAAAAGCGGGCCGGCTATCGTAGAGCGGCTGACGGGCTGTGGTTACGTGGTGACAGAAGCCCTGCTGCTTCCCGACGACAAGGTCGCTCTGAAGCGGGAACTGATGCGGCTCTCGGACCAGCGGCAGCTGGACTTGATCCTGACCACCGGCGGCACCGGATTCTCTCCCCGGGACATTACCCCGGAAGCCACGCTGGAGGTGGCGGATCGGCAGGCGCCCGGCATTGCTGAGGCCATCCGGGCCGAGAGTCTGAAAATTACGAAACACGCTATGCTCAGCCGGGCGGTGGCCGTGATCCGGGGAAAAACACTGATCATCAACCTGCCGGGAAGCCCGAAAGCCTGCATGGAATCCATGGATGTATTCATGGACGCCATCCCCCACGGCATGGCGCTCCTGCGTGGCCAAGTGCAAGACTGCGCGCGGTAGTTGGGGACAGGTGATTGTTGAATTTGGGACGTACACTTTTTACATTTTACTACGTCCCCGATCTATTCACGTTAGGTCGTGTTTAGATAAATAACCCTGAGATATGGGAAACGGAGGTAGTGATACCATGAAAAAATCTGTTACTTTGTTGATGGCGCTGCTATTGCTGGCTGCGCTTCTGGCGGGCTGCGGCAATTCAGCCACGGATTCTTCGGATTCGGAGGAATCTTCTGAAGCTTCGGATTCTTCGAAGGAGGCTTCGGGAGAGCCGATTGAGCTGCATGTGTTCGCGGCGGCTTCTATGACGGAGACGCTGACGGAGATTGCCGACATGTACCAATCAGTGGAGCCTGATGTGACTCTGACGTTCAATTTTGATTCTTCCGGGACTCTGAAAACGCAGATCCAGGAGGGGGCTGCCTGTGATGTGTTCATTTCCGCGGGACAGCTGCAGATGGACCAGCTGGACGCTTCTGCGGATCCGTCCGTGAATACGGAGGGGCTGGATTATGTGGAACCGGGCACTCGTTTTGATATTCTGGAGAATAAGGTGACTTTGTGCGTACCCGCGGAGAATCCTGCGGATATCCAGTCTTTTGATGATCTGGCAGCTAAGCTGAAGTCGGAGGATATTCTGATGGCTATGGGAAATGCAGACGTCCCGGTAGGCCAGTATACACAGAAGATCCTGGATTACTATGGCTTGAGCGAGGAAGAGCTGGCTAACGCAGGCAAGATCACTTATGGCTCGAACGTGAAAGAGGTGACGACTCAGATCACGGAAGCCAGTGTGGACTGTGGCGTGGTGTACTGCACGGACGCTTACAGTGCGGGCCTGGCTCCGGTGGATGATGCAACTGCCAAAATGTGCGGGCAGGTGATTTATCCGGCGGCGGTGCTGAATATCAGTGAAAATAAAGAAGCTGCGGAAGCATTTCTGACTTATCTGACCAGTGATGAGGCTATGGCGGTTTTTGAAGCTGTGGGCTTCTCGCCGGTGGAATCAAATTCTTAAATGATATTGACGCCGGAGAATTGTGCCTGCACGATAAAGGACAGTTTCCCGGCGGCGGGAAAGGAACTGGAAACGAATGGATTTATTTCCTTTATGGAACTCGCTTCGGATCGCGGCCATCAGCTGTGTGATCGTATTTTTCCTGGGGATCTTTGCTGCCTATTATGTAGCAAAGCTGCCCAGTCTGGTGAAAGGACTGCTGGATGTGGTCTTTACCCTTCCGCTGGTGCTGCCGCCTACGGTGTGCGGCTATTTTCTGCTGGTGATCTTCGGAACAAGGCGGCCACTAGGTCAGCTGTTGTCCACGGCAGGGATTCAATTCGTCATGACCTGGTACGGCGGAATACTGGCGGCGTCGGTGGTGGCATTTCCCCTGATGTACCGGACGGCCCGTGGGGCTTTTGAAAGTTTCGACCGGACGCTGGAGTATTCCGGCCAGACCCTGGGGCTGTCCAATACTTATATTTTCTGGCGGATCCGGATGCCGGTATGCCGCCAGGGAATTTTAGCCGGGACGGTGCTTTCTTTCGCCCGGGCGCTGGGCGAATACGGCGCTACCAGCATGTTGATTGGCTATACGCCGAAACGAACCGCCACCATTTCCACTACGGTGTACCAGCTGTGGCGGACCAACGACGACGCCGGCGCATTCCGGTGGGTGGCGATTAACCTGGTGATTTCGGCTGTGGTGCTGCTGATCGTAAATATGCTTGAGAAAAAAGAACACTCGAAGGGAGGCCGGAAGCTATGAGTCTGATAGTATCGGTGAAAAAACAGCTGGGGGATTTTCTCCTGGACGTGGAATTCGAGTCAGAAGCCGGTATCCTGGGAATGCTGGGGGCTTCCGGCTGCGGCAAGAGTATGACGCTCAAATGCATCGCCGGAATCGAGACGCCGGACGAGGGACGGATCGTGCTGAACGGAGTAACTTTATTTGATAAGGAGAAACAGATCAATCGGAAGCCGCAACAGCGAAATGTGGGCTATCTTTTTCAAAATTATGGGCTGTTCCCAAATATGACGGTGGAGCAAAACGTGCTGTGCGGACTGTGGCGTGTAAAGAACCGGGGCCGGAAGAAACAACTGGCTGGGAAAATGCTTCGTCGAATGCGTCTTACGGGGCTGGAGAAGCATTTTCCCCATGAGCTGTCCGGCGGCCAGCAGCAACGGACTGCCCTGGCGCGGATTCTGGTAACGGAACCGGAGATTCTGCTGCTGGACGAGCCTTTCAGCGCGCTGGACTCTCATCTGCGGGTTCAGCTGGAGGTGGAAATGAAAGATCTGCTGCGGGAATATGGGAAAGACGTGATCTTCGTCTCCCACAACCGTGACGAGATCTACCGCAGCTGCGATACCTTGGCGGTGATGGATCAGGGACAGGTAGTCCGGCATGATACGGTCAAGAACGTCTTCCGCCGGCCTTTGAACCGGCAGGCAGCAGCCCTTACCGGATGCAAAAATATCGCTGCTGCCGTGAAAACGGCAGAGCGGCAGGTGTACGTACCTGACTGGGGCATGCATTTTACCACCGCCGAACCGGTGGAAGACGGACTGACGGCCATCGGCATCCGGGCCCACTACTTTAATACAAAAACCCCCGCCAACTGCAGACAGATTCACTTCGTCGAAAAAGTAGAAGAACCCTTCGAATGGATCTACAAATTCCGGTATGCAGACGCCAAGCCAGACTCTACGCCTGTCTGGTGGCGGATAACAAAAGAAACAAAAATAGAAAAAATGCCAGATACACTAGGCATCGCACCACAAAACATCATGTTAATATATTAATTGGGGACGTACGCTTTTTGCAAAAGTGTACGTCCCCAATTGAATTTTCACGTGTCCCTTTTTATAATCTTTTCTCAAAATTACCGTCTACGGAGCATCCTTCTGTGAAGATCATGAATGCGTGCGGGTCGATGCTGTGTACGATCTGTTTGATCTGTCCTACTTCGTATTTTGAGATCATAACGAAGAGGATGTAGGATGTTTTGTTGGTATACGCGCCTTCTCCGTCCCAGTTTGTGACGCCGCGGCCGGTCTGTTCCATGATTGCCTTGGAGATTCCCAGTTTCTTGGTGAAGATCATAACGCTGGTATTAATGTTCTGGATATGTACCCGGTCGATGGCCATGGCCAGTACGGTGGTGTAGATCAGGGAGTAGATGACGATCTCGATGTTGAACAGGAACAGGCAGATTGCATATACGAAGATATTCATCAGGATATTGATCTTGCCCACGCTGATATTCGGATACTTTTTGGCACAGCATAATCCTACGATATCCTGGCCGCCGCCGGAGCTTCGTCCCCGAAGTACCAGACCGGTTCCGGTTCCGGCGATGAGTCCGCCGATAATACAGGCGGTCAGGTAATCTTCAATGATAGGCGCTGCAGGGATCGGCACGGCTACCAGGAACAAACTCTGTATCGTAACGGTAATCAGCGTTTTAAGGGCAAAGGTTTTGCCCATGATCCGCAGGCCCATATAAAACAGCGGTATATTAATAATAAAGTATATGATACCGGACAAGTCTACACTGGCCGGAATCGGCAGATGCAGCACACTGACCAGAAAGGTTCTGGCCAACTGGGCAATACCCATAAACCCTCCATTATAAAGTCCCAAAGGCACGATGATCAGATTGACGCCCAGCGCAAACAGAAGGCTTCCGCCAATGGCATAGATAACCTGAACTGCCAGTTGTTTCTTTTTCGCATCCATATTTTTAAACATTTCTTATCCCTTCCTTAGCAATAATGTTCTCTCTCTTTTTATAATCCGCAATCATTCTAGCACCAGTTTTCTCTCTTGACAATAATAATTAAAAATATAACAAGACCCGGGAAATTCTCTGCCTCCCAGGTCTGCATGTCTACATCTCGACACGGTTATTCAATTGTTTCTTCGCTGCTTTTTTCGCCTCTTCCTGTTCTTCCAGACACTGCAGGATTGCTTCATTCAGTGACAGCATCTTATCGTCCAGACTAGATACCATCTCCGCACATTCCCGCAGCTCCCGGCTGATGTATTCCGGCGCCTTTCCTTCGAATTTATAATAGATCTTATGCTCCAGACTGGCCCAGAAATCCATAGCTATGGTCCGGATCTGAATCTCCACCTTAGTATCTACCACGCTGTCCGACAGGAATATCGGAACAGACACCAGCATATGGTAGCTCTTGTATCCGCTTTCCTTCGGATTCTTGATGTAATCCTTGATGGACAGTACTTTCAGGTCGCTCTGGTTGCCAATCATCTCTGCAAGCCGGTAAATATCTGAAGTAAAAGAACATATTAGCCGTACTCCGGCGATATCGTTGACATATTTCACCATATTTTCAATGGAAATCTCGTGATTCGACTTGCGCAGCTTCTTCACAATGCTTTCCGGAGTCTTTACTCTGGTCTTGATGTGTTCAATGGGATTGTATTTGTGTACATGCTGGAATTCGTCATTCAAGATCTCCAGCTTGGTCCCGACCTCCTTCAGCGCAGATGTGTACAGAAAGATAATTGTCTTCCAGCTGTCCACGTCTTCGTAGTTTTTGATTGCTGTTTCCATACTTCTTATCCTCTCCTCTCTTGCCCGAAGAGTACTTACGTTCTTCATAGTATAACATAAGGAAAGAAAGGTGTCATGATTTTCATACTTATTTAAGAAAATAGTCCGGATATCCTTACATTTTTATCCGGACCACTGGTTTCTAGTATTCGATTCCTTCTCTGGCTGTGATTCCTTCATCATAAGGATGCTTGATTTTCGTCATTAAAGTGACATAATCAGCCACATCCATCAACCGGTCTGTTACCTCATGGCCGGTCAGAATTACTTCCAGGCCGCGGGGTTTGTGCTGCAGGAAACTTAGAAGCTTCTCTTCGCTAAGCACTTCCAGCTGGACGGCACAAAGTGCCTCATCCAGAAACAGAATGTCAAATGGGCTGCAAAATTTCACGATCTCATCCAGCGCCTTGTTGTTATAGTGCTTAAGCTCAGCCTTCTCCGGGCCGTTCATACGGCTGACCCACTTCACCGGCTCCCGTCCCGGCAGACAGGTAACGCCAGGTAAAGCCTCCAAGATCTTCCTTTCATTGGAAGAGTTGTCCTTAAGAAACTGAAAAACAAGCACCTGAAGCCCACATCCCGCAGCGCGGACAATCTGTCCCACGGCTGCCGTGGTCTTGCCCTTTCCGTCTCCGTAATATAGATGTATTCTTCCGGTGCCTGTCATAAATTCATCCCCGCTTTCATTTCGTATGTAAATATTACTCTGGTACTATTATAAACAGATGTTCTGAAAATGTATAGCGGTGTTTTGCATTTCTTATTGGTCAGAATCCAGTTAAAATTCCAGCTTCATATCACCGAATTTGATCCAGTTCCTCTTTCGCATGAATTCGGAAATCCCCAGTGTCACAATGGCCGGCAGAATGATCTGGATCAGCAGGATCTTGATCAGCACTACCGTTGGCGGCTCAGTTTCGGTCATCACCTGCCAGGTCATAATCTGCCCCACCAGTCCGGCCGTTCCCATACCGGAGCCGGTGGCGTTACTGGTCATATGGAAAACCATGGTTCCCACCGGGCCCAGAATTGCGCTAGAGAGAATGGCCGGAAGCCAGATGATGGGTTTTTTCACAATATTTGGCACCTGCAGCATGGAAGTTCCAATCCCCTGCGCCAACAGGCCTCCCACTTTATTCTCCCGGTAGCTGGCGACTGCAAAACCTACCATGTTGCAGCAGCAGCCTACGGTCGCCGCGCCCGCCGCCAGTCCGGACAGATTCAAAATCACGCCAAGGGCTGCGGAACTGATGGGCAGCGTCAGGATCATACCCATGAGAACAGAAACCACGATTCCCATCAGGAAGGGCTGCTGCTCCGTTCCCCAGTTAATCAGAGACCCCAGCCATGCCATGAAGCCAGAAATAGGCGGTCCCAGAATCAGCCCTACGGCGCCGCCGGTTCCAATGGTCACAATGGGGGTCACCAGAATATCTATCTTTGTTCTTCCCGACACCAGATGCCCGAAGAAAATTCCTATGTAAGCGGCAATAAAAGCTCCCAGCGGTTCTCCCGGGCCGGAATAGACCATAGCTCCGTCCACCAGAACTGTGCCTGCCAGCAGGCTGCTGGCAAAGGCGCCGATCATACCCGCTGTCGCAGCGGAAACCACTACCAGCGGCGCTTCCTTAAACTTATACGCCACAGCCACACCGATACCGGCTCCTGTCAGAGAAGCAGCCACCTTGCCCAGTGCAAAGATCATATCTCCCGCTGGCCCTCCAATCAAGGTCCCTATCTGCTGGATGATGGTACCGATGATCAACGTTGCAAACAATCCATGGGCCATGGCGCTCAGTCCCTCAATAAAAATCTTGTCCAAAGCTTTCTTAAAACTATTCATCACAAATCTCCTCATTCTTATGTATCACGCGTATGTGTGTCATACACACACCGCTGTAAATTAGCAGCGGAATATACAGCTGTCTTGTCACCTGAACAAGTTTAGCACAAGAAGAGGGGAAAATCAAGGGGGTCTGACCCCAATGGCATGTAGCTAGTATTAAGATAAGAATTATGATATGATTATTACATATCGATAAAAAGGATCCAGTTCTCGTATTGCGTTTCGAGTCTTAACTCCAGACATGGCAAACAGACAGACTGGGGAGTCTGTC
>CASEIR010000079.1 GCA_949287925.1 uncultured Lachnospiraceae bacterium
CCTGAGCATTGAGCAATCCGCTGACAAGAACCTGAATTAATGTTATAATATCCATGAGTATTGGTACTCCTTTCGGTTTTTATTTTTTCGTCGAAATCATTATACCTCAAGGAACCAATACTCTTTTCATTTATTTTTTATGAACTGACTATTTCTTTACTCCAACATAATTCCAGGAGAAGAACTGACCATTTCTTAAGGAGGTTTTGTATGATTTCCACTATTGGTTTATGTATCAAAGCATTAAAAAAAGAACCTTTTTCCGGTTCCCATCATGGTATGCGATATTTCGTGACAGCAGAAGACGACCATCTTTCTGTATTTATCTATCCTGAACCCTGGTCTTTTGAGAAAACCCCGGATGACGAGAAAGAACGCCGGGATTTCCCATTTACACAGGAAGGACTGGATGAGGCCGTTGCCTGGCTCAACCAGTCCTTTGAATCTCGTCATTCTCATTGGGAAACGAAAGAGCGGGATAAGATGAAATTTCTTCTGTAAATAATTTTTTCTGTAAATCCCCGGCTTTTGTTTCCGTTATTAAGCGATCTGTTCCAACACTTCTTCCGCGATATTGCGGGCATGGTCGGAGATACGTTCCAGACAGACTAATGTGTCCAGATATACGATTCCGGCTTCGGTACTGCACTGCTTATTCGCCAGACGCCGGATATGTTTGTTACGCAGGCTGATCTCAAGGTCGTCAGCCTGTGTTTCTTTTTCAATAACTTTTAACGCTTTTTCTTTGCTTCTCTCCGTAAATGCTTCTAATGCATATTTGTAACTGTCGATGCAGACATCCATCATTTCCTTCAGCTGTTGTGTGCCCACCTCAGAGAAAGATGCGCCACGTTCATACAGCGTCTCCGCAAATTCGGAAATATTTTCGCAGTAATCGCTGATTCGCTCCATATCGGAGACGGTCTGCAGAAGATGCGCCACATCCTGGTGCTCCTTCTCGCTGATCTGCAGGGATCCCAGACGGATGGCATAATTGGTGATACCTGCACTTAAGCGGTCTACTGTACTTTCTTCTTCCTTGAGGAACTTGATGTCGTCATCATTCAGCGTAAACAACACATTTTTCGCCACTTCCAGCGAGTCTTCCACGATTTTTCCCATACGCGCAACTTCATTCACCGTAGACTGCAGGGCGATTCCAGGTGTCTGCAGGATACGCTCGTCCAGAAGAACCATGCTTCTGTCCTGAGAATCTTCTTCCACGCGGCCGATCTTCTTCGCCAGCTTAACGATCCAGTTGGATACCGGGAAGAGAAGCACGGTGGTTCCGATGTTGAAAACAGTGTGTACGATACTGATCTCAGTCTGTGTGATCATTCCGGTACCTGCCGCCGGATTGATAATCTCGAAGTACAGGATTGCGATTATGCTAAAGATGATGGTTCCAATGATGTTAAATAACAGATGCATAAGGGCTGCGGTTTTCGCGGTTCTTTTGGCTCCCAGACTGGACAGGATGGCTGTCACACAGGTACCGATATTCTGTCCCATAATGATATAGATTGCCGCGCTGAAAGGCACCAGACCTGCTGCCGCGAGACTCTGCAGGATACCCACGGATGCGGATGAGCTCTGAATAATTGCCGTTACCAGCGTTCCGGCCAGGATGCCAAGAAGCGGGTTGTTTCCTAATGTTACAAACAGGCTTACGAATGCTTCTGAGTCCTGCAGCGGTTCGACTGCTGAGGACATGGTGGTAATTCCGATAAACAGAAGACCGAATCCCACAATAATGCTGGCGATTTCTTTGGATGAACGGCGCTTGCCCACCAGCATCAGGATCACGCCGGCCATAACGGCAATTGGAGCCAGGGTAGACGGGCTTAAGAACTTGGCCCATTCTACGGATGACACCAGCCATCCGGTTACAGTGGTTCCGATGTTCGCTCCCATGATCACACCCATCGCCTGGGTCAGATTCATGATTCCGGCGTTGACAAAACCGACTACCATAACGGTAGTGGCGGATGAGCTCTGGATAACCGCGGTAATCGCCGCGCCCAGCAGTACGCCCATCAGCTTGTTCTTGGTCAGGACTTCCAGCAGGGTCTTCATCTTGTTGCCCGCCGCATTCTCCAGTCCTTGTGCCATGATCTGCATTCCATAGATAAACATTCCCAGTCCTCCCACAAAGGGGATGATAATATCTAAGTAACTCATTGGTTTCCTCCTAAAATGTATACCAAAACTTCATCATTTCTACAATACCATCTCACCGTAGAGAAAACAACTGGAAATTTCACAATTTGTTTGCATTTATTTTGCAAAAATTTTACTTTTTCATTTTCGGTTCAAATATCAGCGAAGCCAGATAGCCAAATACCAGGGCTGCTGTAATTCCTGCTGCGCTGGCTTTGAGCCCTCCTGTAAAAATACCAATGAAGCCTTCCTTATCCACCGCTTCCTGTACGCCTTTCCACAGCAGATTCCCAAATCCGGTCAGGGGAACACTGGCTCCGGCGCCGGCAAATTCCTGGAATGGCTGATAAATCTGGAGCGCTCCTAAGACGGCCCCACCGCACACCAGCAGCACCATGACCCGTCCCGGCATCAGTTTCGTCCGATCCAGCAGAATCTGAGCCAGGGCGCAGATGAGCCCTCCCACCCAGAATGCGTTAATATAATCCATGCTCTTCCTCCTTCTTCTTCGCTTTCTTTTCTCTCCTCGTTTCTGGCGGATTGGTCAGTCTTCATGCTCCAGTACAATAGCGTGGGCAATCCCTGGCACGGTTGCTCCTTCATTGTAAATCACGGTGGAAAGCAAAGCGCCGGTAGGCACGAAAAGTATCCGCTTCCATTCGCCGCTCTCCAGCTTTGGAAGAATGTAGGCCGCCAGCGTCACAGCCGCGCATCCACAGCCGCTGCCGCCGGAATGTGTATCCTGAAGGTTCTGGTCAAAAATTGTCATTCCGCAGTCCATGTGCATTTCCCGGATGTCACAGCCTTTTTCCCGCGCCAGATCGAACAGGATACTCTGCCCGATATATCCCAGATCTCCGGTGATGATTCGGTTGTAATCTTCTGGTCTCCGTCCGAAATCCTGTAAATTGCGCAGGATGGTATCGCAGGCTGCCGGAGCCATGCAAGCGCCCATATTCTGGGAATCTTTCAGGCCATAATCCACGATTTTCCCAACCGTGACTCCGGTGATCTTCACATGGCATTTCCGGGTTCCTACCAGAAATGCCCCGCTCCCCGTCACCGTCCAGTGGGCGGACAATGGCCGCTGGCTGGCGTATCCAAGAGGAAACCGGAATTCCTTTTCCGCACTTCCGAAATGGCTGGAGGTAACGGCCAGCATGTGGCAGCCGTAGCCTGCAGCCACACTCATGGCTGCCAGAGCCAGGGCTTCTCCTGAAGTAGAACAGGCGCCATACAGGCCGAACATGGGAATCTGGAAGTCTTCTACCCCCTGGGATGTGGCCGTTCCCTGCCGCAGCAGGTCTCCGCCGAAGAGGTAACGAACCTCCTGGGGCTTTAATCCGGCTTTTTTTAATACCAGCTTACAGGCTTCTTTTTGCATGGCGCCTTCTGCTGCTTCCCAGGTATCCTCTCCGAATAGATCCTGGGGCTCCACCAGATCGAACAAGTCTCCCAGCGGTCCCTCCCCTTCTTTTTTCCCGACAACTGACGCTCCTTTCTCCAGATATGGCGCCTGGTCAAATGCTATGCTCTGTACTCCTTGTATCATGTTATCCTCCATTCTGCTTTCCTCGCCCCATCAGATTCCGATGCCTTTTCCCAGCCAATAGAGCGCACCCAGCACCCAGCTGGTGAATACGCCGTACAAAATCACCGGCCCGGCGATGGTAAAAATTTTACAGCCGATGCCCATAACCTGTCCTTCCTTCTTATATTCAATGGCCGGCGCCGCCACTGAATTGGCAAATCCCATAATGGGAACCAGCGCGCCGGCGCCGCCCCATTTGGCAATCCGCGGGTAAATATTCCAGCCCGTCAGCAAGACGCTCAACAGGATGAGAGCGATAGACGTCACACTGCCGCAAACATCTTCGGACAGACCATACTTTTCACAAGTATTCAAGATCAACTGCCCCAGTGAACAGATGATCCCGCCAGTCACGAACGCCTTCGCCATATTTGCCGGCAGATTGTGCACCGGCGTCTTCATTTTCACATATTCCTCATAAACATTTTGTGACATAGCATCCTCCTTTGGGGACGGGGAATTTTCGAAAATTTCCCGTCCCCATCTTTACCACCGATTGTAAAAAAAGAGCAGGGATCCCAGCGTTTTTCCGACTGCGATTCCGATAATGATATATTGTGTACACCGCACGAGCTTCGCCCGGCGGATGAAGATGGGGAAGAGATTCAGGACTTCGGCCAGAGCCATGGCCCAGCAGCCGACGAAGATTCCGCCGAACAGTCCAAAGGCGGCCGCCAGCCAAGCGCCGCCGGGAATGGAAATCCGGTAAATGAAAAAGATATTTCCAAGGATTCCTCCCAGGGCGACGGCATTTTCATAGAGCAGTACATACTGGCCGGTGTGCGTACGGTCGGCAAAGTCAGATATAACTCCAAGCCCAATGATGAACGAGAATAATCCTCCGGCAGCCGCCACCCCAGCGCTAAGTCCGACGACTGTCAGAAGTATCTGTTGTGCCAACATCCAGTTCCTTCTCCTTTCTTGCGTAGGTTTCCAGGAGTGTGGTCTGTATATCGTTCTCATACAGGCGCATCTCCACTTCCATCGGTGTCGGATCCACCGACAGTTTTTTCTTGCCAAAATGATTGAAGAAGGTCAGAATTCCGATAATAAGCCCCAGACTGTATGTGATTTCCAGAATGGTAAATCCATCTGACGGCCTGCCGGTAGTCAGTTCGTAGATCTGGCCAAACATTTTCACAGTGTCCACGTCATTGTTAAAAGCCATTGTCGAAAATGCAGCGCCAAAGAAGCTGATCAGAGTGACTCCGGCCGCTTTTAGGTAATGCATGGTTTTTCCGGGCGTCTGCTGTGTTTCATAGGTCACGATAAAATCGGTCTCACCCATATTTTCCACCCGTAGATCCGGATAAACTTCATGGATGCACTGGAGCACCTTGAGAATGGATACAGCGGTACGATTCTCATGCTTATTATCTATATGGTGGAACTTTAACAGCCGAATAGATTTTATCCGGGCAATCAGATTCTTGTCTGTACATTCCATCCGCAGGACATCCCCCAGCGTCACGTCTGGTTTTGTGACTTCATGATTGCGGTCTGCTTTGATGTAGAGAACTGTATTTTTACTGCCTGACATCTTAAACCCGGCTTTCTCCGCTAATCTCCAACTGATTTACATTTTCATTCCGGGCCACCGCCTGACCGGCATCTTTCATCGTCCCATTCGTAGCAGGCTTAACATTGCTTTCCATTTGCCACACCAACGTTCCGTCTGTAACTTGTCCTGATCCTCTGACATCACGGAAATAATAGACCAGTCCGATAATCACTGCTGCCGCCACAACGCACAACAGGCACACTCTGACTTTTTTCCTTGCTTCATCCATACCATTCACCTCTTTATACTTTTGTGAAGTAGTATGGATGATTTTAGGAAAAATATACATCGTATGCCTGTCAGATCTGCTCGCGCAGATTTTTTAATATTTTCTTTTCCATCCGCGAGACTTGCACCTGTGAAATTCCTAGTTCTTTTCCCACCTGTGTCTGGGTCTGATCTGCAAAGTACCGCAGATATATCAGTCTTCGTTCTTCTTTATCCAACCCTGTCAGAAGCTCCTGCAAAAGCATGTGGTCCAATAAACGGTCCTCCTGTTCTTCTGCTTCCGGCAGTTTATCCATAAGCCGGATTTCCTGTCCTTCTTTCTGATAAATGGGTTTATGCAGAGATTCCACATCGCTGCTCGCATCCAGCGCCATGACCAGTTCCTCGGTGTCTACATTCATCTCCCGGGCCAGCTCTCCAATAGTGGGATCCCGCCCCCACGCCTCCTGGAGCTGCTCCCGGCAGACGCAGGAACGGTGGGCCAGCTCTTTTAATGAGCGGCTTACCTTGATCATGCCGTCATCTCGGAGAAATCGTTTGATCTCTCCGGAAATCATGGGTACGGCATAAGTGGAAAACTTAACCTCATAAGTGAGATCAAATTTATCAATGGCCTTTAAAAGTCCAATATTTCCGATCTGGAACAGATCTTCCGCCTCGGCGCCTCTGTTGTAAAACCGTTTCACGATGCACCACACGAGTCCGGCATTTTCCCGAACCAGCTGTGCCTTCGCTTCCTCATCTCCCTGGTGTGATTGTTTGATCAGAGCGATTGTGTGGTCCATAGTCTCCTTCCTTTTCCAATGGTTTTTTCCATTCTTACCACGGTTCCCTTCCCCGGTTCCGACTCTACTTCCAGCCGGTCCATGAAGGCTTCCATAAAAGAAAATCCCATTCCAGAGCGGTCCAGCTCCGGCTTCGTGGTAAACAGAGGCTCCATGGCCTGCTGTACGTCTTCGATACCTTTTCCATGATCTGCCACCTCCAAATAGAGAGTCTTTCCCTCTGTGCGGCAGCGGATGCTGATGCTATGTACTTCATTTTCATAACCATGGATGATCGCATTGGTTACCGCCTCTGATACTGCCGTCTTCACATCTGACACCTCCTCCACGGTGGGATTCAGCGCCGTCATAAATGCCGCCACCGTCACTCGCGCAAAAGATTCATTGGACGAACGGCTGTCAAAAATCACCTGCATTTCATTCGTATTTTCCATCTACATCTCCTCCTCATATATCTGCATAATTTTCGTTACTCCTGACATAGTCAGTATCCGCCTCATCCGTTCATTTGCGTGAACAGCACAGACCTCGCCGCCCAGCAGATACAGCCTCTTATAGCGGCCCATAATGACCCCGATTCCAGAACTATCCATAAAATTCGTGTCCTTAAAATCAAAGATCACATAGCGGATGTGGTTCCGCTCGATCAGATGATCGGATTCCCGGCGGATCTCCTCTGCATTATGATGATCCAGCTCCCCCGGGAGAAAAATCGTCAGGCAATTCTCCTGTACCTGGTACTTCATATCCATCCTCCTTTTCATTGGGGACGGGGAATTTTTAAAAATTCCCCGTCCCCATTATGCTGCGTTAAAAGAGAAAAGGATATGCGTTTTTGCATATCCTTTTCTTTCGTAAGCTGTTTTGTTTTTCTTTTTTGTGTATTTTTATGCGAATATCATGTATCTTATTTACGGTTTCTCTTGATCTTAGCCTTACTCGTCTGTATTTTCCTGTGTATCGCTGCCGTCTTCTGGCTGTTCCTGTGTTTCTGCGCTGTTTTGCGCGTCCAACGCTGCCTGTGCTTCTGCTGCGGCATCGGTTCCGGCGTAACTTTCTACCAGTTTTTGATACTGCATGTTTGCTTTGTCCTGTTCTCCATTCTTTTCGTAGGACTGACCCAGAAGCAGCAATGCCGCTCCGTCATTATATCCCTCATCCATCTGGCTGATCTGCTCCAGATTCGTGATAGCGGCAGGATAATTGGCCACATCGTAGCTCTCTTTGGCCGCATCATATAACTTGTCACACATTCTGGGATACAATTCCTCTGTGATTTCATCAAAAGTCTCCCTTCCTACAGTACCCAGGGAATCGGGGGTAACTTTCAACAGTTCTTCCAGCATCGCAGAATCGCTCATATCCCCCGCACGGTAATGCTGGCTTATATTCATGACGATCTCATAGCTGTTCTGTGTCGATTCTGCCGTTGCCTGCGCGTTCTGAGACTCCTCGCTGCTGGCCCGGTAAGTCTCCAGCTCTGTCTTCAGCGCGGTGATCTGGGCCTCCTGGGCCGCAATCTGGTCGCTGAATTCTACCACCTGCTCATTGGTTTTATCCTGCCGGGACTTAGTAACCGCCGGCAAAATGAGAAACCACATAACCGCAACGCCTACCAGTACGCCGATGGCGATGTTGACCACCGTATGGAGCCCGGCATTATCCTTGTAACTGGCAGAAACCGGCTGGATAATGGTCTCATTTCCGATGCTGTAGGTGACCGTATGCTGGTCTTTTTTCTCTTTTTCCTTGATCTTCACTGTCCGGGCTTTGCGGATCTGGTTCAGCTCATGCATATAACGCAGAGTTATATCATCCGTCTTGTCCAGCTTGTGCGCCGTCCGGATGGCCTGCCTTGCCTCTGTATAATGCTCGGTATGCAGATAAAGCAGCGCCAGCAGCTGATAGGCCTTTACAAAAGACGGATGCACATCCACTACCTTCTTCAGCTGAATAATAGCCAGGTCCTCTCCATTCTGCCTTGCATATCCCAAAGCCTGATTGTATTTCTTAATTGCCTGGTTGATCGCGCTTAACTCCGTAGAATTCTCCCGGGTTTTCTGAATATAATAATTGGCAATATTGTCGTGGGACTGAAAATTCTTACTTAAAATCCATTCCACCAGAGCCTCCGCCACATCTCCGCGGCCATAATAGACCAGACCCAGCAGGTTCCGGGCCGCTATATTAGCTCTGTTGTATTGTAAACTCCGCTTCAGCGATATGATGGCGCCGGACAAATCCCTGATATTCGCTTTCTTCAGACCGTCGTTATACCAGTAATTCGACTGATACACCAGTTTTGTTGCATAATCCATATACTACCCTCTATGCTGTATTGAAACAATCTCTATTTTGTCTGCTCGATAACTTCCCGCAAAATGTCAGTCATATCCGTCAGGTCTTCCTGATAGACCGCATCTTCAATCTCTTCTACTTCCAGACTGGGCTGGAATTTCTTCAGTTCTTCCTCAAAATTCAACATCCAAACCGCCTCCTGACAGTAATTTCTTCACCATGCCTGCCAGATACAAAGATCCCAGGCAGTATACATCTGCGTCCGCGTCCCGCCGTCTTAATGCCTCCCGCAGAGCTTCCTTAAGCCGCGGCCGGCATACAATTTCCTTGTCCGTGCAGGCGCGGAATCTATCAGCCAATTCCCCGGCCGGTACCTTTCGTGCGTCTGCAATCTCCGTCACCACGAAAGCTTTTACATCCAGGTTCTGACACAGCCAGGCAATCATCTCGTCATATTTCTTATCCGCTACCGCCGAAAACAGGATCACATCCCCGGACAGCCGATTCCCTTTCAGCATCTGCACAGTCTCGGCAAATGCACGGACCGCTCCCGGATTGTGCGCCCCGTCCAAAATAAGATGGGGGCGTACTTCCTCCATGCGCCCTTCCCAGTGTACGGACTCCAAGGCCCCAGCAAACCGTCCCCGGCTGCTGCCGGCGGTTTCTTCCGGGTCCGGAATCCTTATCCCGGTTCTGACCGCTTCCTGGGCTGCCAGCAAATATTCCGCCGCCTCCAGGGCAAGCTCTGCATTCATAGCCTGATAACAGCCGCAAATGGGAATGCGGTAGATAACATCTTTATCATACGCATTCGCCCGGGAAAATGCAATATATTTCCCGGTAACTTCTCGGATTTCGAACGCATTTTTCGAGATTTCTCTACAGGGCGCTCCCAGTTCCTCCGCCCGGCGCCGGATCACCTCTGACGCCTCCGGCGCGGTTCCATCGAAAAACACCGGAACCCCCGGCTTAATAATCCCGGCCTTTTCCGCAGCAATCTGTGCCACTGTATCACCCAGGATACCGGTATGGTCCAGACTGATAGACGTAATCACCGTAAGCACCGGATGTTCCGGCGCATTGGTAGCGTCCAGCCTGCCGCCAAGCCCCGTCTCCAGGATAATATATTCCACATCAGACTCCTCGAAAGCTTTCATCCCCATGCCAAACAGGAATTCAAAATAGGAAGGATGTTCCAATCCTTCTTCCTGCATCTTCCAGGCCGCATGCGCCGTTGTCTGAAAAATTCTCAGGAAAGTACCGTTGTCCACCTGCGTTCCATCAATCTCGATCCGTTCATTGATACAGACCAGATGGGGAGACGTGAAAAACCCGGTTTTCCTCCCCTCCGCCCGCAGAATCTCTTTCAGATATGCACAGACAGATCCTTTTCCATTGGTACCCGCCACATGAATCAATTTACGGTCCGCTGCCGGATTTCCCAGCCTGCGAAGAAATTCCCTGGTGTGGGCCAGGGAATGTTTCTTCGTAAATCTGGGGATTTCTTCAATATAAGCTACTGCATCCTCATAAGTATACAGCTTCCAGTCTTTATTACTCTTCATCGGTTTGCTCCATCCAGGATCTGGTCTTGTCGGTGGCTGTACCCTCCTGGCATATCAACTGTCCGTCCTGGTAAATATAGGTATCGGACCTGCGGAATGTGGTGTTGCTGGATCCCATCTGCCGGACTTCAATCTCGTCCCCGTTTTCCAACTCCAGCTTCGACAGATCTATCCTGGTGTTATTCAGAAATGAACTGCTTTGTTTCTCACCATTGACATAAACCTTACTGGATTTGGTAAAATTCTCTCCATAGAGACTGTATCCTTTATTTAAGTGCGGCACAATGTTCTTCAGCGTCACATCCCTGACGCCCATCACCATATGCCCCTCGGTAATGGGCGGATTCCCATTGTATACATACTGGTCTCCGTACAGAATATCGTACTGAAGAAGTTCCAGGTCTGCCAGATAATTCTTGGTCTGGCGGCGTTCCTGATGATAGTTGAACACGGTTCCGGAATGAATATCCAGGCGGTCCAGTACATCCGCCATGATCTGATAAGACGGAATGTTCCGGTCCTCTTTGGGCAGTCCGATATTGTTCCAGATCACATAATTGGTATTGTAAAGATACCGGCTCTTCAGATCCTCGGCCTCCAGTCCCATAGTGGGCAGATGGTCGCCGTAGAATACTACAACTGAAGGTTCGCCTCTTTCTTCAATAGCTTTCACCAGATTGCCGGCAAACTGATCCATCTCATAAACCTGGTTAACATAATATTCCCATTTATTCTTCAGGCTCTCATCCTCAATGCCTTCCACCCGGATCTCCGGATTCTCCAGCACCTGCTCCTCTGGATAGTCCCCATGTCCCTGGACACTGATAGTAAATACGAAATCCTGCTGCTCCGTGGTATCCATGGCTTCCAGAATATGCTGAACCAGAATATCATCCTTGGCCCATCCATTTTCTGTAGTCTGCAGAATATTCATGAATTCCTTGCTGGTATAACTGTCAAATCCAATATTATTAAATACGGTTGCCCGGCTGTAGAAATTCCCCCCGTTATTGTGAAGGGCATGGGTGCCGTACCCCAGCGAACTAAGGGCCGTAGCCGCGCTTTCAAAGGTTCCTTCCTTCAATATGGTCTTATATGGATATTCGCCCGGGCCAAAGTACCGGAGGTTCATTCCGGTCAATACTTCAAATTCTGTATTGGCCGTTCCGGCTCCCACCGACGGCACTTTAAAATAGCCGGTAGGATAGTTGTCATACATAGCGTGCAGGTTCGGGCACGCATCCTTGGAAGTGGTGAAAAATTCTGCCTCTTCCACATCAAAATAAGATTCCAGCTGTACGAAGATAATATTCGGCAGCTCTTCTTGCGCAAGTCCGGTCTCGCTTTTTGTGATTTCTCCGTTATTGCTGATGGCTTCAATCGTTTCCTTGCTATAATCATTGGGTTCATTGATGCCGGT
>CASEIR010000080.1 GCA_949287925.1 uncultured Lachnospiraceae bacterium
AGCAGAAAAAGTAGAATTGAGCTAAAGAAGAAAAAGGGAGAAAAAGGGGTCAGACCCCTCAACGGATTTCTGCATAAAACCGTTGGGGGTCTGACCCCTTTTTCTTTCTAAAAAATATATAAAGAGTGTTGACAAACAAAATGACGAGTGCTACATTATTAATCGAAGATGTTAGCACTCAAATTTAAAGAGTGCTAATAAGCCGAAAGGAGGAGGATGGATGATAGCGGAACATGGATTGAGTGAACGAAAATTAAAAATTCTTCACGCGATTATCCAGAATTATCTGGAGACCGGCGAACCGGTGGGTTCCAGAACCATATCGAAATATACGGATCTGAATCTGAGTTCGGCGACGATCCGCAATGAGATGGCGGATCTGGAAGAGCTTGGCTACATCCTGCAGCCTCATACATCGGCAGGACGTATTCCTTCGGATCAGGGATATCGGCTATATGTAGATATGCTGATGGAAGAAAAGGAGCAGGAACTCAATGAAATGCAGGAGCAGATGCTGGATAAAGCCGACAAGATGGAGCAGCTCCTCAGGCAGGCTGCAAAAGTGCTGGCAAACAGCACAAATTACGCGACCATGGTATCCACTCCGGTTAATAACGCCAATAAGCTTAAATTTATTCAGTTGTCTATGGTAGATGAAGAACAGATTATCGCAGTCATCGTGCTGGGAGGCAATGTGATCAAGAATAAGATTATTGACGTGGAGGAATCCATCAGTAATGAGAATCTGCTGAAGTTGAATATGCTTCTGAACACAACGCTGAATGGAATGTCGATTGAAGAGATCAATTTAGGACTGATTGCCAGGCTGAAGGAACAGGCAGGCATTCACAGCGAAGTGGTAGGCAATGTGCTGGATGCAGTGGCAGAAGTGATTCAGGTGGACGACGAGATGCAGATATACACCAGCGGAGCCACCAACATCTTCAAGTATCCGGAACTCAGTGATAAGCAGAGCGCCCAGGAGATCATCAGTGCGTTTGAAGAAAAACAACAGCTGAATGAACTGGTGACACAGACATTATCCAGAGAAGACAGTACCGGCATCCAGGTTTATATCGGGGATGAGACTCCGGTGCGGACTATGAAGGACTGTAGTGTTGTGACGGCGACTTATGAATTGGGAGACGGCATGAAGGGTACCATAGGTATTATCGGACCGAAGAGAATGGACTATGAACACGTACTGAAATCAATGAAGCGTCTCCAGAATGAATTGGATCAGATGTTTCACAGAGAAGAATGATAGAACATAGGAAAGGTGGAAGAACCCTTGGGAGATAATCAGGAAAAGAGCCAGGAAGAGATGGTAAAAGAAGCGGTTGAGGAAGCAAAAAAGGCGGCTGAAGCCCAGATGGAAGAAGCGGTGGAAGAAGCCGGTTCTGAAACAGAAGAAGCGGATGAAGCAGAAAACACGGAAGAAACGTGTGAAGAGAATATAGAAGAGGTTTCTGAAGACGGCGAAGATAAGAAAGCCGGAAAAAAACTGTTCGGCAAGAAGAAAAAAGACAAGAAAGACGAGAAAATCGAAGAATTGACCGATCGTCTGACCCGTCAGATTGCAGAGTTTGATAACTTCCGCAAACGTACAGAGAAGGAGAAATCCCAGATGTATGAAGTAGGAGCGAAAGATATCATAGAAAAGATCCTCCCGGTCGTTGACAACTTTGAACGTGGACTGGATGCGGTGACCGAGGAAGAAAAGAATGACCCATTCGTACAAGGGATGGAGAAGGTGTATAAACATCTGATGACAACTTTGGAAGGAATCGAGGTGAAACCTATCGAGGCGGTAGGCAAGGAGTTTGATCCGAATTTCCATAACGCGGTGATGCATGTGGAAGATGAGAATTTTGGAGAAAACATTGTAGCCGAAGAGTTCCAGAAGGGCTATCTGTATCGCGATTCTGTCGTGAGACATAGCATGGTAAAAGTAGCAAATTAACCTTTATTTGTAAAAACAAATTTTTTAGGAGGAAATAAAAATGGGAAAAATAATCGGAATTGACTTAGGAACAACCAATAGCTGTGTAGCAGTTATGGAAGGTGGGCAGCCCACCGTTATTGCGAATACAGAAGGAGCAAGAACCACACCTTCTGTCGTAGCATTTACCAAAACAGGAGAACGTCTGGTAGGAGAGCCTGCAAAACGTCAGGCGGTTACTAATGCAGAGAGAACCATTTCTTCTATTAAGAGAGAGATGGGTTCTGATTACAGGGTAACGATTGATGACAAGAAATATTCTCCGCAGGAAATCTCTGCAATGATTCTGCAGAAATTGAAAGCAGATGCGGAAGGATATCTTGGTGAAAAAGTAACAGAAGCAGTCATCACTGTACCGGCATATTTTAACGACGCGCAGCGTCAGGCAACCAAGGATGCAGGAAAGATTGCAGGACTGGATGTAAAACGTATCATCAATGAGCCTACTGCAGCAGCACTGGCATATGGACTGGATAATGAAAAAGAACAGAAAATCATGGTATACGATCTGGGCGGCGGTACTTTCGATGTATCTGTAATTGAAATCGGAGATGGCGTTATTGAAGTTCTGTCTACCGCAGGTAATAACAGACTGGGTGGAGATGATTTCGACCAGAAACTGACAGATTACATGATCTCCGAATTTAAGAAACAGGAAGGTGTAGATCTTTCCAATGACAAGATGGCGCTACAGAGATTAAAAGAAGCAGCTGAGAAAGCAAAGAAAGAGCTGTCTTCTGCAACAACTACAAACATTAACCTTCCGTTCATCACAGCAACAGCTGAAGGACCGAAGCATTTTGATATGAATCTGACCAGAGCAAAATTTGATGAATTAACTCATGATCTGGTTATGAAGACCTCTGAACCGGTACAAAGAGCGCTTTCCGATGCTGGTATCAGCGCTTCCGAACTGGGCCAGGTGCTTTTGGTAGGAGGATCTACACGTATCCCGGCTGTACAGGAAGAAGTAAAACGTCTGACAGGAAAAGAACCAAGCAAGTCTCTGAATCCGGATGAGTGTGTAGCGCTGGGCGCTTCCGTTCAGGGTGGAAAACTGGCTGGAGATACCGGCGCCGGCGACATCCTTCTTCTGGATGTAACTCCGCTGTCTCTGTCTATCGAGACTATGGGAGGTGTAGCAACAAGACTGATCGAAAGAAATACCACGATCCCAACCAAGAAGAGCCAGATCTTCTCTACAGCTGCAGATAACCAGACCGCTGTTGATATCAATGTAGTACAGGGCGAGAGACAGTTTGCAAGAGATAACAAGTCTCTGGGACAGTTCAGACTGGACGGCATTGCACCGGCTCCACGTGGAATCCCGCAGATTGAAGTTACTTTCGATATCGATGCCAATGGTATTGTAAATGTATCTGCAAAGGATCTGGGAACCGGAAAAGAACAGCATATTACAATTACTGCAGGGTCTAACATGTCCGATGAGGATATTGAAAAAGCGGTAAAAGAAGCAGCGGCATTCGAAGCGCAGGATAAGAAACGTAAAGAAGGTATTGATGCAAAGAATGAAGCAGACGCTATGGTATTCCAGACAGAGAAGGCTCTGAGTGAAGTCGGAGACAAACTGGACGGAGCAGATAAAGCAGCAGTAGAAGCAGACTGTAAGGCATTGAAAGAACTGTTGGAGAAAGTCAACATGGAAGATATGACCGACGCTCAGATTGCTGAGATCAAAGCTGGCAAGGAAAAACTGACAGAGAGCGCACAGAAGTTGTTTACAAAGATGTATGAACAGGCTGGCGCAGCTGCAGGAGCTCAGGGCGCAGGCCCAGATATGGGAGCAGGCGCAGGCCCGAATCCTGGTCCGGCTCCGGAAGGATTCCAGGGAGACGATGTAGTGGACGGAGATTATAAGGAAGTCTAAAAACTAGAAAAGGGATAAATCATGGCAGAAGCAAAAAGAGATTATTACGAGGTGCTGGGCGTCAGCAAGGATGCTGATGAAGCAACTCTGAAAAAAGCATACAGACAGGTTGCCAAGAAGTATCATCCTGATATGAATCCTGGAGACGCGGAAGCAGAGAAGAAGTTTAAGGAAGCTTCGGAAGCCTATGCAGTGCTGAGTGATCCGGAAAAAAGACGGCAGTATGACCAGTTTGGTCATGCTGCCTTTGAGGGCGGCGCCGGCGGTGCCGGCGGATTTGGCGGATTCGATTTCGGCGGCGCAGATTTTAGCGATATATTTGGAGATATCTTCGGGGATCTGTTCGGAGGCGGCCGCAGAGGCCGGGGAAACCAGGGTCCTATGAAGGGAATGAATATCCGTAAGAGTATCCGTATCACCTTCGAGGAAGCTGTATTTGGCTGTGAAAAAGAACTGGAAGTGGTTTTAAAAGACCCATGTCCGAAGTGCGGCGGAACTGGAGCGAAACCGGGAACTTCTCCGGAGACATGTCCGAAGTGCGGCGGCAAGGGTCAGGTAGTTTATACACAGCAGTCTTTCTTTGGAACGGTGCAGAATGTTCAGACCTGTCCGGACTGTCATGGAACCGGTAAGATCATCCGGGAGAAGTGCCCGGACTGCTCCGGTACAGGATATGTGTCAAATAAGAAGAAAATTGCTGTGACCATACCAGCCGGTATCGATAATGGGCAGAGCATCAGAATTCGCGAAAAAGGCGAGCCGGGAGCCAACGGAGGACCAAGAGGCGATTTACTGGTGGAAGTAACGGTGTCCAGACACCCTATCTTCCAGAGACAGGATATGCATATCTTTTCAACAGTGCCGATTTCCTTTGCACAGGCGGCGCTGGGAGCGGAGATTCGTATTAAGACGGTAGACGGAGATGTGTTATACAATGTGAAACCGGGAACCAAGACCGATACGAAAGTACGTCTGAAAGGAAAAGGAGTTCCTTCGGTACGTAATGCACAGGTCCGGGGCGATCATTATGTAACTCTTGTGATCCAGACGCCGGAGCATTTGAGCGCGGAAGCGAAGGAAGCGCTGCGCAGGTTTGATGAATTATCTGGTAATACACTGGGATCATCAGAAAAGGGAGACGGACATAAGGGTGGTAAGAAGAAAAAAGGATTCATGGATAAGATGAAGGAAGCCTTTGAAGAATAAGATTAAGAAAGGATAAGCACAGCAGCTTATCCTTTTTTGCGTCGGTAGAACAGTGAATTCTATCTTGTGGGATGGCTGGCTGAAAGTTATAATGGAATTGTTCGTGATTGTGTTGATTGCCGGATAAAAACAAGCAGGAGGAAATTACGCGTATGAGAAAATATTTTGCCGGTTCTGCCACAGAACCGGCGATCAATTGGAAGACATTTTACCGGAATGTGGCTTTTCTGGTCGTTCCTATGGCGCTTCAGAATTTGATCAATGTAGGAGTTACAGCGGCTGACGTTATCATGCTGGGACGTGTGGGGGAAAAAGTACTGTCCGGTGCGTCTCTGGCTGGACAGATCCAGTTTATTATGACATTGATATTTTATGGGATTACATCGGGAGCTACGGTTTTGACGGCGCAGTACTGGGGAAAGAAAGATACCAGGACGATCGAGAAGGTCCTGGGCATGGGCCTTGCGGCAGGTCTGGCTACAGCAGTTGTATTTGCTGTCGCCGCGCTGGGAGCGCCGGAAGCTCTGATGAAAATATATACTTCGGATCCGGAGGTTATTACGGAAGGCGTACGCTATCTGCGAATCGTAGGAATTTCCTATCTTTTTATGGCGGTGACCCAGGTATATCTGAACATTATGCGCAGCATAGAGCGGGTTATGATCGCCACTCTGGTATATTTTGTATCACTGTTAGTTAATATTCTGATCAATGCCCTGCTGATCTTCGGACTGATGGGATTTCCCTGCCTGGGTATCCGTGGCGCCGCCATCGGCACTTTGTGCGCCCGGATGGTGGAAACGGCCATTACGCTCTGGTATGCCAGGTTCTGCAACCGGGTGGTCCGGATTCGTCTGCGGGACATGATACATATTGATCGGGTTCTGTTTCGGGACTATCTGGTCTATGCTATGCCGGTAGTCCTCAATGAGTTGATGTGGGGAATGGGAAGTTCAGCTAATACCGCGGTCATCGGTCATCTGGGCAGTGCGGCGGTCGCGGCAAATTCTGTGGCTCAAGTGGCCCGGCAGCTGGCTACAGTTGTGGTGTTTGGAATTTCTCATGCCACGGCTATCTATCTTGGGAAAACCATTGGAGAGCAGAAGCTGGAGCATGCGAGAGCCTATGCAAAAAGGTTTATTTGGCTGAGTATTATTCTGGGGGCAATTGGTGGTCTGGTGATTCTGGCATCTGCGCCGTTGGCTAACGCAGGACTGTCCCTGACAGAGGATGCGAAAGGATATCTGACATTCATGTTCTTTGTCATGTCGTATTTTACGCTTTGCCAGTCTCTAAATACAACGATGGTAGTGGGAATATTCCGTTCGGGAGGGGATACCAGGTTCGGACTTATTATGGATGTTTCTACAATGTGGGGGTGTTCTATTCTTCTGGGAGCACTGGCTGCATTCGTGTTCCATGCGGGAGTACCGGTGGTATATATCATATTGATGAGTGATGAAGTCATCAAGGTACCTATTACCATCCGGCGGTATTTGTCTTATAAATGGCTGAAAAATGTAACAAGAGATCAAGAAGAATTGGAGGGAGCTTAAGATGATTGTATTAGGAAAGAAAGAAATTGAAGCAGTGATGGATCCGCAGAAGATGATGGATCAGATTGAGGAAGCATACCGGATTTTCAAAAGCGGGAAATACTATATGCCGCCCAGGACATCGGTGGAAAACGAGAATAAGACCATGATGTACATGCCCTGTTATACCAGCGATGTAATCGGGACAAAGATTTTAAGTATTTTCCCGGATAATGCGAAGCTGGGGCTTCCGTCCATCGATGGGATTGTGCTTTTAAATGATCATGAAACAGGAAGCCCGGCTGCTGTGCTGGACGGACAGGCGGTGACTGCCTGGAGGACCGGAGCGGTAGGCGGCACAGGGATCCGTCACCTGGCTGCGGAAGACGCACATACGGCAGGAATTGTAGGGGCTGGCGTACAGGGATTTTATCAGGCGGTCTATGCCTGTGCGGCCAGAGAAATCCATACGGTCTATGTATACAATCACAGTGACCGGGATCTTACAGATTATCTGCTGCGGCTGAAAAAAGCTATTGATAACCCGGGTACAAAGGTAGTACAATGTAAAACAGTAGAAGAGTTGGTGAGACAGAGCGACATTATCTGTACCACGACCCCTTCAGAAATACCGGTGCTTCCGAACGATGCAGAACTGCTTAGAGGGAAGTGCATCATTGCCATCGGATCTTATACACCTCAGATGCGGGAGATTCCGGATGCTATATGGGATGTAGCGGAGCGGGTGTATATTGAATTGCCTTATGCCTGTGAGGAAAGCGGAGATCTATGCCAGCCTCTGGCAGAGGGAAGACTGACTCAGGACCGGGTAGTCCTGATGAGCGATTATCTGTCTTCTGCGGACCGGGAAGTATCAGGAAAAGGAAAGACCACTTACTTTAAATCAGTGGGGATGGGTCTTTTTGATGTGTGTATCGCACAGAAAATATTAGAAATTGCAAAGGAGAGATTATAATGAAAATTGTAGCAACAGAAAAAGCCCCCAAAGCGTTAGGACCTTATTCACAGGGATATGTACATGCAGGTATCTTTTATTCTGCCGGGCAGCTGGGCGCGGATCCGGTGACCGGAGATCTGGCGGAAGGTATCGAAGGACAGGCAGATCAGGCCTGCCGCAATATGGCGGCAGTTCTGGAGGCAGCCGGAACCACATTTGAGAATGTAGTGAAAACCACCTGTTTCCTGGCGGATATGGGAGATTTTGCGGCGTTTAATGAAGTATATGCGAAGTATTTCATTTCCAAGCCGGCAAGGAGCTGCGTGGCAGTGAAAACTTTGCCGAAGAACGCGCTTTGCGAGATCGAAGTGATTGCGGCAGTAGAAGAATAAGAGTTAGGAAAGAGGAGAATGAACATGTCAGAAGAACAGCAGAAGGGATGTTCCCCGTCCGATTGCGCTGGATGTGCGCATGCGGATTCCTGCAGCAGTAAACCACAGGATCTTCGGAAACCGGCGAACCCCTTTTCCCATATCGGGAAAGTGATCGGTGTTGTCAGCGGAAAAGGCGGAGTTGGAAAGTCCATGGTGACAGCGTCTCTTGCAAGAATGATGCGGGAACAGGGATTCTCGGTGGGAATCCTGGACGCAGACGTCACTGGCCCGTCCATACCGAAGATGTATGGGATACATGAAACGGCGGCCGGGACAGAAGCGGGAATTTATCCCTGTGAGGCAAAAGATGGGACAAAGATCATGTCAGTGAATCTTCTGCTTCCTCACGAAGACGATCCAGTAATCTGGAGAGGCCCTGTCATTGCAGGAGTGGTTACTCAGTTCTGGACAGATGTGATCTGGGGAGAGCTGGATTATCTTTTTGTAGATATGCCGCCAGGTACCGGAGACGTACCGCTTACGGTGTTCCAGTCACTTCCGGTGGATGGGGTGGTAATCGTCACATCTCCGCAGGATCTGGTTCAGATGATTGTGAAAAAGGCATATAATATGGCAAGACAGATGCAGATTCCAGTTCTTGGAATTGTAGAAAACTATAGCTATCTGGTGTGCCCGGATTGTGGCAGACAGATCTCCGTATTCGGAGAAAGCCATATTGATGAGATTGCAAAAGAGCTGGATATACCAGTTCTTGGGAAAATGCCGATCGATGCGGCATTAGCCGAAGCTGTGGAGAAGGAAGCTTTTTACAGTATCAGCAATGAATATCTTTCTGAAGCGGTAAATAAAATATAATAAACAGATAAGAAAAGATCCGGGTACGGTTTTCCGTGTCCGGATTTTTTTGTGGCAGAGGCGTACCAAAGCCTGAGCCTGGCCGAACCACTGGCGGCCATTTATCATATATTCTGGTTGCTTTTCTCCTTCCAGTATGCTAATATAAAAAAACAAACATGTGTTCGATTCTGGAGGAGAAGAGAAGGATGATATTACAGAAGCAGACATCTATATATGAGAAATTACAGATTCTGGCAGATGCTGCAAAGTATGATGTGGCATGCACCTCCAGTGGTACAGACAGGGGCGGGGACGGAACAGGAATCGGAAACTGCTGCAGATCCGGGATTTGCCACAGCTTTTCGGCGGACGGCAGATGTATTTCTCTGCTGAAGATTCTGTTTACCAATGAGTGTATTTATGACTGCAAGTACTGCATTAATCGCAGAACGAATGATGTTCCAAGGACTTCCTTTACTCCAGATGAAATCTGTACGCTTACTATAGAATTTTACCGTAGAAATTATATAGAAGGGCTGTTTCTGAGCTCCGGGGTGTTGGTGAGTCCGAATCATACGATGGAACTGCTGTATGCAACCCTTTATAAACTTAGAACACAATACAATTTTCAGGGTTATATCCATGTGAAAGCTATTCCAGGAGCCAGTATGGAACTGATACGCAAGACTGGTTTTCTGGCAGACCGTATGAGTGTGAACCTGGAGCTTCCTACGGCAGAAGGATTGCGGCTGCTGGCACCTCACAAGACCAGGAAGGCGATTCTGGAGCCAATGAGACTGGTGCAGCTGGGAACGGAACAGAACCGGCAGGAGATGACTGTTTATCGCAATGCACCCAGATTTGTGCCTGCGGGGCAGAGCACACAGATGATCATAGGCGCTACGCAGGAAACAGATTATCAGATTCTGCAGGTATCGGAATCTTTATATCAGAAGTTTGATCTGAAGCGGGTTTTCTATTCGGCATTTGTACCGGTGAACCAGGATGCGTCTCTTCCGGCACGTACGGATGAAGGTCCGCCTCTTTTAAGAGAACACAGGCTCTATCAGGCAGACTGGCTGTTGCGGTATTACCATTTTCGTGCAGATGAGATCCTGTCGGATAAGGAACCGAATTTTAATGTATTATTCGATCCGAAATGCAATTGGGCGTTGAAGCACTTGGAGGTTTTTCCTGTGGAGGTGAACCGGGCAGATTATAAAACGCTTCTCAGGGTACCGGGGATTGGTTACCGTTCGGCTTCCAGAATCGTAAAGGCGAGAAGAATGGGACAGCTGGATTTTGCGGATCTGAAAAGAATGGGTGTTGTACTGAAGCGGGCGTTATATTTTATTACATGTAAAGGGAAGATGATGTATCCCACAAAACTGGAAGAGGACTATATAGCCAGGAATCTGTTGGAAGCGGGAGAAAAACTGCCCCGTGACAAGGAGAATATGACTTTTCGCCAGTTGTCGCTGTTTGATGATGTGAGATTTGGAGGTGGAGTTTGGTGAAAAAAGTATATATATGTCCAGATACCATCGGAGGAATCCTGTCGGCCATATACGATGCCTGGCCTGGAGGAAGGAATGGGGAAGACTGTACGATCGCTCTTAGGGGGAAGACAGACCAGTTGTTGTTCTGCGAGTATCAGGAAGTAGAGGAAACAGACCGCAAGGCCCGGGCGGTGGAACATATGATTCGGAAGAATCTGGGAGAGTCTGTATACCGGGATCTGTATTATGCCATGCTTTCTTCGGAAGAAGATAAAGCGGAGGCGGTGCTGGGCACCTTACTGGCGGCAAGAAAGATTGGAGATGGAGGGAAAATTATGAATCATCTGAGCCATCCCAAGGTGGCGCGTGTGTTTGAACTCAGCAGAAGAGTCGGGAAAGAAGTGCATAATTTTCAGGGTTTTCTGCGGTTTTGTATGCTTGATATCGGAGTGCTTTATGCCCCGATCACACCGAAAGCGCAGGTTCTGACCTGTCTGGCTCCTTATTTTCAGGATCGGATGCCGTTGGAAAACTGGATGATTCATGACCGTACGCACCAGATATTTGCAGTGCATGAAGCTGGAAAACACTGGGTATTAACAAAGGAAGAAGCGGGGAATAGAAAACAGCGGGAGAAGTGGAGCGGTCTTTGGAGTGTTTCAGAGGAAGAAGTAAAGTACGCAGAGCTCTGGCAAGAATTCTTTCGCTCCATTTCTATTCAAGAGAGAGAAAATCCAGGATGTCAGCGGCAGCACCTTCCGTATCGGTACCGGGCGGACATGACGGAATTTCAATAACGGCAGTTGATAGAGGATAAGGGAATCTTGCGGTGAGATCCGAAGATGTGATAAGATTGTGCCATAAGATTTGACAGGATGGTAGAAGTTGTTATGGACAAGGAACGGTCGGTGATCCGGATATCCGTACGGAATCTGGTGGAGTTCATATTGAGAAGCGGGGATATCGATAATCGGACGGCTGGAGCGGACAAAGACGCTATGGCGATGGGCAGCCGCCTTCACCGGAAGATCCAGAAGCGGATGGGAGCAGATTATCGTGCGGAGGTGCTGTTGAAGCACGACGCTGTCTGTGAAGATTTCATCCTCCGTATAGAGGGACGGGCTGACGGCATTATGGAAACGCCGGCTGGAACGGTTATAGACGAGATTAAATGTGTCTTCCGGGATCTGGAGCAGATCACAGAACCGGCAGGCGTACATCTTGCCCAAGCAAAATGTTATGCTTATATCCATGCGTGCGACTGCGGTCTGGAACAAATCGGAGTTCAGACGACTTATTGCAATCTGGAAACGGAAGAGATCAAACGGTTTCAGTATGCGTATGTAATAAAGGAACTGGAAGAGTGGTTTGACAAGCTGGTCAGACAGTACGAAAAGTGGGCCAGGTTTCAAAAGAGGTGGAAGGAAAAAAGGGATGATTCCATAAAGCCCCTGGAATTTCCATTTGCCTACCGGGAGGGGCAAAAGGAGCTTGCAGCATCTGTCTATTATACGATACGGAGAAAGAAGAAGCTGTTTATTCAGGCGCCCACCGGAGTGGGGAAAACGATTTCGACAGTATTTCCGGCGGTCAAAGCATTGGGGGAAGAACTGGGCGATCGGATTTTTTATCTGACGGCAAAGACGATTACAAGAACCGTGGCCTGGCAGGCTTTCGATGTGCTAAGAGAACGGGCGCTTCGTATGAAGGTAGTCGTCCTGACAGCTAAAGAAAAGGTCTGTTTTTGTGAAGAAACGGAATGTAACCCGGAGGCCTGTCCTTATGCGAAAGGTCATTTCGATAGAGTGAATGATGCGGTATATGAACTGCTGACGTCCAAGGATATGTTCAGCCGGGAAGTTCTTGAGGAACAGGCAAGAAAATGGAAGGTCTGTCCTTTTGAAATGGGGCTGGATGTCTCAACCTGGGCAGATGCCGTGATCTGTGATTATAATTATGTTTTTGACCCTAATGCGCATCTGAAACGTTTTTTCGGAGAAGGGAATAAAGGGGAATATCTGTTTCTGGTGGATGAGGCCCACAATCTGGTGGAGCGGGCAAGAGAAATGTACAGCGCGGACCTGTGCAAAGAAGATATTCTCAAGATAAAGAGGAAAGTGAAAACTGGCGACCCGAAGCTTGCAGGAAGACTGGAGGAATGTAACCGGCAGCTCCTTGGCCTTAAGAGGGAGTGTGAAAGATACCAGATTCTGGATGGGGCGGCAAATGTATATCTGAAGCTGGTGACGCTTCTGGGCGAACTGGAGCGTTATCTGGAAGACTGCAGGAATGAGGAAATACGGAAAGAAGTGCTGGATCTTTATTTCGCCATACGAACTTTCGCGGACGTTTATGAGCGGCTAGATGAAAATTATATGATCTATTCAGAACTGCAGGAAAATGGGGAATTTCATCTGCACTTGTTCTGTGTCAATCCGGCGGCCCGTCTTCAGGAATATCTGGATAGAGGAAGCAGTACAGTGTTTTTTTCCGCCACCTTGCTGCCTGTCCATTATTATAAGAATCTTCTCAGCACGGCAAGAGATGATTATGCGGTTTATGCAAAATCGCCTTTTGATCCTCGAAATCGGCTTTTGCTTCTGGGAGGAGATGTCAGCACCAGGTATACATTGAGGGGAACGTCTATGTACCGGAGATATGCAGGATATCTTTTGGAAATCACGCGTTCCAGACGCGGCAATTATATGGCCTTCTTCCCATCCTACCGATTTATGGGAGCGGTGTATGAAGAGTTCTGTTCCTTGTTGGAAACAGAAGAAGATGATGTGGAGCATGTCATGCAGTTGCCTTATATGTCAGAAGAATCAAGAGAGATTTTTTTGGAAAACTTTGAAGAAGACAGAGACAGAAGCCTGATGGGATTCTGTGTGCTGGGAGGAATATTTTCGGAAGGGATTGACCTGGCGGACGATAAGCTGATCGGAGCTGTGATCGTTGGAACCGGGCTCCCGCAGGTCTGTACAGAACGGGAACTGTTGAAGAAGTTTTTTGACGAAAAAGGAATGAGAGGATTTGATTATGCTTACTTGTATCCCGGCATGAATAAAGTGCTGCAGGCGGCGGGAAGAGTGATCCGGACTGCTGAGGATAAAGGAGTGATTTTACTGCTGGATGAAAGATTCAGGGATTACCGGTACCGTAGCATTTTCCCGAGAGAATGGAGTGCTTATGGGTGGTGCAACCTTGGAAATGTGTCGCAAAGATTGGAGCAGTTCTGGAGCGGCAGGGATGTCTGAGGACATCCCTGAAGATTTATGGAATTAAGATGGGGATTGAAAATAATCCAGAAAATGCCGGGCTGCCGGTGAAAGAGGAAGATTTTGATTATGGGCTGCAGCTAGCGCTCTTTTGGGCAGATCTTCTTCTGTCTCCACGAGGAACAGATTGTCGGGCTTTCGTGCGAGACAATAGTCGGGGACAAAGGCGATTCCCAGTCCGATGCCTGCCAGATCCAGGAGAAGATCATTACTGCTCAGCTCGATTTCCGGGACCAGTTCCAACTGCCGCTGTTGAAACAAACCATGCAGAAATTCGCTGGTAGTGCTCTGCTTATCCAGCATCAGAATGGGTTTTTGCAGCAGCTGGCGAAATGACAGCTGTTTCCCTTTGAGGTCCGAGAATGCATCATTTGCTACAAAGACATCCTGAAATTCGCAGATACGGATCAGATTCCTGATATTCCCCAGATGGGAATTGGGCGAATTGACTACGATCAGATCTACCTGGCCGGTTTCCAGCAGATGCACGCATTGAACGGAAGTGGCGTTGGTTACTTTGATGTGCGCGTCTGGAAATTCGCGATGGAAGCGCTGTAGATATGGAACGAGAAAATAACGGCAGATCGTGTCGCTCGCGCCGATATGCAGCTGGCCGCCGGTGCGGCCGATGGCCTGCAGCTGGGATTCTCCACGTTCAATGAGCTGCATTGCAGGTTCAATGTGCCGGAACAGAATCTCGCCCTCTGGCGTTAACCGGACTTTTTTTGTGCTGCGGATAAAAAGAGTCCGGTCCAGTTTTTTCTCCAGAGTCCGGATCGCC
>CASEIR010000081.1 GCA_949287925.1 uncultured Lachnospiraceae bacterium
GGTATCCTTTAAGACCACAGAAGAGGACCGCAAGCTTCAGAGAGAAGAGATTATTCCTTACTGGACCGGCAGAAGCATGAGAGAAAAGCTGCTCTCCAGAATGACGCCGGAATGGCAGGAGTGCTACCATGCCGGTATGTTCACCGAGTTCATGGAGCAGAGAGGACCGGGACATACCTGTGGCGGAGAACAGGTATTTACCACCGGATATCTGGATTACAAAGAAAAAATCAAGAAGACCATGGATGCGTTGGATTACATCAACGATCCGGACGCGGTGAATAAATGCGAAGAACTCAAAGCCATGGATATCGCTTGCGACGCAGTAATCATCCTTGGCGAACGTTATCATAAGCTGGCGCTTGAGATGGCCGAAAAAGAAGAAAACGACACCAGGAAGGCAGAGCTGCTTCAGATCGCAGCCAACCTGGAAGTCGTTCCGGCTCACAAGCCGCAGACCTACTGGCAGGCAATCCAGCTGTACTGGTTCACCCACCTGGCAGTAACCACAGAGCTGAATCCGTGGGACGCATTCAGCCCGGGAAGATTGGACCAGCACCTGTATCCGTATTATGAAAGAGACGTAGAAGCCGGAATCCTGGATGATGAGAAGGCTCTGGAACTTCTGGAATGTCTGTGGGTAAAATTCTACAATCAGCCGGCGCCTGTAAAAGTCGGCATTACATTGAAGGAAAGCGCTACCTACACAGATTTCGCTAATATTAATACCGGCGGAGTAACTCCGGACGGACGCAATGGCGTCAATAACGTCAGCTATCTGATTCTGGACTGCATGGATGAGATGAAGCTGGTTCAGCCGAACTCTAACGTAACCATCAGCAAGAAGACTCCGGCCAAATTCTTAAAGAGAGCCTGCGAGATTTCCAGAAAAGGATGGGGCCAGCCGGCATTCTATAACACCGAAGCGCAGATTATGGAGCTGGTCAATGCCGGAAAGAGCCTGGAAGACGCAAGACGCGGCGGCTCTTCTGGATGTGTGGAGACCGGAGCATGGGGAAGCGAAGCATACATCCTGACCGGATATATGAACATTCCGAAGATCTTCCAGCTGACGCTGTTCAATGGATTTGACCAGTACAGCGGAAAACAGCTGGGTCTGCAGCTGGGATATGCAAAAGATTTCAAGACCTACGATGAACTGTGGGCAGCATTCAAGAAACAGCTGGAGTACTTCGTAGACGTGAAGATCCGCGGCAACAACGTGATCGAGACCCTGTACGCACAGGATATGCCGGCGCCCTGCCTGTCTGTGGTAACCAACGACTGCATTTCCAATGCAAAGGATTACAACGCAGGCGGAGCAAGATACAACACCAGCTACATCCAGGGCGTAGGTATCGGAACCGTGACCGACTGTATCGCAGCCATCAAATATAATGTATATGACAAGAAGAACTTCACCATGGAAGAGCTGATCGAAGCCATGGAACACAACTATGAAGGATATGAAGCTATTTACCACATGGTACACGATAAGACTCCGAAATACGGTAATGACGACGATTACGCAGACGATATCATGCAGGAGGTATTTGAGCTTTACAGAAGCACCATCACCGGACGTCCGAACATGAGAGGCGGACAGTACGGCGTCGATATGCTGCCGACCACCTGCCACGTATACTTCGGCGATGTGATCCTGGCAACTGCAAACGGAAGAAAGGCACATCAGCCCGTATCCGAGGGAATCTCACCGGAGAAATCCGCAGATACCAACGGACCGACAGCCGTCATCAAGTCCTGCTCCAAGATGGACCATCTGGCAACAGCCGGAACATTGCTGAACCAGAAGTTCACACCGGACGTAGTAGCAGGCGAAGAAGGACTGGAAAACATGTCCAGCCTGATCCGCTCTTACTTCTCCATGGACGGACATCACATCCAGTTTAACGTGGTAGACCGCCAGACCCTGATCAACGCACAGAAACATCCGGAAGATTACAAAGACCTGATCGTGCGCGTGGCAGGATACAGCGACTTCTTCCGCAATCTGGATAAACCACTGCAGGACGAAATCATCAACAGAACAGAACAGTCCTTTAATTAATTGGGGACGGGGAATTTGAGGTGCCCCCCAAAAGTTAGACTTTTTTAGCGTAGCAGTTTTTTGACTGCTACGCTATTTTCATGCAGCCAAAAGATTAAGTCTGCATTGAACGGGACTTAACCATCCTACCATCCCCAAACTTTTTATATGCGGCAATCCATCTTTGAAGCTGGGAACGGTTCGAATACCCATATTTATTTACAAGAAAACGCAATCCTCCTATATACCATGACTAATTTTTCCTTTTGTTCAAAACTGTATTTTGCCATAAAAATTCCCCGTCCCCAATTCGATAAATATTTTACTGACTTTTTGAATAAAATTTAGTAATAGATTTAGTATATAACTTACAAAGATGCGCGATTTGTGGTAAAATAATTAGTAAATATATTGACGGAAAACAGGCTCGGTGGTATGATTTGAGCATAGAAAAGACAAAACAGCAAGGGCAGAAATTGAATTTTTTGTATGAATTTCCGGAAATACTGAAGATGTCGGGAATTTAGGAAAGGAAGGGAGAAGAAAGCGTGAGTATTGCAATTAGTCAAAAGAAGGATGTTTTCCTGTTGAACACAAAGTTTACCAGTTATGCATTCGGAATTGACGATCAGGGTCTGGTCAGGCATTTGTATTGGGGCAAAAGGATTGACTCTGTAGAAGATTTCGAGATGCCGGTGCTGGTAGAGGTGTCCACCAACGATCCGGTGTTCGAGATTACGAAGGAAGAATTTCCGGTCTATGGAAGTCTTCGTTACAAGGAGCACTGTCTGAAAGCGACGTTCGCAGACGGAACCAGAGAGGTTGTGTACCGCTACTGCGGATACGAAGTGACGGAGACGGATGAATATGAGGAACTGATTATCCGCCTTCAGGATACGCACTACGATTTTGAAATGGATCTTCATTATAAAGTCTATGCGGAATATGATCTGATGGAGAGAAATGTGGTAGTGAGAAATCAGTCAGAGGCCCCGGTCCAGATTGAGAAACTGCACAGCGGACAGTTCCATATTCCATATGAAGACCTTAATTTTTCCAATGTACATGGACACTGGGGAGCGGAACACCAGAGATTTGTGCAGAAAGTCAGCTATGGAAAAATCGTGATTGAAAACAGGAAAGGAATTTCCAGCCACAACCACAATCCGTATTTTCTGTTGGACAGAGACGCCACGGAGAACAGCGGAGACGTGTATTTCGGGGCGTTGAGATTAACCGGAAACTTCAGCGGCGTAATTGAACAGACTCAGTTCGGCGAGACACTGGCGCAGATCGGTATGAATTCTCATGATTTTACATTGGAACTTAAGCCTGGCGAAGAATTCGAAGCGCCGTCCATTCTCTGCGGTTATTCCGGAACAGGATTTGAAACCATGTCTCACAATCTGCATCATTTTGCACAGAAGTATCTTTTGCGGGAAGGATACAGACCAGTACTTTATAATTCATGGGAAGCGACCGAATTCAACGTACATAGCAAGGAGCAGATCGACCTTGCGAAGAAAGCAAAAGAGATCGGCGCCGAATTATTCGTGCTGGATGACGGCTGGTTTGGAGAAAGACACGGAATCGACAATGGACTGGGCGACTGGTATGTGAATGAAAGTAAGTTCCCCAACGGTCTGGACGAACTGGTGGACGCGGTGAAGGCACAGGGAATGTTGTTCGGAATCTGGGTAGAACCGGAGATGGTGAATCCGAAAGCACAGCTCTATCAGGATCATCCGGACTGGATCTACCACTTTGAAACCAGGACCAGCGATACGTCCAGAGGACAGTATGTGCTGAATATGACGAAGAAAGAAGTGCAGGATTTTGTCTACGAGATGTTGGATAATCTTCTGACACAGCATGAGATTGACTATATCAAGTGGGACGCCAACCGGCCGATTTCCCAGACCTGTCTTGAAAAAGACATCTGGTACAAGCATATCAGAGCGATCTATGACATTGTAACCGGATTGAAGAAAAAACATCCGAATGTGCTGTTCGAAGCCTGTGCTTCCGGCGGCGGAAGAATCGATTATGGAATCCTTGGAATCTTCGATGATTTCTGGACCAGCGACAACACAGATGCCTATGACCGCCTGTATATCCAGGACGCATATTCATATATTTATCCGATCAAGGCGATGCGTGCGTGGGTGACTGATTGCCCCAATTTCTTGTCCCAGAGAGTGATTCCATTGAAATTCCGGTATCACAGCGCAATGATGGGAACCCTTGGAATCGGATGCAATATCCTGAAATTTACAGAAGAAGACATAGAACTTTCCAGACAGATGATTCAGCAGTACAAAGAAATCCGGCCGATCGTACAGGAAGGAGATTTCTACCGCCTGGAAAATACTTCCGAGAACCGGTACTTCCTCTATGAGTATCTGAAGGGGGAAGAAGGTCTGGTCTTTGTCTTCCTTCCACAGAGCAAAGTGGGACACAGAGGAGTTACAGTCCGGCTGCGGGATCTGGATCCGGAAGCAGTATACGCACTTCAGACAGAAGAAGGCGTTATCACCAAGAGCGGAAGCTATCTGATGAACCGCGGACTGGATCTGCAGCTAAAGGGAGACTATGCAAGTACGATTATACGGTTTGCGAAAGAAAACAAATAAACAGAACCGCTTTCGGAAAGAGGCGGCTGAAAGGAGAAAATTATGAAATTAACGACCCCGAGAAAACTAGCGTTTGGCGTAGGCGGTTTAGGAAAAGATCTGTGCTACGCAATTATTTCTTACTTCCTGATGATTTATCTTACCGATACGGTGGGACTTCCGCCGCTGTTTGTAGGAAATTTGTTCCTGGTAGCCAGAGTCTGGGACGCGTTCAACGATCCGATGATGGGATTTATCGTAGACAATACCAGAACCAGATGGGGTAAATTCCGTCCATGGATTCTGATTGGAACTGTGCTGAACGCAGTGATCCTGATCATGCTGTTCCGCTGCCCGGATCTGGAAGGATTCAGTCTGTATGCATACTATTCCGTTATGTATATTCTCTGGGGAATGACATATACCGTAATGGATATTCCGTACTGGTCCATGCTTCCTTCCCTTTCCTCTACAAAAGAAGAAAGAGATTCCATGTCTGTAATTCCACGTATCTTTGCAAGTACCGCATGGCTTTTGATGGGAGCTTTCGCATTGAAGCTGGTAGACGTCTTTGGAAAAGGCAGCACGGCAAAAGGGTATGCGATTCTGGCAATCGTAATCGGCGTGATCTTCCTGGTAACCAGTTTAATTACAGTTATATTTGTAAGAGATAGAAGCTGTACAGAAGCGGCTTCCGGTAAAAAGGCACAGAGAACTACAATTAAAGATGCGCTGCATGTAATTGCGGCTAATGATCAGCTGAAAGTGTACATCGGTGTGGTACTGGCTTACAACATGGTTGTTCAGCTGGCGGGAGGCGTTGCGAATTACTACTTCAAGTATGTGGCTGGAAATGAAGATTTATTTTCTATCTTTACCACATCCGCATCCTTTGCAGAAATTATCGCGCTGTTTGCGTTCCCGATTCTGTCAAAATATTTATCCAAGAAACAGGTATTTGCAGTGGCAAGCTTCAGCCCGGCAGTGGGTCTGCTTGGTCTGGTGATCACTGGCTTTGCGGCTCCGACCAGCATCCCGATCATCATCGCCAGCGGTCTTTTGTTCAAGTTCGGTTCCGGCCTGACTCTTGGCGCAACGACTGTTATGCTTGCGGATGTTATTGATTACGGAGAAGTCAAACTGGGAACCAGAAATGAAAGTATCATCGCTTCTTTCCAGACATTGCTGGTGAAGACTGCTTCTGCTGTGGCAGGCTGGCTGATTGGTGTGGGACTTACTCTTGTTGGCTTTGTGGCAAATGTGGAGCAGACAGCATCTACACTTATGGGTATGCGGGTTCTGATCGGTGTGGTTCCTTCTGTAATCACCATTCTTGCATTTGTGATCTATGTGAAGGGATATAAACTGGAAGGGGCATTCATGGAAGATATTATGAAGCAGGTTAAGGAGAAAAAGGAGAACGAATAATGTGGCTTGGCGTAGACTATTATCCGGAACAATGGGACATTTCCATGATGGAAGACGACTTGAACAATATCTGCGAGCTGGGATGTAACGTGATCCGTATTGCTGAGTTCGCATGGCATCTGATGGAGAAAAAGGAAGGTCAGTATGACTTTTCCTTTTTCGACCAGGTGATTGAAAGAGCAAAAGCACATGGCCTGAGTATTATTATGGGGACGCCGACAGCGACGATCCCGGCCTGGCTTGCGAATCAATATCCGGATATCCTCTCAGAATTTGAAGACGGCACTAAACGCGTCTTTGGAGGTCGACATGTATACTGTTTTAACAGTAAAGAAATGTATACTTATTCCGAACGGATCATCCGTGCTCTTGCGGAACACTACAAAGAAGTGAAGGCAATTGTGGCGTGGCAGATCGATAACGAACTGGGGCATGAAGACAGTGACATCTGCTATTGCGATCAGTGCAGGAAAGCATTTCAGGAATTTCTTCATGCCAAATTCGATGGAGATATTGATTCGCTGAACGAGACTTACGGAACCACATTCTGGTCTCAGGAATACAATGCGTTTGAAGAGATTCCGCTTCCTTCCAAGACCATTACCACGCACAATCCGGCGCTGCGTCTGGACTGGGAGCGGTTCCGCAGCGAAAGCATCGTTCGATTTGCAGATTTCCAGACAGCGCTGCTTAAGGAGATTATCCCGGATGCAGTGGTGATTCATGATTTTCCTGGCGGAGGTCTTGGCAAACATGTGGATTACTCTGCCGTATCCAGAAATCTGGATGTAGCGGCATATAATAACTATCCGGTATGGGGCGGACAGAAAGAACCCCTGGCGCCCAATGAGATTGCATTCGGCCTGGATTATATCCGGGGACTGAAGCAGCAGAATTTCTGGATCACGGAAGCGATCATGGGAGCTCAGGGACACGATGTAACCGGATTTGCCCCCAGACCGAATCAGGCGAAGATGTGGGCGTACCAGGGAATGGCAAGGGGATGTGAATCTTTGTTCTTCTTCCGTTACCGGGGAGCCACGAAAGGAGCGGAGCAATTCTGCTATGGCGTGCTGGATGCGGATAATGTGAAGCGGAGAAAGTTCTATGAAGTACAAAGCTTCTTCCGGGATATCCAGAAATACGGAGAAGAGCTGGAAACGCCGATTCGAAGTGAAGTGGCGATTGTGTATGACTACGATTCCTTGGCGGCATTCCGGATTCAGCGGCAAAGTTTTATGCTGGACTGTGAGACAGAGATGAAGAAATATCATAAAACCTTTTATGACATCAATGTACCTGTAGATGTGATTCCGGCAGACAGCAATCTGGACGGTTACAAGATACTGATTCTTCCGCAAATGATTATTGCGAAACAGGAATTCCAGCAGAAATTAAAACGGTTTGCGGAAAACGGCGGAACGGTTGTTCTGACTTACCGTGACTTTGTAAAAGATATTAATAACAATCTGGTGCTGGGAAAACAGATCCCGGTAGACTTCGACTCCTTCGCAGGAGTCCACATGGTGGAGAGTGAAAGCCTGCAGGAAGGGCAGGAATTCCCGGTGACCGGAGATAGCGAATTCTACTGCACCCAGGGAACCGGAAGCATTTTCCGGGATATGCTGGTAGCGGAAGACGCAGAAGTTCTGTTAAGATATAACGATGTGTTCTACAAAGAGTTTGCCGCTGTGACCAGAAAACAGCAGAATGAGGGATATGTGTACTATATCGGCTGCGGGCTGGAAGACGCGGTGCTCAAACAGCTTATGCGTAAAATCGCAGCGGAACAAGGCATCGTATTTGAACACTCTACGGATGGAGTGGAAGTGGTTTATCGGGGATGTGGAGACAATAGAATCCGCATTGTGATGAATCATAATGCATCCGAAGTTCAGAATGCCGGCGAGACACTTGCGCCATTTGAATGCAGGATCAGCCGGGAGAATGAAATTAAATAAACAAATCATCCAACCTCTCATTGGGGACGGGGAATTTTTAAAAATTCCCCGTCCCTAACTTTATAATGATCTCTCGGAATCCTGAGTGATTATAGCCAGCAGACGCTGGCGTTGAACTTTGAAAAGTAAATATTATCTGAAAAGCGAAAAATAGAGTGAAAATAGACATGCTGAAATAGACATAGCTGTCGCTATATCTGAAAAAATGCGATATAATAATCAAGGATCATGCTACTTCCAAAATCAACTTACGTAATGGAGATTCGAAAGGCAGATCCCATGCATCA
>CASEIR010000082.1 GCA_949287925.1 uncultured Lachnospiraceae bacterium
ATACAGGACTGATCCTGCGGGAAGAAACGGTTGTAACAGCAGATACCTCCGGTTACGTCAATTATTTCCCGCTGGAGGGAAGTAAAGTAGGCGCACAGACAAAAGTCTACTGTATGACACCGGATAAGCTGGAATTCAAAGCATCCAGTTCGGAGGAAGATACACAAGCACTTTCTGCAGAAGAGCAGGCATCGGTTCTGCAGCAGACACGAAGTTTCAGCGACAGTTTTGACAGTGATAAATTCAGCGATGTCTATGCTTTAAAGGACAGAGTTTCTACGATTCTGGAAAGTAAGTCTACTCAAAGCAGGCAGGCACAGCTTGACCAGATGGTGATAGACGGTTCCCAGCAGCTGCAGATCTATAATGCCGCCACGGACGGGATCATCCTGTTTTCTACAGACGGCTGTGAATCAGTTACCATGGATACCGTCACAGAAGACATGATCAGCAAGGCCGATTATAAGGCGTCTTATCTGCAGAATAATACATACGTCAATGCAGGCGATCCTGTGTACAAGCTGGTCCGTTCCGATTTATGGCATATCGTGCTTTTGCTGGATGACGAAACAGCAGAAGAATTGAAAGAGAACAGCAGTGTGTCGATCAAATTTTCCAAGGACAATCAAACGGCTGTGGCAAAATTAGAGATCAAGAAAAAAGGCAAGCAAAATTACGCTTTCCTGACCCTGGATTCTTCTATGATACGCTATGCCTCTGACCGCTATGTGGATATTGAACTGATCCTGGAAGACCAGTCCGGATTGAAGATCCCGAAATCTTCCGTGATTAAAAAGGATTTTTATACTGTACCGGAAGATTATCTTTCCAAAAACGGAAGCGGTGTTCTGATCGACGACGGATCTGACAGCGCTAATTTCCAGGAGGCTGAGGTGTATTACCGAGATAATGAAAACGGTATGATCTATCTGGACGCAGATGCATTGAAAGAAGGAACGGTTCTAAGAAAAGAAGATTCAGAGGATACTTATGCGCTGAAGGTCAAAGAAACTCTTCGCGGCGTTTATAATATCAATAAAGGATACGCAGAATTCCGGCAGGTGCAGATCTTGTGCGAAAGCGATGAATATTACATCGTGGAAAGCGGAAGCGATTACAGTCTGTCGAACTATGACCATATCGCCCTGAGCGGAGAGGGTATCCATGAAAATGACGTGGTTTTCTAGTACCAGTATAAAAAGGAGAGATGTTGCTATGCTGCGTGAAAATCTGGAACTCGTAGAAAATAATATCCTGGAAGCCTGCAGGCGTTCCGGCCGCGACAGAAGCGAGGTGACGCTCATTGCGGTCAGCAAAACGAAGCCCGTCAGCATGCTCCGGGAGGCTTATGATCTTGGGATCCGAACCTTTGGTGAAAACAAGGTGCAGGAACTGACTGATAAATACGAGGTTCTGCCTCATGATATTGAATGGCATCTGATCGGTCATCTTCAGAGAAACAAGGTGAAATACATCATCGATAAAGCCGCTCTTATTCATTCTGTGGATTCCCTGCGTCTGGCAGAGGCCATCGAAAAAGAGGCTGCAAAACATCAGATGACCGCCGATATCCTGATCGAAGTCAATGTTGCAAAAGAAGAGAGCAAATTTGGCCTTATGCCGGAAGAATTAGACGCATTTGTGGATAAAATCGCTGATTTTCCACACATCCGTGTAAAAGGTCTCATGACAATCGCTCCATTTGTTGCTGATCCAGAAGAAAATCGCCCGATTTTCGCCCATTTACGTAAATTATCTGTTGACATAGCGGCAAAAAACATTGATAATATTACTATGAGCATTTTGTCAATGGGTATGACCAATGATTATCAGGTGGCCATTGAAGAAGGCGCCACAATGGTTCGTGTAGGAACCGGTATTTTTGGCGCACGTGATTATGCTCAACAAGGAAACGTAAGATAGGAGATTTAGTGATGGGAGTATTAGACAAGTTTCTTGATATCATGAAACTGAACGACGGAGACGATTACGACGACGATTTCTTCGATGATGATTATGAGGATGATTACGAAGAGGAAAAACCGAAAAAAAGTCTCTTTGGCGGACGCCCCAAAAAATATGAAGAAGAAGAGGATGAAGAGGAAAGCTACGAAGTGGCTCCAAGATCCTCCAGAAGTTCTTCTCATTCCAGCAATAAAGTAACTCCGATGCGCCAGCCGGCAAGAAGAAATAACGTAAGCATGGAAGTCTGTGTGATCAAACCGACTTCTGTAGATGATGCCAGAGAGATTACAGAGACTCTGTTAAGCGGACGTACTGTAATCCTGAACCTGGAAGGTCTGGATCTGGAAGTTGCCCAGCGCATCATTGATTTTACTTCAGGCGCTACTTATGCGATCAGCGGTAATCTTCAGAAGATTTCCAATTATATCTTCCTGGTAACACCAACGAATGTTGATATTTCCGGAGATCTGCAGGATCTTCTGAATACTTCCTTTGATGCTTCTTCCATGCGCACCAGGTTTTAGGAAATGACAAAAGAGGAACTGCTTCTCCAGAAGCGATTCGTGGAGTTATCCAAGACCGCATTCAACCGCGGTATTGTAATGTTTTCAGATTTCTTGAATCTGAACGAATTAAATATTTTACATACGACTCCGAAGGCAATGTTTTCTTCCCGTTATGAGACATTCGGAGGCTATGGATTATCAGAGCGTCAGATGGCTGCATTTCTACCTGATGCTCTTTATTATGAGTATCAATATCCGATCACAGCTCTGGAGATCCGGCCTGCAGCGCCTAAATTTGCCGAAGCGCTGACGCACCGGGACTATCTTGGCGCTGTTATGAATCTGGGAATAGAACGGTCAAAACTGGGGGATATTCTCACTTATGAAGATGCTGCGGTTCTTTTTGTAAAAGAAGAACTGGCTTCCTACATTACAGAGCAACTTTCCAAAGTCCGGCATACGGTTGTAAAAACAACGGTTCTTCCTTCTTTTCAGGAAGACTATGAGCCCAAATATGAGACCATCAGGGGAACGGTTCCTTCCATTCGTCTGGATACCGTCCTTTCCCTTGCATTTCCCATATCCAGGAGCAAGATCACGGACTTTATTGAGGGCGGAAGAGTGTTTGTAAATGGAAGACTGATCACCAGCAACGGATACCGTCTGAACAGCGGAGATTATATTTCTGTCCGGAAAATGGGGCGGATCATGTATGAAGATATCATTTCCGGCACGAAAAAAGGACGCTTTCTGATCTCCGTCAGGAAGTATGGCTCATAATAAACAAGTTATATCATAAATCTGGAGGAATTTATGCAGATCACAAAACAAAGATGTGTCGTTTGTCTGAAAGCGCTTGCCGCCGCATTCGGGCTGGTTTTATTCGATCAGATCACAAAACTGATGGTAGTGGAAAATCTGAAGGACCAGAGCCCTTTTGTACTCCTGGACGGTATTTTTGAACTCCGGTATCTGGAGAACAGAGGGGCCGCTTTTGGAATTTTTCAGGGCTGGCAGTTTTTCTTTATCATCAGCGCCGTATTCATTACAGCAATCGTTGTATGGCTTTTCTGGAAAATTCCCCTGGAGCCCCGTTTTCTTCCGCTGCAGATCTGTGCTGTCCTGATTTTCTCCGGTGCGTGGGGAAATTGTATCGACAGGATAAGTCTGGGGTATGTCGTGGACTTTTTTTATTTTGTACTCATAGATTTCCCCATCTTTAACATTGCAGATATTTATGTCACGGTTGCGGCATTTGCCCTTGTTCTTTTGTTATTCTTTTATTACAAGGAGGAAGATTTTGAAAGAATACTTCACCATAGAAAGCCAGGAAGGGGAACGGATTGACCGATATCTGGCAGAAGAACTGGAAGATCAGTCCAGATCCTATATCCAGAAACTAATCAAAGAAGAACATGTTTTAGTAAACGGAAAGCCTGTAAAAGCCAATTACAGGCTTTTAG
>CASEIR010000083.1 GCA_949287925.1 uncultured Lachnospiraceae bacterium
GACCTGTGGACTGAGATGAGCGAATCGGGAGTTCTTAGCAAGACAGCCCTGGTATTCGGACAGATGAATGAGCCGCCGGGAGCACGTATGCGTGTGGCTGAGACGGGTCTGACTATGGCGGAGTATTTCCGTGATGTGGAAAATCAGAATGTGCTGCTTTTCATTGACAATATTTTCCGTTTCGTACAGGCAGGATCCGAAGTGTCTGCCCTGTTGGGGCGTATGCCGTCGGCGGTGGGCTACCAGCCGACTCTGGCTAATGAGCTGGGTGCCCTGCAGGAACGGATCGCATCCACGAAGAACGGATCGGTTACTTCCGTGCAGGCAGTTTATGTGCCTGCGGACGACCTGACTGACCCGGCTCCGGCCACCACCTTCTCTCATCTGGACGCTACCACGGTATTGTCCAGAAAGATCGTGGAGCAGGGAATCTATCCGGCAGTGGATCCGCTGGAGTCCAGTTCCCGTATCCTGGAAGAAGATGTGGTGGGAAAAGAGCATTACCGGGTAGCAAGAGCTGTGCAGGAGACGCTGCAGAAGTACAAAGAACTGCAGGATATCATCGCCATCCTGGGTATGGAAGAGCTGTCAGAAGCCGATAAGTTGACGGTGAACCGTGCAAGAAAGATCCAGAAGTTCCTGTCCCAGCCATTCTCTGTCGCCGAGACATTTACCGGCGTACAGGGAAAATACGTGCCGCTGAAAGACACCATCCGGGGATTCGCGGCCATTATCGACGGTGAGATGGACGAGTATCCGGAGAGTGCGTTCTTTAACGTAGGAACCATTGAAGATGTCAGGGAGAAAGCGAAAGCATAAGGAGCGCGTAAAGCTATGGCAACATTTTCATTAAAAATCATATCCAGTGACAAGGTATTCTATGATGGAAAATGCCAGTATCTGTCCATACCGGCGCCGGACGGGCAGAAGGCCATCATGGCTCACCATGAAAATATGGTGATCGCGGTGGAGATCGGCGAACTGCACTTTAAGAATCCGGAAGGAGAATGGGTGACGGCCGCGGTATCCAAGGGATTTGCCGAGATTATCAATAACCGGGTGTCCGTGCTGGTTAATACGGCGGAACGGCCGGAGGATATTGACGTCAAGCGGGCGGAAGAAGCCAAGGAGCGGGCGGAGGAACAGCTCCGCCAGAAGCAGAGCATTCAAGAATATCACCTGTCTCAGGCATCGCTGGCCAGAGCGATGGCAAGACTGCGGGCTTCCAAGGACAATCACTGGAATTTATAAAAAGTAAAATAACAAAAGACAGGCGGATTCTTTTCCAACGGGAAAGAATCCGCCTGTCTTTTTGCAGCGGCAGAGAGGCAAAGTGCGGGCTTACCTGCCATATATTTTTGATTTATTTTATTTTCATTAGTAAGTTGTCAGATTTTGCGGTATACTGAAAATATAGAGGCTTCAGTACTATATAAAGGAACAAGGAGAGAAAAATGGAAGAGGCAATGGGGGTCATGGATGAACTAGAGGAAAAAATGTACATTTCCGGTATCAGGGATCATAAAATAGTCTATATCAACAGGCAACTTAGAGAATATCTGGGAACAGAAGCATATACAGAGTATATGGGAGAGACAGATGAGAAATTATTGGCGGATTATCCGCATCTTTCGTCCTGCTATATTGATGAGCTTGTGAATCTGGAATGGTTCTTGGATGGAGATAGACATTGGAACGGGAAGAAGAACCTGAAGTCTGTATCAGAAGAGTGTGCAGAGAACAACGGAAGAAAATATCGGCTGAGCATTGTTTGCGATGCCAGCAGCGGGGAGGAGAAGATTCCGTTTGATTATTACCAGAAAGGGAAAATGATAATAAGCGAATGCTTGAACAGCGTTTCATCCATGAATGATCCGGAAGTTTCTGTGCAGCATCTTCTGGAACTCTTCGGGAAAACGTTTTGTTGTGACCGGTCGTATGTTTTTGAAATTGACGGACCGTATGTGCATAACACCTATGAGTGGTGTGATTCGGGCGTATCATGCCAGCAACAGATCCTCCAGAAGCTGCAGGAACCGGATATCAGATGGTGGATGCAGTGTATTGAAGAAGAAAAGCAGATTGTCATTAAGAATCTTGAAGATATAAGGAATGTTTCCCCGGTGGCGTATTCTTTTTTAAAACCGCAGGGCATAAAAAGCCTGGCGGTTACGGCTCTTCTACAAGGAGACCGGACCATCGGATTCTGGGGCGTGGATAATCCTTCCTGCGGCAGGATAGACCGGTTTGCACCGCTTTTGAAAATAGTCGGAAATTTTATCAGCTCATTGATCCGGAATCGCAATTATTTGAAAGAAATTGAAGAAATTAAATATAGAGACAGTCTGACAGGAGCATATAACCGCGCTGCCTTGTTTGAATGTTTTGAAAATATGCATAGAATAACAACGGCGGCTGTTATTTACTGCGATATTATACAGTTAAAGAAGAATAATGGGATGACTGGCCCTGTGGCCGGAGATAAACGGCTTTGCGAATGTTACAAATTTATATGCAATGAATTAAACAGTGATGGGGTTTATCGTGTCAGTGGTGATGAATTTGCAGTTTTGTTTACAGATGTTTCGGAAGCTTCATTTATGAGACAGGTCAGTTATCTGAAAAAAAGAATAGATGAAGAACACATGGATATTGCTATTGGGCATGCGTGGACGGATCATACTCCGATTGATCTGGATCTTATTCTTGCCGGAGCAGAAAAGGAGATGTTTGATGAAGCATATGGCAATTATGTTTGGGACAAAAAGAAAGTGCTTACGGAACATATAAGAAAAATATCAGATGAGGATTCCAGGGGAAAAGAAGATGCCTTTTATAATTTTATGAAGAAATCGCATTTTGATATGGAACTACTGTTTCGGTCTATGGTTCAGGAGAATACAACCAGCTACTTTTATTTTGGAGATCTGCGGAAGAACTTGTTCTATATATCGGACAATCTGAGAGATGATTTTGGATTTCAGAGTAATATAGTTCCTCGTTTTTTGACTGCCTGGGAATATAGGATCACTTCGGACAATGCAAAAGAAATGTACCGGAAAGATCATGAAATAATGCTGAAGGAGAAAAGGAACGTACATAGTCTGCGATATAGAGTCAGGGATATTTCGGGTAAAAGTATGTGGGTCAGATGTTATGGGATTATGACCTGGAATGAAGACAGAACTATACCGCTGTTTTTTTCGGGAAGAATTACGCATCAGGATTCAGAATTCGTTGTAGATCCCGTAACCAGTTTTCCAAGTACGCCAGTGATGCTGCAAAAATTGAAAACCATGTGTTCGGATTTAGAAGAAATACGTACCATTGGATTCAGCTTTAATAATATTACAGAAATCAATAATACAAAAGGACGTGCATATAGTGATTATATGATGCGGATGATTGCGGAAGAATTAGTGAACAGTCTCTCGTCGAAAATGACATTCTACCGATTAAATGGAATGAGATTTGTAGCTGTTTTGGAAGAATCTTGTACAGATGATATTGATGAGTTGGTAGAAACAATCAGAAATATTATATCAAAATGGTATAAAACAATGGGAATATCTGTTCACCAGGCATGTTCTTTTGGAGTTATGCTATATCAAAAGGAATTTTGCAGCCCGGAAGACTATCTGGAGCAGATGGTAGCCCTGATTAAGCTGGCGAAACATGAAGGTGTTTTGAGATATGAAGAATATTCGGGGGACAATATTGAAAAAGTAAAGCGTATATCAAGTCTTGCGCTTGCGTTAAATCGTGATGTGTTAAATGGGATGAAGAACTTTCGGGTAGTGGTTCAGCCAATAATGTCAGAAAATGGATGTAAGATAGCGGGAGGAGAAGTGCTTTTAAGGTGGAATTATGAAGGAGAAGAGATTTCACCTTCCATATTTATTCCTGTCCTGGAAAAAATGAACATCATCCAGATTGTGGGGAGATGGGTTTTTGAACAGGCGGTTTCCGTATGCAGACGCCTTTGTTCTTATAAATCGGAATTCCGTCTGGCATTCAATGTAAGTGTGCAGCAGATTTCTGAGGGCGGATTTACAAAATATATGACAGAAACTCTGAAAAAGTATCATATGACAGGAGAACATTTGATTGCGGAAATGACAGAAGATTTTATGGATGAGCAACCGGAAAAGCTGTATGATTTTGTGAAAGAGTGTAAAAATATGGGAATTGTGGTAGCGCTTGATGATTTTGGAAATGGTTATTCATCTCTGCGCCGGCTATTACAGTATCCATCTGGTGTAATAAAACTGGATAAATCTTTGTTAAGGGAGATGATGGAGTCGGAAGAAAAGAAGAATTTTATAGCCAGTATTGTATATGCCTGCCATCGGTTTGGGAAAAAAGTGTGTATGGAGGGGGTTGAAACTGAAGAACAGAACAGCATGATCAAAGAAGCGGGATGTGATATGATGCAGGGATATTATTACTATCGTCCATTGGAAATCGAAGATGTACTTCAGTTAGTGGCAACTTTATAAGCAAAAATCAAGGAGTAGAATGATGGCAAAAGAAAATAGGATAAAATTGGAGGAAGACAGAGAAAAAAAACCTTCGGCTTATGAGAAAGTAAAAGAATTTTTCACTTACTATTTTGAGCAACGGGATATAGAAAAAGCACTGTCAATGCTTTCAGATCATATTTTCAGTGTCGGAACCGGAGAAGGAGAAGTAGCTGCGGGGAAAGAAAAGTTCCGCAGTCTTCTGCAGGAAGAGATAAAATTACTTTCGGAGCCGATTCATTTCGAAATTGATGATTATATTGAAAAGCTGCGGGGAGATAATTGCTGGGACTGTCTGTTTAGCATGACGGTTGTTGTTACGATCCCGGAGGGAGCGCAGGTACAGTACCGTATGCGGATAACGGCAGGCCTTCATCTGGAAGAGGGCGAATACATTTTCGACGTGCTGCATGCTTCAGAGGCAAGTGCGCATCAGGAGAACGGGGAAATTTTCCCTTTGAAGCTACTATCCCGCTGGCGGGATAACATAAACGAAAAGACAAAAGCAGACATCCTGGAGCTTGTCGGACAGATTATGCCGGGCGGAATCGTGGGAGGATATGATGAGGAAGGATATCCGTTGTATATGGCGAATGAGCGGTTCCTTGAAATGGCCGGATATGAGTCATATGGAGAATTTGAAGAAGATATTCAGGGAAGGATCATTCACAGTATCCATCCGGAGGACAGAGAATTCGTCTGCAGTGCGCTGGAGCATTCCTTCAGATACCGCGACCAGTACGAGATCCAATATCGTATGAAAAAGAAAGATGGAACTTATATCTGGGTACAGGATATCGGGAAAAAGACATCCGACAGCAAAGGACGGCCGGCAATTATCAGTGTGATTATTGATATATCCGAGCAGATGGAAAGACAGAAAACCATGGAACGGGAAATGGCGTTAGACTCCCTGACGGGGCTTTATAACCGAAAAAAGGGAGAGGAACGAATCCGCAGAGCGCTGAAGAGAAAAAGCCAGTACATATTTTTTATGCTGGATATCGATAATTTCAAACGAGTCAATGACATTTACGGACATGATCAGGGAGATAAGGTGCTGCAGGAATTTGGAAAGCAGGCGGAAAAGCTGTTCCGCAAGGAGGATACTGTCTGCCGTATGGGAGGGGATGAGTTTGTAATATTCGTGTATGATACATCAGATGTGAATGCCATTGCAAAAAAGGTTGAAAGTCTGAGCAGGCAGTATTGCGATATGATGAATGAACGGTGGCCGGAGGCGCATTCTACTTTATCCATAGGCGGTGTGGTTTCTGATACATATTATGATTTCATGGAGTTATATAAAAAGGCAGATACTCTCCTGTATAAAGTGAAGAAAACCAGAAAAGGAGGAATGATGTTGCTGGAAAGTGAAGATATAAAGGATACAGAATAAATGATAAGACAGTAAGGGTGTTCCAAAAGGCATGAAATTACCTGGGGAACACCCTTTTTGCAGCATTTACCTATTCCAAAATCATCTGTGTTTTCCGGTACTGCGCCGGACTCATATGGTGCTTTTGCTGGAATATCTTGTAAAAATATCCTTTGTTCTGATATCCGACAGCCTGGCTGATATCGCTGATGGTTTTCCGGGTTCCCAGAAGCATCTGCTCGGCATGTTCCAGCCGGATCTGCTGTACATACGCGGAGTAGGTCATACCGGTCTGGTTTTTAATAAGCCGGTTGAAATAGTCTTCCTGAAAATGGAATTCCCGCACCAGGTCCTGGATGGTGATGTGAGCGTAATTTCTCTGGATATAGTCGGTCACTTCTTCAAAAACGATCCAGTTCATGGTTTTTCGCTGTTCACGGGAAAGGAAAAATTCGTATTTACAGCTCATGATCCGAAAGATGCGCAGCAGCAGACCTTTACAGATGTAGCGGGAACCGGTATTTCCCTCATAGAGTTCCTGGAGCAGCAGCGACAGACAGGATTCCATCTCTTCACCGGCGCCCGGGCCGGGCCGGAAATGGAGGAATTGCTGGACGTCTTTTGCTTTCATCAGGGCAGACTGAAGGAAGGAGATAATCTTCCGGGTGGTGATGTTTTCGTCCATGACTTCTGTAAACATATCGTTTGCGATGCCCAGGAAAAGGATGGTGGCAGGGCGGGCAAGAAGATAATCCTGATGCAGGCAGTTTTTATCGATGAGACACAGGTCGCCTTTGGAGAATACGATCTCATTTCCCAGGATACGCTGGCGGAACTCCCCTTCTGCAACATAGGCCAGTTCGATATAGGCATGGGTATGCAGCTGGGTCATCTCTCCCGATTTGAAGGGACGCTGGTAGCAGAAAGACTCCGGCGCGGGACACAGGCTGGCATGGATGACGGAGTCGGCAGTTATGTCCCAGCAAAGCGCGAAGATCCGTTCATCACCAAGCAGCGGATGGTTTTTTACTTCCTGGACAGAGCGGGAATATTCCGGACAGACCAGACGGTTTCCCAGTTTGTGTTCCGGCGGGAGTTCCTTGCCTCCCTGGCGGGTAATATACTGGCAAAGACTGCTGAGAACGGCGGGATAGACAGTCATGGATACCTCTCCTTTCATGTTGTTGTCTGTGTCTATCATAATGGGCAGAAAGAAAGGTGTCAACGGGCTGGACGGTAATTGTAGTCGGAATAGGTAACTTTTTGGACCGGATTGACAGAGTTATGAAATTGCGCCTGGCGAATGGTTTTCTTATAATAATTACTAAGAAACTGTACAGAGAGATTTTCCAAATTTATTTGTAAGAAAGAGAGGACAAGCGTATGTTGAAAGTAAAGAATTATCAGTTCTGGTTCTGTACCGGATCTCAGGATCTGTATGGAGAAGAATGTCTGGCCCATGTGGCAGAGCATTCTCAGAAAATCGTAGAGGCGTTGAATGCTTCCGGCAATCTTCCCTATGAAGTGGTGTGGAAACCGACACTGATTACGAATGAACTGATCAGAAAGACTTTTAATGAGGCGAATATGGATGAAAACTGTGCCGGTGTGATTACCTGGTGCCATACGTTTTCACCGGCCAAATCCTGGATCATCGGTTTGCAGGAGTACCGTAAGCCGCTGCTGCATCTGCATACCCAGTTTAACCGGGAGATCCCCTATGATACCATCGATATGGATTTCATGAATGAGAACCAGGCGGCTCATGGCGACCGTGAATTCGGACACATTTTCTCACGGCTTAAGATGGAGCGGAAGGTGATTGTTGGATATTGGGAGGATGCAGACGTTCAGAAGAAGAT
>CASEIR010000084.1 GCA_949287925.1 uncultured Lachnospiraceae bacterium
TTGTCAATGTCATCCATCAGTCCCGGAGCTGTCTGTTATCCACTTAACCAAGCATTGGCTGCCCCCGGCATTCATGGACAATATCTTTCCCCTCTTTTGGTTTTGATGGCCGCTTTATCTAAACAATGTGGCCGCCTCCAGGATTCTCAGCTGCAATTTTCAAACGCACAATCACATCTTTCATGATCCCGGAAAGGTAAAACAATAGTTCTTTCTCATTTTCATAATATTCCTCCACAAGATTCTTCACCGCCAGTCTCAGCTCCTTTTCAGTCATATCTTTTCCTTCCAGAATCTCTCTTGCAGCATGAATCAAAACTGTCTCACAGATATTATCCAGGGAGTCTTTCCAATACCTGTCATTCTGTGACAATGCTTCTGTCACATACCCTGCCGGAAATATTCTCAGAAATTTCTGCTCCAACCGAATGCATCTAAGATATGCATAGATCCGGTCTATCCCCGTATAACCGGACAGATCTTTCCTCACAGGATAATCCAGGGTCAGGATGGTATTCTGCGGGTCAAACCGCATGTCATACCATTGGAAAAATTCCGGGATTCCCTTCACCACCGTATCATGCAGGCAGCGTTTTCCATAATAGCAGAACTCTGGCATCATCTCGTTATACAGACGCAGGGCGCGCTTTGTCTTTTCTTCCACACACGCAAGTCCCATCTCATACGCCTGCTGCGCCGGCAATTTTTCATTCGGAGCCAGTGCATTCAAAACCGGTGTGTTGCTGTCCTCCTCTTCCAGTTCGTGAATACAGTACAGGACTGCCTCCATCAGCTGTTCCGCTTTTTCGTAAGTGATAGAGGTGCTTTCATTGGCCGTATATTTTTGAACCAGTCTTCCAACCACCGGTACCAGTTCTTCCATTGCATAATCCATCACGCTTACCTCCAGCAAAGCTCTTTTAAAGTCTCCAGATACAATTCATAATCCCATCTCTTGACCGTATCGAATTTCCCATATTCCCCATATCCATCCGAGGCTTTATATCCGCCATATCCCGCCCGGATCGCTTCTGCGAACCCGGCAAGACAGGCGGTTTCCAGATAATCCAAGTCTCCGAAACACAGATTCTCATACTGCTCCTTCATCAGGTGGAGCAGTTCGTCATCGGTAATTTCATCCTGCATCTCGTTCTTATACAGGTAGAAAATTTCCTGCAACCGGATAATTGTCTCCACGTAATTACTTTGCTGAATGTAGTTGGAATCGCAGAATTCATAGATGATTTTTGCCGCAATTCCTTCCCCGAATTCAATCCGTTTCTGTTCGGCCAGCGCATTTTTCCGTTCCTTTAAAATCAGCCTGGCATCCTGTTCATTTAAGGACAACCCAAATCGTTGGGAAGCCTCATTGGTTTTAGCCAATGTGCTCAGCTGATTCTGATTCTGTAACAGTATCATCCAGTCTTTATCCACAAAAGCTTCCTCCCCACCGTCTTGTTTGAGAAATGATTATAGCACTGCGCGCTCCACATTGGCAGTCTTGTTTTTAAGGCAATTTTGTGGTATTATAATACTGGAAAAAGGGAACGGTGTTTTATCGTTCCCTTTCATTTTACAGTTGATTATCTTTCAAAAAGCCATAGGTTTCTTCATCACGAAAGCATTTCTTCAGATTCTCTCTCAACTCTTCCACAAAATCATCCCTGGTTTCCTTAAATTCCATGTGTTCATAAAGCCAGGACTTTTTAAAATCAAAAATATGATCCACACCGGAAAGCATTTCTTTCATTATGTCTATGACCTTCTCTGAATCTCTTTCCACCGTCGCAAATTCTAGTCCGTAGGAGGCTTCGTAATATGGACCCATTTCAAAACAACGGGCCAGTTCTTTTTGCTTCTCAATCAGTTTTAGCGCTTTGGACTTATCCTCATCTTTCATGGCCAGCAGATACATTCCATGCAACTCCATGCTGATTCTCTGATAATCCGTAAACAAGAGTTTCTCATAGGCTTTATAAGCCTCATTCGTTTTTCCCATTTCCGCATAAATCTGTGCTTGTTTTTGTTTCTTCTCGGGATTTTGTACCGAAAAATATTCCAGATATTTTTCAGCCTTTTCGTACTCTTCTTTTCTCATATAAAATCCAACCAGAGAATCCGCCGCCCTGAGCCGAATGGACTCATCCGCGCTATTTAGAGTCCGCATATACCAGGCGCATATGCATTCCTCATATTCTGCTTCTTTTGAGACCTTCTGTATCAGACGCTGCGCGTCAAATATGACTGCAAAATTCAGCATTAGCTGCTCGCAAGACGGATATTGCTCCAGGATTTTTTTCGCCCATTGAAAGACCGCCTCATACGATTCCGTTTTAAACTTCTCATCCACGGTACAGATAATATCATTCATCTCCTGATCTGTCAGATCTTCCTGAAAAGATAATAATGTGTCCAAAGTGATGTCCAACAGCCTGGCTATGGGCGCCAGCAAAGTGATGTCCGGATAAGACTTTTCATTTTCCCACTTGTTCACCGCGGCCCCAGTTACCCCAAGTCTTTTTGCCATCTCCTCCTGCGTAATATCCCGCATTTTCCTGTATTTCCTAATCACGTTTCCTAAGGTCATGCCAACATCTCCCTTACCGTTTTCTCTTAATCTACTACAAGCATACCAGAGAAATGTTCTGTTCACAACGGAGCGGCGGTTAAAGAATTTTCAAGAAGATTAACCATAGTTCAATACATTGATGGGGACACCTGTCCCTATTCAATTGCTCTTATTCCGGCTTCTTTTATTTTCGCCAGATTGTCCAGCATTGCCTGTAACACCTCCGGATCGTGCCTCTTCCAATTGACCGCTTCAGCAACGATTTTCAACGGATATCTGGTCCGATATGACTTGGTAGGATTCCCTTTAAATTTTTTATCCGTTACATTCGGATCATCCTCAAACTCCCCGGTAGGTTCTACTATGTATATCCTCTCTTTGGTGTCTCCTTTTGCCAGTTCAGCGCCCCAGATAGCGGCATCCAGCGTTCCTGTAAAATATACATATTGGGCAACCCTGTCATCTTCATAATTTGACGAATATCCAGGCTGCAGAAAATCCCCGATTTTTAAATCCGCCTTCGTTCCATGGAAATATGTTCCTAAACTAAACTTAACGTCATGACTCATGTCTTGTTCTCCAACTTCTATGATATGTAATGCATACCTCTTTCGTATTAGTTGTGTCTCATTTTATCTAACCGTTTTGCTTTTTGATACGCACACTCCAAAAATTCCCCAATGGATAAATCTTCATAATCCCAGTTCATTGGCTCCAAAGTTGTCGCCCCCTGATAGCCTGTGCGCGTTATCTTCCTCATTACATCTTCCCAGTCAATATTCCCGTCAAAAGGGAGCTGATGTTGATTATATTTTCCGCCATTATCTTGCAAATGCAGCGCCATTAGACGGTTCCCATACTTGTTCAGCAAATCTATATCAGAAGCATAGTTCTGATGATGGCAGCTATCATAACAGTACCCTGCAAATTTTGACTGAAACGTGTTTAACACCCTGTCCAGATTATTTATGTTGTCTAAATTTTCAAAGGCAATCTGGATTTCTTTCTCTTCCGCCTTATCAATAAGCTTCTCCAACCTTTTTAACCCCAGTTCATTAACTGGATATTGATCCGCCAGCAGATGAATCACCATGGTGGGGATATGAAAGACAGCACAATCTTTCACACACTGTAGATACGTTTGATAAACGCTTTCCCCATTCAGATTATCGGATGATAAATCATTCTGTTCATGAACCGGCGTGTGCATATTTTCTATTTCCAATCCGGCTTCTGTTGCCAGGTGTACGTCCTCCTGATAACCCGCTCCCCTTCCAAACTTATCGCTCCACCATAACATCACACAGTCAAATCCAGCCCGCTTGATCAGTTTGTATCTTTCTTCAAAAGGTACATCAAAACTACCGCCATAACCAAAACAATCATAAATACCTACCATAGTCAGCCCTCTCTTTAAATCTTGATGCGCTGCACTAAGTATAGCACAGCGTCACCCCTCTGTCTTCTTCCTATTCAGGCGCAAACAAAAACTGCCGTTGCTGAAATTGAATTCCCGCAACGGCACCGCCTGTTACTTATAAAACTATATATTAAACCGGAAGCTGAAGACTAAAACTCATACCTTGTTCCATGTGAAAGCAACAGTCCGTCTGTCAATTCTACACATAAAATGATCGTATTCTCATCTTCAAGATCATTATGGCCGTTGTTAATCCAGGCAGAAAATACCTTTTTCAATTTCTCTGCAATTTGAACATTTTCCGTTTTCCCAATGTATCCCAATTAATACCTTTTCCATGTGCGGTAAACCATTCACCGGCTATTGCTACAGTGGGATTGTTTTTTATGTGGCTCATCTTATTTGAAAGTGCATATGTAATCATATAAAATGCACCATCCTCATAATAAGCATTTACATAACGCACAAAGGGCATCTCATTTTCTACCGTTGCCAATGCAATAACTGTATCTTTTCCAAAGCGTTCCGTCATTATTTTTTCAGCATCTTCACTCCATCTTTTCACAAGACCATCCCCCTTGCAATTCCATTTATACCTCAAATTATAGTCTCCATCACGAATACTGTCTATCTCTGTTTATCCTTATTATGAAAGAATCCCCCGCCTTACGGCGAAATTATCATAAAAAGCCTAAACAGATGCAACAATAGCCACTATTATGAACACTGCTATTACCGCAAAGCATAAAACCGCAATGGCTTTCATACTCTGCCGTCACATAATCAGACATTGCCTCTGCCACTTCTTTTACTTCGTTTTCCTGCTGCCGCTCGAATTGACAATATACGGATATCTGTCGATTCATGAGGAGACATTTGTGAACGCAGCGTTTATGGGTGTGGCCATGTATGTGATGAATTATGGAGATACGCCGCCGAATATTTATGTGGAGATTGCCCGCTGGATGGCTCCGCTGGCGACAGCAAGCGGATTAGTCCTAGCCTTTATTACGTTACGGGAGAAGGTCAGGCGTGGAATGACCTATCTATGCGGGGACAGTATTGCGGTTTACGGCGATGGTGCGGATGCTCTGGATATTCTGGCGCAGACCGGTCGAAAGGGAATTCAGGGACCGGAAAACCAGATGGTCCGGGCGACTCGTTATATCCTGATGTATACAGATGAGAAAGACAGTTATGATTTTTACAAAAGAAACCTGGATGTGTTATCTGATAAACAAGTTTATATCAAGTCTTCCATTATACGGGCACAGCAGGTGGAATGCGACCATCTTCATTTTTTTCATTATGAGGAAGCCCAGAGCAGGGCTTATTGGAAGGAACAGAGCCTAATTCAAGAGGCGATGCAAAAGGAATATCAGCTTCGTATTGTTCTGATCGGCGGAGGAAAATTGGCAGAATCTTTGCTGATAGAAGGACTACAGAAAAATATTTTTCATTCGAATCAGCGGATTGAATATCATGTGTTTTATGCAGATCAAAAATATATTGCCTGCTGTCCGGGTATCTCTAAAATTTCGGATCCGGTTATATTCCATGAAGAAGAATGGTATCAGTCAATTCCATGTCTGAACGAAGCGGACCGCATCCTGGTCAGTGACCAGAGGAATGACATAGAATTTTTGCAGGATCTGCTTGCGGTTGTCCCGAATGGCCGGATTGACGTGTTCAGCTGTGAAAGCGGACTGTTAGACCGGTTGTTCCAGAGAGCAAATCTTCGGATCTATGATGCAGAACAAGAAGGAAAGAAACTGAAAAATATTCTGAACGAAAAACTGTTTGAACAAGCCAAACAGCTAAACTGGAATTACGCGGTTCTGTATGGAGCGGCAGGACTGGAGAAAGAGTCCATAGAAACATTATGGGCCGGTCTGGATGCGTTTACACGGTATTCGAATGTGAATTCGGTGGATTACCATGAGATCAGATTACAGATGCTGAAGATTCTGACCGGATCGGAGCGGACAGATCCGGATACATATCTGCCATATCTGGAATGGTTCTCTGAACTTGAACACATTCGATGGTGCCGGTATCATTTCCTGAATGACTGGGATTACGGAATTCTACCAGATGGGAAGGCAAAGGATCCTAACTTGCGGATCCACCAGTCTTTGGTTCCGTATAAATATCTGTCAGAGGAAGAGAAAGAAAAAGATCGGGATACGGTGCGTTTTATGTTTGAACAAAAAGCATAGCTGCGAAGATTGGAAACAGTGGATAAGCAGCAGTTGGGGGATAAAGAGATGCGATCGGTATTTATTTCGAGCACGTTTAAAGATATGCAGACAGAACGAGATTTTCTTCATGAAAAAATTTTTCCCAAACTTCGGAAAGTAATTGCAGAGTATGGAGAAGATGTTCAGGAGTTAGATCTTCGCTGGGGAATTGATACAGTAAACATGACGGAAGAAGAGAGCGGCCGTCTGGTATTAAAAGTCTGTATTGATGCAATTGACCGGTGTGTTCCGTTTATTATTGTACTTCTGGGGGAACGTTATGGCTGGATCCCACAGGAGAATATTGTAGCGTCTGCAAATGATATGCGCGTAGATAAATATTATCGTCCGGGAATGAGTATTACCAATCTGGAAATCCAATATGGAGCGCTGCGGGAGGAAAGTGTTTTAGAGCATTGCGTATTCTGTATGCGCAATCCGAAAATAATATCGGATATTGAGCCGACATATCGCAGGATTTATGAAAGTGAAAGTGAGGAACATAAGCGAAAATTATCTGAATTAAAACGGATAATCCAGGAGAAGGAAAATGCCATAGTATTGAATTATGATGCAGTATGGGATGCGGACCGCCATAAAGTCAGCGGACTGGAAAAATTCGGAGAGGATCTGTTTCGCATATTACAGGAGATGATCCGAAAAGAATATAAAGATGGCCGGAATCTGGGGTGGCAGGAAAAATTATTGCTGGAAACAAAACGGACAAAGGAGCAGTATCTTTCCGCTTATGTGGAGAGCTTCCTGTATAATTCAAAGTGTAGAGAGTAAATGATTTTACAAAAATAGATACCTAAGTTAAACTGTCATTGCTGACCGGCCAGTTAGCAAATGAACAGAATAAGGAAGGTATCTACAAATGAATTCTACACAAAACAA
>CASEIR010000085.1 GCA_949287925.1 uncultured Lachnospiraceae bacterium
CAGATACCAGCCAACACCTCCCAGAAAGGCCTGATCCGTCTGTGCACGCTGCTGATAATATTCTTTTTGTCCGGAACAATAATTTTTTACATAGCTACATGCAACAAAGCCACTTTTACATGTGAAATATTCGCTGCTCCATTGTAAAAAAATCTGATCTGTTCCCCCGCCTGCAGATGTAACATTCCAATCATAAAATGCCACCACATCACATGCCTCTATCTTACCGTCATCACCCATATGGTAATGCGAATTTCTCAAGAAATTCTTTTGAGGATGACCGGTCTATCTGCTCCAGAACCTCACGCGGATATCCACTGCTGACAAGCTCTTCTTCCTTGGCAGTCAGTTTTGAAACCTGCGCATTTCTGCCCTCGTCTTTTGAATCCGCAAGAAGATAGAAACCGCCTGACAAAAATAAGATCAAAACAGCAAGCATCCATTTTTTCACAGACCTTCCTCCCTTCTGTGAAAGGATTATGAAAGTTCCTCTTTTTCTACTCTTCTGCCGTCATTCCAGATCCGTTCCAGATTATAGAAACTCCGGTTTTCCCTGTCAAAGATGTGCACGATCACATCACCGTAATCCATCAGTACCCAGGTCCCGGAATTACGTCCTTCCTGCTGACGGATAGAATAACCGTTTTTGTGCATGATCTCTTCCACACTGTCTACCAGCGCCTGGATCTGACTGTCGCTTCCCGCGCTGCAGATTACGAAATAATCTGCCAGAACAGAGATCTGCGAGATATCGATCATCACGATATCTTCCCCTTTTTTATCTTCTAATGCCTGATACACCAGCTGCAACATGTGTTTTGACTGCTCCATAGATTCTCCTCCTTTATCTCCATTTATTCTTTCATTAATACTGCTTTATAATAATTATAAGTCTTTTCTGTCATCGGATCGATAGGCTTTGACAACCGGTTCAGATACTCCAGCGAATCTTCCAGGATCCGATACAGGCACTCATCAATATTCCGGAAAGCAAGATGCCTTACCTCTTCCATGTTTGCAAGTTCCGGCCTGCCCGGTTCAATATAGTCGGCAATGTAAATGATTTTTTCCAGGAGTGTCATATGCGGATGCCCGGTTGTATGGCTGGCGATCGCATTGATAATTTCCTTATCTTCAATATGATATTTTTTCGCAGCCAGAAACGCCCCCAGCTTGGCGTGGAGAAGACTGGGATTCTCCCGTTCTACTTCTGACACATTCAGATGATACTTCTCACACATTTTAATCTTATTCTCTCCCGGAATACACTTTGCACAATCATGAAGAAGGCCTGCCAGCAGCGCCTGTTCCACATCTGCGCCGTGACACATCGCCATGGAAGCAGCGGTGTACATCACGCCAAGAGTATGTTCATACCGTTCTTTATCCAGTTCTGCTATTAATTTACGGCGTATTTTCGTAATCTGCTGATTCATAGACACTCATTCTCTCTTTTCTGATTTCTGGGACGATATAGACCGTGCTCCTTTATATATTGAACCACCGGCTCCGGTACATATGGTGAGATATCCTGCCCCTTTTTTATAAGCTGCCGAAGTTCATGGGATGCAACGTGCATCAGTGGTGTCACCAAAAGTCGTATGTCTGCATGATATTTTTCCTGCAGATCCCAGATCTTTTCCTCCATCATTTTTCTGGAGTTTACTTCATCCCGGTAAGCCGCCAGAATGGTACACCGGGGAAAAATCCGTTCCGGGTGAACCCAGCTTTCAATGGAAAAAAGCGAGTCCGCGCCGATAATAAAATACATCTGATCATTCGGATATTTTTCATGGAAATATTCAAGGGTGCGGTACGTGCAGGAAACCTCCTTACGCCTGGCCTCATATGTCTCTACCCGGAAGTAGGGAACCCCTGAAACCGCAAGTCTTGTCATGGTCACTCTGTCCGACGCATCCGCTTCTATCCTGCTGTTCTTTTTATGGGGAGGGTTACCATTTGGCAGAAACCAGATCTGATCCAGTTCAAATGCTTCATAAGCCGCCTCCCCCAACATCAAATGTCCATTATGGATCGGATCAAAGGTTCCGCCCATTATCCCGATTTTCATATCCTGTCACCTTTGGTTTCTTTTTACTTATGGAAGCTGGATCTTTTTATTTTTATCTTTGCCTTCCTTATAAAGTACGATTTTCTTGCCAATCACCTGAACCACCTGGGCATGTGTTCTCTCAGCCATCATCGCGGCCAGTTCTTTAGGATCATCTGCACAGTTTTTCAGTACGCTGATCTTAATAAGTTCTCTTGCGTCCAGCGCCTCTTTTACTGCCTGTGTAAGTTCCGGCGACATACTGTTCTTCCCGATCTGAAAGATCGGATCCATTGTCATGGCCAGACTCTTTAAATATGCTCTCTGCTTTGTTGTCATCGTCAAACTCCTTATTTATAATAATCAAACTGCAACCCGTACATACGGACCGTGTCGCCTTCCTGAATGCCGGCTGCCTCCAGTTCATCCAGAATACCCGTATCTTGCAGGAACTTCTGGAAGTCCATCATTCCTTTTTCGGAAGCCAGAGATGTATACCCCAGCATCTTTTCGATCTTCGGGCCCTCCACGACATAGACATCTTCCTCTTTTGTCACAGTATATGGAAGATTTTCGTAAAGAAGTTCTTCTTCAGGGAAATATTCCTGCTGGAAGGTGATCGGTTCTTTCTCCAGCTGATCCAGCTGCTCAGATACATAATATAAAAGCTCCTGGATACCTTCTCCGGTTACTCCGGAAATTGGAAATACGGGATATCCCTTTGGCTCAAACTCTTTTTTCAGACGTTCCACAGGATCTTCTCCTTCCGGATAGATCACGTCTGTCTTGTTTGCCGCGATCACCTGCGGGCGCGCCGCAATTTCCGGGTTATAGGCTTTCAGTTCTTCATTGATCTTATAGATATCTTCTACCGGATCTCTGCCTTCTGTTCCGGCAGCGTCCACCACATGGATCATCATGCGGGTACGTTCAATATGGCGAAGAAATTCATGTCCAAGGCCAAGCCCTTCCGATGCGCCTTCGATAAGGCCAGGAATATCCGCGATCACAAATCCCTTCCCGTTTGGGAGATCAACCACACCAAGATTAGGATTTAAGGTCGTAAAATGATAATTCGCGATCTTGGGCTTCGCATTGGTAACTCTGGAAAGCAGGGTGGATTTTCCAACATTGGGAAATCCGATCAGTCCGACATCCGCGATCACTTTCAGTTCCAGCTGTACCCAGAGTTCTCTGGATGGCTGTCCGGGCTGTGCGTACTTGGGGATCTGCATGGTGGCAGTTGCGTAATGCTGATTGCCAAGACCGCCTTTTCCGCCTTTTAATACCACCTGTCTGCGGTTATCTCCGGACATATCAGCGATCACCTTTCCGGTTTCCGCTTCTTTGATCACGGTTCCTTCCGGCACCTTTAACACTATATCGTCCGCATCGGCCCCGTGGCAGCGGCGTTTTCCTCCCGGCTCTCCGTCTTTCGCGGCAAACTTCCTGCGGTGGCGGAAATCCTGAAGTGTATTCAATCCTTCATCCACTTCAAAGATCACATCACCGCCGCGGCCTCCATCGCCGCCGTCCGGACCTCCGTTTGGAACATAAAGTTCCCGCCGGAAACTGACATGGCCGTCCCCGCCTTTTCCTGATCTGATCAAAATCTTTGCTCTATCTGCAAACATAGATAATTCCTTTCTCTAAAACTAATCCATCTCACATCTGATATAAGTGCATTCATTATAACAAAAAAGAGTGCTGCCTTCAACTGTTACCAGTCCATGCAACACTCTTCATATCGCTTTGATTACTCAGCTGCCACCGGATAGATAGAAACCTGTTTCTTATCTCTTCCTTTTCTCTCAAATCTGACAACGCCGTCCACCAGTGCGAATAAAGTATCATCACCGCCGCGGCCTACATTGATGCCCGGATGGATCTTTGTTCCGCGCTGTCTGTAGAGGATGTTGCCTGCTTTTACGAACTGACCGTCCGCTCTCTTTGCTCCAAGTCTCTTGGACTCAGAATCTCTGCCGTTCTTTGTAGAACCAACACCCTTTTTATGAGCGAAATACTGAAGGTTTAATTTCATCATGGTTGCTGCACCTCCTCGAATGTTAAATCAATATATCCTGCATAGTTCTCATCGTCTTCCATCTGTGTCAGACCTAAGACCATGGTCTTAAAAAGAAGTTCTGTCTCCTTTGTGGGCTCACTTTCCAGCATGACCCGAAGCTGTCCTTCATCCTCTTCCCCGGATACGACAAGCCCGGCGTCTGCGTAAAGCTCCAGAGCGTTTGCCGTATTGATCATCAGTATCGATGCGGCCGCACAGACGATGTCGTCTCCGGCTTCGGCATACCCGGCATGTCCTTTTGCGTCAAACCCGAGATATTCACCCTTTTTATTCTGACAGATGGTTACATGAATCATTGGATACTCTCCAGAATTAAGCGTTGATCTTGTCGATCTTTACAGCAGTGTACTGCTGTCTGTGACCATTCTTCTTATGGTATCCAGTTTTTCTCTTAAACTTGTAAACAACGACTTTTTTTGCTTTTCCGTTTTCTACAACAGAAGCTTCAACGGTTGCGCCCTCAACAGTCGGATTACCGATCTTAAGGCCGTTATCGCTTACTGCAAGCACCTGGTCAAATGTATAAGTCTCTCCGGCTTCTACACCAAGCTTTTCTACTTTAATGATATCGCCTTCGGCTACTTTGTACTGTTTACCACCTGTTGCTATAATCGCGTACATATGG
>CASEIR010000086.1 GCA_949287925.1 uncultured Lachnospiraceae bacterium
GAAGACGACGAGGTAGATAGGGCAGAGGTGGAAGTGCAGTAATGTATGGAGCTGACTGCTACTAATCGGTCGAGGGCATGACCAAGACGGTGATAGGTGATGGATGGTAGGTTTTCTTATATGCAGTTTTGAAGGTACATATTAATTTTAATAAGGAATGAGATGACACCTGGAAGAGTAATCTTCCGGGTGTTTTGTTTTTATAGAGCATACAGACTTGACATTACTACATTTGTAGAATACAATAATTCTACAAATGTAGAACAACGCTGTTATAAGGAATTAAAACAGGAAAGGAGAAGAGATGAAAGAGATCAAACATCTTCCGGAAAGTGAACTGGAAATCATGCAAATCGTATGGAAAGAACAGGCTCCAGTATCTAGAGCAACGATAGAACATGCGCTGGAGAAGATACACCCTCTTGCACCCACCACGATCCTGACCTTATTGACGCGGTTGAGTGAGAAAGGATTCCTTGCCCAGAAAAAAGAAGGAAGATTGAATCTGTATGAGCCGCTGGTGACGGAGAAGGAATATCTGGCGTCCGAGAGCAGATCATTTCTGAACCGATTATTTGACGGGTCTATTGCAAACTTCGCCACAGCGCTGTGTGACAGCGGGATTCAAAAGGAAGAACTGGAGGAATTAAGAAGACTTCTTGAGAAAGGGGAGCTGTAATATGACGGACGTGATCATGGTATATATACTGCGTATGGGATGGGCGCTGGTACTGGCTTATCTGTTGCTCGCGGATTTTCGGGCGTCTTATAATGCGGAGTATAAAGGGAAACGTGGCTGGCCCTGGAAGGGAAATGATGATTCGCTTGTATGGATGGATCCGATTTACTTTCCTGTAATTATCCTTGTTTACGTGATTGCGTGCATTATTCTGGGATGGTGGAAGAATTCGGATGGTCGTTTAATTTCCAGCGTAGTCGATCTGTTCTTTTTTGTCAGTGTATATTTTACCCTGTTATTGTTTTTGTTACCGGTTCTCAGAAAATACTTTATGGCGAGAACATGTGCAGCTTTCTGGTTGATACCTGTTTTTTTATTCTATCAGCCACATCAGATATATTTGACAACAGCATTGCCGCCGGCTGTTTATTTCTATATACCCGGGAAGCTGCTGAAGATTTTGCTGTGTTTATGGATAGTAGGAGGAATCATCATATTTGGGATACAGGTGATTTTTCATCTGAAATTTATCTGGAAGCTGAAGCGAAATTCGCGCCTGGTTCAGGATCTCTTCCTTTTAAGAAAATGGGAGGAAGCAAAGGAAAAGCTCGATTATAATGCCCATGTAGAACTAAGGATTTCTCCGGCGGTTCAGACGCCTCTGAGTGTGGGAATGAGAAAAAAGAAGAAAATAACCTATCTTCCGGAACAGGATTATTCAGAAGAAGACTTGGAATTTATTTTCTGTCATGAACTTCATCATATTCAGAGAAATGATATGCATACCAAATTCTTTCTCCGGTTCTGCAATGCCCTTGGCTGGATTCATCCCTTTGTGTGGCTGGCGATCCGCAAAGCGGAAGATGACCTGGAGCTGTCCTGTGATGAGGTGGTATTGAAGGATGCAGATGGGGAAAAGAGAAAGAAATATGCGCAGCTGCTGCTTTCCACGGCAGGAAGGTCGGAAGGATTCACAACCTGTCTTTCGGCTTCAGCAAAAACCATGCGTTACCGGCTGAAGTCGGTTATGCAGGAAAGAAAAAAAATTCTTGGATCCTGGGTGTTGTTTGTGGTTATGATTTTCAGCTCCTTTTGTGCAGGAAGAACGATGCTGGTGACAGAACGGGGCAGTGTGGCGGAACTAACAGAAACAAAATCCTGGAAGATTGCAGAGGCTGATGTTCAAAACAGAGATTATGAAAAAGTAAGCCGGATTGACGATGTAGAAGAATTCTTCAATTATCTGTCAGATCTGAAAGTGGAAAAATGTGTGATTCCTTATGAAGAATATGAGATTTTGGATTCGCTGTGGATCAGTGGAGAATTTGAAAACGGAAGTATTAGTTTTACTTTGGCGGATCGATACCTGAATATTTACAATGGTGAGGATGGTCTGATTGAGACTTATCACATCTGCGACTCATCTGATGCAGAATATAAAAATCTCCAGCAGAAGTTTTTGAAATAGAAGACCAGTAGGAGAACATTTTTTATTCTCTACTGTACCAGAATTCACAATAATGGTAGAATATAGGCAAGAGTATAACAAGTCGAAATGAATCTGTGGGTAGTGTCAAGTAATCTATGAAAAACTGAGTCGAAAAAAATAGGCTCAAAAGAACCTTGAAAATTGCAGATATCGATGCCGAAAAGCTCTCCGAGGGCTTAGGGCGCTGCCCTAAGAACCCGCAAGGGACCAGTCCCTT
>CASEIR010000087.1 GCA_949287925.1 uncultured Lachnospiraceae bacterium
AAAGATACGGACATGGCTGATTTTTCCCGCTCCTGTGTCTTCTTTCCTACATGCATGAAACAAACCTCCCTGAATATTTTCGTGTTTATCATACCATACCTTTTCGAACGGAAAAAGATAAAGAAAGGAAGTTTTCCCGTATTGTGGGAGAAATATGGTACAATAGAATATAATACTGGCAGGCGGGCGAGGATGATTTTTACGAGCTGTTTATGGCAAATCTGGAATAAAAAAGGAGGAAATGGATCATGAAGGTATTGATGCTGAACGGAAGCGCCAAGGCAAATGGCAATACATATCGTGCCCTGGAGGAAGTGGGGAAGGAGCTGGAACGTCAGGGGATCGATTATGAGATCTTTCAGATAGGACCGGATCCCGTCCGGGACTGTATCGGCTGCAGCAGATGCTCGGAGCAGGGCTGTGTGTTCGAAGAGGATGAGGTCAATACATTTATCGCGAAAGCAAAGGAGGCGGACGGTCTGGTGTTCGGGACGCCGGTATATTATGCTCATCCCAGCGGCCGGGTACAGTCTTTTCTGGATCGGGTGTTTTACAGCAGCGGCCGGGCTCTGGCGTTCAAGCCCGGCGCGGCGGTTGCCGTGGCCAGAAGAGGCGGTACGACGGCTTCGCTGGATGCATTGAATAAATATTTCGGCATTTCCCAGATGCCGGTGGCCGGATCGACTTACTGGAGTCTGGCGCATGGTGCAAAACCGGGAGAGGTGGAGCAAGATCCGGAAGGAATGCAGACTATGCGCAACCTGGCCCGGAATCTGGCCTGGCTGATGAAATGTATCGAGTGTGGGAAGGCGGACGGTGTGGCGTTGCCGGAGACGGAGAGAAATTATGTTACGAACTTTGTAAGATAGAGCGAAGAAAGAGCAGTTGACAGCAACAGTCGATTGCTCTTTTTTGATGGGGAAATTCTGAGGCGGAAGACAAATCGGAGGTTGACTTAATATCCTACATATGTAATACTTAAAGAAATATTACATGCGTAATAAAAGGAGGGGAAAGATGAAGAAAAAGAACGGGACAGCAATTCTTCGGATGTCACTGCTAATTGCTGGAGGGATCTTTCTGCTGGGAGCAGTAATGTACGTCCTTGCCGTCTGCTATGGAAAATATAGCTGGACACAGCCGGAAGGACTATTATCCATCTATATAGATCACATCACGGAACAGGAGTATGAGGAAATGTATCAGATGCTGGATGTGGAAGAATCCGGTGGCATCACGCTGGAGGACTTCCGGCAGCGCAATTCTTCTATTTATGAGGGAATCGAAATTCAGAATATTGCTTTGAAGGTTCTGGAAAGTGATACAGAACAGTTATCTGTCCGCTATGAGATGTCATTTGATACGGCGGCAGGCCCGGTCAGTTTTGAAAATGAAGCTTATTTTACAGAAGGAGAGGACGGCTACCGGCTGATCTGGACAGATGGACTGATTTTTCCGGAGCTTGAATCGGAAGATAAAGTCCGCGTCACCACTTACCCTGCCATGAGAGGACAGATCCTGGACCGGAACGGCAATCTGCTGGCTGGACCGGGGACAGCAGTTTCGGTTGGAATCGTACCAGGAAAACTGGAAGACCGGGAGGCGTCCATTTCCCGAGCTGCAGAGCTTCTGGAAATGGATGTTGAGACGGTAGAAGCAAAGTTGTCGGAGAGCTGGGTAACTGAAGAGTCTTTTGTGCCGTTGCGGAGCCTGTCTAAGATTCAAGAAGTGGAAGCAATGGCTGTGGATCTTCCGGAAGAGACGAGAAAAGAATGGGAACGGCAGCAGCAGCTTCTGGAGATTCCGGGTATTCTGATCTCTGATACAGAGGTCCGCAGTTATCCGCTGGCAGAAGCGGCGTCTCATCTGATCGGTTATGTACAAGCGGTAACGGCGGAAGACCTGGAAGAACATGAAGGAGAAGGATATCATACTGGCAGTGTGATTGGCCGCAGCGGTATGGAAAGCCTGTATGAGACAGAATTAAAAGGGGAAGACGGCTGTGCTATCCGGATTCTGGACTCAGAGGGAAATGTGAAGCGTTCCGTTGCCAGCAAAAAACAGATCGATGGAGAGACGATCCGTCTGACCATCGATGCAGATCTTCAGAAAAAACTGTATGAACAGTTCCGGGAGGATCCGGGTTGTTCCGTGGCGATGAATCCGGTTACCGGAGAAGTTCTGGCTCTGGTGAGCACCCCGTCTTATGATAACAATGATTTTATACTGGGCATGACGGATGCAGCCTGGACCAGTCTGAATGAGGACGAAGACCGACCTTTATACAACCGATTCCGGCAGACCTGGTGTCCCGGATCTACCTTTAAGCCAATTATTGCGGGCATTGGATTAAAGACAGGAACCCTGGACCCGGACGAGGATTTTGGAAATGAGGGACTGTCCTGGCAGAAGGATGCGTCCTGGGGCTCTTATTTTGTCACTACACTCCATGCATATGAACCGGTCGTTCTGAAAAATGCCCTGATCTATTCGGATAACATTTATTTTGCCAAAGCGGCGCTGAAGATTGGTGCAGAGAACCTGGCCGTTTCCCTTGATGACCTGGGATTCAATCAGGAGATCCCCTTTGAGATCCGGATGACACAGTCCCAGTATTCCAACACAGATGGAATCGAAACAGAGATTCAGCTGGCTGACAGCGGATATGGACAGGGTCAGATTCTGGTTAATCCGCTCCATCTGGCCTGTCTCTATACCGCATTTTCCAATCAGGGAGATGTTATCCGGCCCTATTTGCGCTATTCAGATGAACCGCATAAAGAGGTATGGATCTCCCAGGCATTTACGCCGGAACAGACGGATCGGATCCTGGACGGCCTGAAGGGAGTAGTCAATGATCCTCACGGAACCGGATACCGGGCCCATCGGAATGATATGGTACTGGCAGGCAAGACGGGGACGGCCGAACTGAAAGCATCCAAAGAAGATACGGAAGGAACAGAGATTGGATGGTTCGCCGCATTTCCGGCAGATCCGGATACGGAACAGCCTGTCCTTATCGTCAGTATGGTGGAAAATGTAAAGCATCTGGGAGGGAGTGGATATGTGGTACAAAAAGACAGTCTTGTTCTGGATAGTCTGTATCCTACTGATTGATCTGTGGGGCTGTGCGGCGGTACAGGATGGGCAGAACAGAGAGGATCAGCTTCTGCGGCTGGCGGAAGAATACCGGGATATCTACGAAGAGGCAGAAGAGACTGGTCAGCTGGAGAACCGGGAGACCCAGGAACAGATCATACAGCGTCTCGGAGAAGCAGGATATGCGGCGGTGGATTCCCAGAGTCAGATCAACATGACCAATTACGGCCAGGTAGATACGTTCTGCCGAAATGCCAGGGAGGGAAAAAAGAGCCGGACCTGTTTTTTGTCCCTGCTTAATAACGGCGGTTTTGTCTGTTATGATCTGACAGCCGCAGAAGGGGTGATGGAAGTAGAACTGCGCACAGTCACCTGGAACCAGGCAGAACCGGAGATCAGCTATCATCAGAAATTTCAGGCTTATTCCTGGGAGTATACGGACGGAGGATATCTGTTTCTGGAAGAGTATCAGCCGGAGGGGTACGACAGCGCGCCGGGACGGATCGGATTCCGGGTGCTTCCTCTTACGGAAATGTGCAGGGAAATGAACAGAAGGTATGTCTATCCGCTGGGATATGACCGGAATAACCTATTGCTGACCGACTGGAATGAAGATGACCTTGGGGATCTGGAACTCTATGATCTCTATGAACGGTTTTATCAGATGGAGTACGGTACCTATGTGCCTTATCAGAAGGATTATGAAATGGTGGAATGGGAGATACCCCAAGAGGAATTTGAACAGATTCTCCGCCTGCATCTTGACATCAGCAGTGAAGTCATAAAGAGCCATACCGTTTATCATGCAGAGACACAGACGTACCGCTACCGGTATGGAGGGGTTCATGAGCATCAGGTGCCCTACGGTCCTTATCCGGAGGTGACGGAGGTGGAAGAGCAGGAGGATGGAACCTGTCTTCTGACGGTGCAGGGGGTATTTGTAAGAAAAGGGCTAGACCGGGTGGTTACCAGTAAGCTGAAGGTGCGGCCTATGGATAATGGTGGTTTCCAATACGTGTCGAATCAGGTGCTCGGTTATGATGAACGGCTGGATCTGCCGCTGTACCGTCCCAGGCTGTCTGACGAAGAATGGGAGCAGTATGCACAGAAAAGCGTTCACTGAGGGATGGCTTTATCCAGGAATCTGTGTCATAATACATAAAAAGTGTCTTTATGACCGGGACAGAATATGGGAGGCGAACACATGGCAATTGAAAAAGTGAGGGAGTATTTCAGAAAATATGATATGGAAGACCGGATACAGGAATTTGACGTGTCCAGTGCAACGGTGGAACTTGCGGCACAGGCAGCGCACTGTGAGCCCTGCAGGATCGCGAAGACATTGTCGTTTAAAGTAAATGACCGGCCTATTCTGATCGTTTCTGCCGGGGATGCGAAGATCGATAATAAAAAGTATAAAGCAAAGTTTGGAACGAAGGCAAAAATGCTGACGCCGGAAGAAGTGGAAATCATGGTAGGACATGCAGTGGGCGGCGTCTGCCCCTTCGGAATCCAGGAAGGGGTACAGGTGTACCTGGACGAATCGCTGAAACGGTTCGAGACTGTGTTTCCGGCCTGCGGAAGCAGTAACAGCGCCATCGAACTGACCATAGAAGAACTGGAACTCTATTCCGGATTCCTGGCCTGGGTGGATGTGTGTAAATATTAAGGAACATCTTGCAAAAAACCGCTGAGGGTATGAAATCTCAGCGGTTTTCTGCATCCCAGATATCCAGACCGGACAGGATCTCCATTGCAATTTCGGCGGCCCGGCTTCCTGTTGCTCCGGATTCAGCATGGATATTCACAGCAAAAAAACAGGTATTGCCCGGAGCTTCAGTCAGGCCTACAAACCAGCCGTTCTGGTCCTCTCCGTTGAATCGTCCGGTACCGGTCTTGCCATAGAGAGTGCCATCTGGTGAAGAAGAGAGGCGGATACTGTCCAGAACCGTCTGAATGTTTGCTTCCAGACAGTCCCATTCATTCCGGTACAGGGAGGCCAGAAGCTGCACCTGTTCTGCCGCGGAGATCTTAAGGCTGGATTCCATCCAATAGCTGTCAAGAGTTCCATCCAGATTCTGATTGCCATAACCGATTTCCTGAAACCGCGCTTTCAGCACTTGTTTGCCCATCTGACGGTCCAGATCCTGGAAATACCAGTTTACAGACGCCTGAAGAGCTGTGTGCAGATCCTGATCCTGTTCCCAGGCTTCAAAAGGATAATCCTGGTGATCCCAGGAAAGGACGGAATCTTCCGGTGTGATCACACCTTCCTCCAGAGCAAAGAGCCCATCGTAGATCTTATAAGTGGAATTGGGGGAGACACGTGTTACTGCCTGATCCTGGTTGTAAATGCTCCAATGATTCTGTCCCATATCATACAGTACGAAAGTGCCCTGGAATCCCTGGAATACGTCAGACAGTTCCAGACTGGTGACGTCATTGGCATCATTCCAGCTGTGACGATCCGGTACGGACGCATAACCAGTCAGCCAGGGGCTGCAGCCAAGGAGCAGGAACGCAATCAGAAGAAAGGCAGCGGTACTTTTCTGGCGTTCTTTTTTGGAGCATGTCCGGTAAGAGGCAATATGCTGGACTCGCTGGTAGATCTGGCTGTGGTTCCCGGTAAGTCCAGAAGCCTGAAAGGAATGAAGACCGGAGCCGAATGCGGCAAAATTGATCAGCGTGCGTCCATAATCCAGGCGGTCCTTTGGATCCAGAAGTTCCAGAACAGATTCGTCGCAGGCCATCTCCCGGTCATCCTGCATCTTTTGACGGGCATACCGGACCGCAGGATTGAACCAGTACAGGATCCCGAACAGAGTCAGGAACAGATTCAGCCAGGAGTCTCTGTGGCGGAAATGCTGCAACTCGTGGAGCAGCATGTACCGGAGCTCATCTGAGGGGCAGTCACAGGTCAGAGACAGAGGAATATAGATAGAAGTGTGTATGAAACCGGTGAAAATTGGAGATTTAATACATAGCGTGCTATATAAAATTGGCGGATTTTGTATGCCGGATTCTTCCGCGCACTGCCGGTAGAGGCGGAGGACTGCAGGATTTTCCAGCGGCAGGGCGGATGACCGGAGCAGCCGCATCCGGCGCCAGGCGCGGAAAGTCAGTAACAGCATCCACAGGATACCCGCCAGCCAGACTGCTATGAAAATGACAGAAAACCAGGTATCGGGTCTTCGGCTGACGGAGACGGCAAAATCTTGAACCCAGTCTGCGCCGGTCCAGTCTGCCGACCGGGACGGGACAGCGGCGCCAGAAGACCTGCCGTCAGTCTGTCTTGCCAGCCATCCGGCGGCACGGGAAACCGGACTTATGGAATCAAAGATCCGGACCGGAAGGAAGGGCAATATAAGAATACCTGTCAGCAGATACCAGAGACGGAACTGCATCCGGCTGGCCAGCACGCGCTTTCCTATCTGTTTTAACAGCAGTAAAATCCCGATGATCAGGGCGATGATTCCGTTGCAGAGTAAAAAACGGACAACAAAATCAGTCATGAGAATCCGCTCCTTTTTGGGATTGTCCGGCCTGTGACAGGATGGCGCGAAGACCTGCAATCTCTTCTTCTGTTAGCCGGTCCTGATCCAGATAGGCACAAACCATGGCAGTCAGATCTCCGTTATAGAATCGTTTCAGAAATGACCGGCTTTCCTGGCCGATGTAGTCATCCTTTGCAACCAGGGGCGTGTAAACAAAAATCCGTCCCTGTTTTTCATAGGTCAGGGCTCCTTTTGCAGTGAGACGCTTAATCAATGTCTGGATGGTCTTCGGGCTCCACTTGGTAGTGCGGACCAGCTTTTCCGTAATCTCATTTGTATTGATGGGGGCATAGTTCCATACGATTTTCATCACTTCGTATTCGGCTTCCGATATCTGCGGTAATGGTTTCATTATTGGATCTCCTTTTCTTACGTTTGTAATATAAATATTATAGAATCCTGTCGATGTAAAAGTCAATGGAAAACTGGGGAATCTGGCACAGACCAAAACCGGAGGAAGCAAAAAGGTCTCCAATGTAAGATTGTGCGAGGCAAAATTGTATGATACACTATTAACGGCAGTATGGGAAAATAATGGAATGCAGCAGCTTCAAGGTTTTCCTGTATACTAAAACAAGTGTAATTTTAGAGAAAAGGCAGGTAGATACATATGCCAGTTTTTGATTTCAGCGGCGCACCGGCCAGTACAAAGGATACGGAGTGCACCTATCACATTTTTTATTCCAGTGAACACCAGGCTTCCCCGGAACATCCGGTATTGATCCTGGATAACCGGGAAGGAAAGTTCCAGCATCATACCGGCGGAGTGTTCACCAATCCGGCCCGCCGGACTTCTTTTGAGATGAAGGAAGAAGGGGGAGGTACCGTCACTTCAGATATTCTGGAGATTGACGCACGGTTTGTAAGCCTTTTGAAATGGCTGGGAGAAAATCATATTCACGTACGTCTTTCCGGCGTGGTACGAGGAGAGGAGTATGCAGTATACAAGATCCGTGAGACAGCGTTTGGCGGTGGAGTAAAGCTGTCAGCGGAAGACGGATTCCTGCAGTTTATGATCGAGCGGCTGCTCTCAAGCGACGCGCCTTCCGAGACGGTTTCTGATGATGAGGAAGAAGAAGCAGGCGACAGCATGAAGCTGACCAGTATTCAGAGTATTACGGATTTTATGAATTGCGCAGGCAAGACGTTGCCGGACAACATTCGGCTCTGGGCCAGAAGGAATCTGGCCGTAGCCCGTTCTAACGAAGTTTCTCAAGAAGAACGGCGCCATGCCCAGCACGCATTGTCTATCATGATGAACATCCAGTGGAAGAGTAATTATTTTCAGGCCATTGATCTGAAGGAAGCCAGACGGATTCTGGATGAGGAGCTCTACGGCATGGAATGTGTGAAGCAGAGGATAATGGAAACTATCATTCAGATTAACCGGACCCACACTTTGCCGGCGTACGGACTTTTACTGATTGGTCCGGCGGGAACCGGAAAGTCCCAGATCGCTTACGCGGTGGCACGGATATTAAAGATGCCGTGGACAACTTTGGATATGAGCTCCATCAATGATCCGGAGCAGCTGACCGGAAGTTCCAGAATCTATGCCAATGCTAAGCCGGGAATTATCATGGAAGCCTTTTCCGTGGCAGGAGAATCCAATCTGGTATTCATCATCAACGAGCTGGACAAGGCGGCTTCTGGAAAAGGTAACGGCAATCCGGCGGATGTGCTTCTGACTCTGCTGGATAACCTTGGGTTTACCGATAACTATATTGAATGTATGATCCCTACCGTGGGCGTTTATCCCATTGCCACAGCTAATGATAAGGATCAGATCAGCGCGCCTTTGATGTCTCGTTTTGCGGTGATTGAGATTCCGGATTATACACCGGAGGAGAAGAAGGTGATCTTCTCCAGATATGCGCTGCCTAAGGTAATGAAGCGAATCGGTATGCAGGAGCAGGAATGTGTGCTTACCGAAGACGGACTGGAGGCGGTGATCGACCTTCACAAGAATACCAGCGGAATCCGTGATCTGGAGCAGGCGGCGGAACATATTGCGGCAAACGCCCTGTATCAGATAGAGGTAGATCATCTGGAATCGGTGGTATTTGATGCAGAAAAAGTAAGAGCTTTGCTTTCTTAAATTGAAAATAGAGGAAGGATTTGCTATAGTATTCTTGTAGCACGTTATTCTAAAGATTTGAGACTCCCTGCATTCACATACGTGTGGAATGCAGGGATTTTTTGATGAGAGGGAAATTATGATTACTTACGAAAATACAAAGACCATCTATGATCTGGTGCAGAACGCAGGCAAAGAACATGGAGAGCGGATTTTCCTGCGCTATGAAGAAAACGACGTTGTTTATGATGTGACATATCAGCAATTTGTTGCGGAATGCAAAGCTATTTCCGCATGGACAAAGGAGCAGGACGCCAGGATCGGCCATAAAGCCCAGGTGGGGCTTCTTGGAAGCGGCAGCCACCATTATCTGGCAGTGATGCTGGGGGTAATGGCCAATGGAAATACTGTGGTACCACTGGATACCCAGCTGGATGTGGAGACACTTGCCGATTGCCTGGAACGGTCAGACGTGGATATCCTGTTCTATGACTGGGAGCATCATCCACTGGTGGAAGGTGTGAAGGAGCGCTGCCCGAGAGTGCGTACATACATTTCATTACAGCATGGAAAGCATGTGCCATGCTCAGACAATATCCTGAAAGAATTCGAAGGAAGGTCCGTAATGCCGGATGTGGCGGAGAACGACTGTGCCATGATTCTTTTTACTTCCGGAACTACCGGAAGAGGCAAGGGCGTTATGCTTTCCAACCGGAATCTGATCGACAATACATTTTCATCTACGAATCGTAATCATCCGGAAAAGGAGATCTATCTGAATATTCTTCCCATCCATCACGTGTTCTGTATCAACAGTGACGTGCTGGTTGCCATGCGCTATGGAGTACTGTTATGCCTGAATCGTGATATGAGCAAGCTGGCGGATCATCTGCTCCTGTTTGAGCCCACGTCATTCCGTGCGGTGCCCATGGTGGCAAAGGCTCTTTACAACAAGTATATTCTGTTGAAGAAGCAGTATCCGGATAAAGATATGGAAGAATTGAAGACTATGGTATTCGGAAGCCGTCTTCAAAGAATTGTCTGTGGCGGCGGATATCTGACGCCGGAACTGGCTGCGAATTATCAGAACCTGGGAATTTCCATCGGACAGGGATATGGAATGTCCGAATGTTCTCCCGTCATCTCGGCTCCGGACTGGGACCGCCCGGATAAGGTGGCGTCTGTGGGAAGGATTGCAGACCGGTGTGAAGTGCGGATTGTGGATGGAGAGATCCAGGTGAAGAGTCCGTCCGTTATGATGGGATATTATAAGGATCCGGAGAATACGGCGGAAGCCATTACCGACGACGGATGGCTTCGCACCGGAGATCTGGGATATCTGGATGAGGAAGGGTTCCTGTATCTGACGGGACGCAAGAAAAATCTGATTATTTTGAGCAATGGAGAAAATGTGGCTCCTGAGCAGATTGAGAATATGTTTGACGATGAACAGATCGTGGAAGATATTCTGGTGTTTGAAGAAAATGACACCATTACAGCAGAGATCTATCCGAATTATAAATATGCGGAAGCATGTGATATTACAGATATCGATACGGCTATAGGCGATACAATTACGAAAATCAACCAGAATCTGGCATCTTTCAAGCGAATCTTAAGCTTCCGCGTCCGCAAGGATCCTTTTGAGAAGACATCTTCCCGCAAAATCAAAAGATCTAACTATTTCAGTCAGAAGAAGACGGAAGAAGAGAACCGTATGAATCTGATCCTGCCGGAGACGGATCTGCAGCGTAAGATCTATGACAGCGTGGCAGGGGTGCTGGGACACCAGTCCTTTGGAATCGATACGGACTTTTACCGGGCAGGCATGGATTCCATGGGAAGCGTGATGTTGCTGACGGAGCTGGCTGACAATATGAATTTTGCCATCACGCTGGATGATCTGATGGCTCATGCCACTGTACAGAAGCTGGAGGCATATTATTTGGAAACTATGAATGGTGAACAGGTGGACTATTCTGTGCGGGACGTCTATCCGCTGACCAATCTGCAGATTTATTTCGCCTATGTAATGCGGGGAAATACAACCGCTAATCTGCCTTCTTTGATCCGGCTGGATCCCAGTGTGGATCTGGAGCGGCTGAAAAAAGCAGCAGAGGATCTCTTTGACGTACATCCGGGACTGAAGTCCGTGATCCAGTTGGATGAAGGCGTCTATAAGAGCTTCCGTCATGACGATGTCCGGGTGGAAATTCCGATTACGTGCCAGACAGATGAGGAATTTGAAGAAACGAGACAGCATCTGTTGGTACCCTATATGTATGAGAAAGACGAACCACTGTATCATGCCGGGATCTATCGAACGGACAGTGCCAATTACCTGTTCCTGGATATCGGGCATATCGTGGGAGACGGCATGACGCTGAAGATTCTGTTTGAAGACTTGAATAAGCTTTACGCAGGCGAACCAGTGGAAAAGGAAAAATATACATTATTTGAATATGTGCTGGATGAAAAAGTACGGGAAAGAAAAGGGAAGCGAGAGCAGGATATTGCCTATTACCGGAAGCTGATGCAGGATTTCCGGATTAAGAAGAGTATTCTGACGCTGCGGGATTTCCACGATCTGGATCAGGGAGAAAATGCATCTTTGCGGGGCAGATTCACCATCAGCCCCAACCAGCTGAATGCATTCTGCCGGAAACACCGGGTATCGGAGAATGTGATGTTTCTGACTGCCTATAACTATTGCATCAGTATTTTCAGTAACGAAAAGGATGTGATCAGCACCAGTATCCATAGCGGACGTACTGACAGCCGTTGGACCCGGCTGGCTGGACCGTTGTTTTTGAGCTATCTGTTCCGTTATACGAACGTGCCTCATGAGACAGTTCCCCAGCTGCTGGGCAAATCTGCACGCCAGATTATGGAGACCATGCGGTGCCATATCTCCGCCCTTCATGCGGATGAGATGTTCTTCCAGTATCAGGGAGATATCCTGAATCTGGATGAGATCGGAGGAGCGCCGGCCACAAGAGAGCCGATTCAGCTGGATTCTCTGCCCTTCCATCTTCAGGTGATGTCGAATACGAAGGGATTCTACTTTTATGAGCTGCGTTACTGGAAGAACCGGTTTGACGAGCAGCAGTTGAAGATATTTATGGAATGTATGGATGTGATCATGGAAGCTATGCTGACAGAGCCGTCGGTACGCCGGTTGAAGAAACATCTGCCGGAGCATCTGTTCCCGAAACACTACATGGTGAAAGCAGGACAGGTAAATGACGCGGCCGGATATGAACTGATTCATGACGTATCACGCAACACGATTGTAAAAGCTTATGTATTTGACGAAACCTGCCGGAAACAGCCGTACGGAGCCTGGGGCAGCCTCTATATCATGGACCGCCCGACGAAGGGATGGACCGACAAGATCACGAACCCATACGGACCGGGAGTTCTGTATCAGACCGGACTGCACGCACGGATCCTTCCGGATAAGTTCCTGGATATTCTGGAGCGCTGCGGACGTACCATCCTGGTGGAAAATCTGACGGGAAGAGAATTCCTGGATCTTGGGAAACTGGAAAAAACATTGCTGGGTTACGAGGGAATACAAGGTGCAGAGGCCTATACCTGCTGGGGAGAGGATCACAGGCTGATGCTGTGCGCGGATATTACCGGGGCGGAAGAACCGGATATGGAAGAACTGAATGTTTATCTGGCCGGATGTCTGGATGAAAAACTGATTCCGAAGAAAATTAGTTTTACAGCAGTTGTCATATAGTCATTGGTATTAGTATGCCTGATTATGAAAGGAGGGAGCCTATGATCAACAATGGAACTTTAATTGTGATAGCGGCGATTCTGGTTTGGATTACGATGTGTTTCCCGGTAGAAGGAAGAAAAGGACTGATTCTGATGCTGGTAAGAGGAATCCTATATTTGTTGATCACAGGATTGCTTCTATATGTGATCGTAGGTAAATATCCGGAGCTTGGCTGGGCATTCAGTATGATTGTATTATCGATTCTGGCTGTTCTTAGTATCGTATATGCGTTGTGGTGCATTTATAGATCAGGAAAAGATCTGAAAACAAGACAGACTAAGATGATACGTCTGCACCGTTGCAAACTATGGCGGGGGAAAACTATAGATGACGGGAATGGAACCTATCAATTGTTTGGAGTAGACGATCAGGAAGTTAAGTGGAAATTCCGAATCAGCAAAAGTCGTTTTCAGGATCTCCTGGATGCTTCCGGAAATCTGGATGTATGGTATTATCCGGCCACCAGAATTGTGGATCAGATAAAAGAAAGGCGGAGATGACCGTAAGAAATCTTCGGAGATTTTACCAAGAGCAGGAAATGTGCATATTGTAAAAGCGGAAATAGATTGCAGAGCGAAAAAGAAGAATCGTCGGTTCCGGCGATTCTTCTTTTGTGTGGGATTTTCAGTTACATCTGTTAAGAAGTATACAATTGTTATCCAATTAATTTCAAAATGACGTTATTAATCAGCATATTGATTCCCATTGCAAGCGTTACGATACAGGCGATACTTCTCAAGACATTCTGAAGAAGTGAATTGGTATGATCTCCCAGCATCTTCTTATTATTTCCTGAAATCACGAAGAAAATGGCGATAAATGGAAGGAAGAATCCGGACAATGCCTGGGTTACCAGAATAATCTGCGTCGGAGTCTTGCCCATCATAGCAAGGATGGTGCCAAAGATGATCAGGAAACAGGTCAGCAGTTTGCGCCACAGATCTTTCTGTTCCCAATGAAGCAGACGTGCAATGATCATGCCGCACATATAAGGCGTCGCGATACTGGAAGACAGACCAGCAAGAAAAAGACCAAGGTCGCCAATGATGCGGGCGGCGCTTCCAAGAACCGGCTCCAGTGACTGGGAGAAAACGACGGGGTTGCTGATAACAGTTCCGGTGCCGAACAATACGGTTCCTGCTGTGATGATGATGGCAAGTGTCATCAGAACTCCGAGGATTACATTAAAGCGTGTGTCAAATTTAGAATCTTCATATCCCTCCAGCCCGTGATATTTTTCCTGACATCCCATAGAATGATATACCAGATTGTGGCGATTGCGATGATCCCAACGATTAGTCCGGTAATGGAGACGGGAAGTGTTGTAAGATCTGCAAGGCCATTGGCTGCACCGATCTCATTTCCGGCCATAAAACCTAAGCCGGTGAAGATAATGGCCAGACCCATGAACCAGGTGACGAAGGCTTTCCATGCTTTGCTGTCACTCATTCCTAAGGTGGTTTCGATAATACTGTGTCCGCCGTAGGCGGCAATCAGGGATGCGATATCCATCAGGATGAATTCCTTTTTTCTGCATTATTCATTCCTCCATATTTCTGCCCAGTCAATAGACCCTCCCTCTATGACTGGGCAGTTTGTTGATAGCTAAACATATTTTATGACATTAATTGAATAAAACAAAATAGAAGTCCCCAAATTTCTGGATTTCAATATCTATTGGAGCGCAATTGTCATGTCATTTATGGTATCTGTTACCGGCACTACCGCATTTACGGTTGCATTGTCGATCTCAATGGAGTAGGTCTTGTGGATCATGCAGTTGATCGGATCTTCCGTCGCAATGACTATAGCCAGGCTGTGGCCCGGTTCCAGCGTATAGCGTGTGGCATTGAGATAGATGTGATAGTCATGGTATTCTCCGTGTTTCAGTGCGATACTGTCCTTGGCAGTTTCCGGTTCATAGCCGGCTGACGGGTTGCACAGATCGGCGAAAGCACGGGTGATTACCCGGTAATTTTTATGTACGGTCTCAAATTCGGCCTGGTTAAAAGATGGAAGATCTCCGCCGTTAATGATGCCGCCTTCTTTCACCGTTTTCACTGGAATGATATTCCGTTCCGGATCGGTGGTCTGGATGCTGTCGAATGGCTCTTCACATACATCGCAGAGAAGGACTGCAATCTCTACGTCATCCATCCGGCCGGATATTTTGGAGCAGCCAAGCTGCATGGTCAGAGTATCTACGTCATTCGGATTCTCCGGGTGGAAATCCTGCTCAATATCCCCGTCTTTCAGAGCTGCCTTCAGATTCAGACATACGGTTCCCTGGATGGTAACCGGTTTCTCGAATGGAGCAGTCACATAACGTTGTCCCATATTCGTGGATTTTATTCCCATCACATCGTCAAAATTTTCCGCGCTGATCCCGGCGGCTTCCCAGTCGGTATCAATGACGGATGTGCCGGATGCATCGCAGTTCAGCTGCATGACAAGACCGGTATCCCAGGAATCTGCAGTTTCCCATTTATTCTGATCATAGTTGGTCTGAACCAGAACAGCAGGCATGGATTCTGCCTGATTCTCTACGCCATATAAGTGATGAGAAATCCATTCGTTTACAATATCATCATAAAATTTACCGTCGATGAGTATGCCGTAATTTTTATTCGGCATAGTCGGGGTGATATGAGGACCCTGATGTAGGATCGCTTTAACAGTCTGTCCCGACTGCTGGAATGCCTTCAGCATCATCTCAAACTGTTTGGTAGATACGTTTTCATCGTTCAGTCCCTGGACGATCAGGGCGCTGCAGCGGATCTGGTCCGCATGAAGACGGTAGTTTCCACTGCCCCAGAAGTCATCATCGTAATCGAAGCCGCATTTCAGCTGGCGCAGGCTGAGTTCATGATGAAAGGCGGCGATGTCCTCTTTTTGTTCTTCGGACAGAGTGTCATCGTTGTAGCGGCTGGAACAGTAGTAGGCAAGGAAACTGTTCAGCATCTCTTTGGGCCAGTAACGCTGAGCGCCCTGCATATTCTGCTGGCTGTACCAGTCGGAAATACCGGCAACGGGAACTATGGTCTTGAGACCTTCCACACCGGTGGTGGCAACGGCGAAGGGCATGGTTCCTGCATAAGAGCGTCCGGTCATAGCCACGTTTCCGTTGGACCAGTCGGCTGCAGTAGTAATGGTGCCTTCCCGGTCCGCATAAGCGACACGGTCGCCGTGAAGCCACTCTACAACGAATTTGAATGCATCCCGCTCATAATCGGATCCTACATAATTGAATCCGTCTGAGCCAAGAGCGCCAAATCCGGCGCTGACGATGACTGCAAAGCCCCGGACCAGATAGTAGTTGAAATTGTCCAGATTCTCGTAAACCATACTGTCTGTGCTGCCTTTATCCTTATAGTACCAGTCAGAAGGATCTGATTTCAGCGCAAGGTCCATGGCGCTGATGGAGCCGGAGGGAACACGTGGAGCCACCTTTTTGTTCAGGTCGGCAAAATCGAATTTCCGGTATTCCTTATCCTGCACTTCTTTCATGTGGGCATAGCCGTCTTCCTGGACGCCGGCACAATAGGGGCGCGCCTCAAACAGAGAAGCTGCTTTGTAATTTCCTTCCACTGCGCTACGGGGCACCTGAACGAGAGTTTTGATCAGGTCTCGTTTTCCGTCTCCGTCCATGTCATAGTCCGATTCCACATACACACAGTACCGGACGATACTGGAAGTGGCCGGGTCATAATTTTCGCCGGTTTTGCCGTCTGTGAACGGGAAGACCGGCTGGGCCAGCCCCTGTTCAAAAACCGGGACTTTACTGTTATGTTTGCTGTTCATATGAAAACCTCCTTGCATCAGATCACCCGTCAGAATATGACGGAATCTGTCTCTAGGCAATAGTATAGGATTAATTGACAGGAGAGTCAACAAATCTCCATCAGGCAGACAGAGGCCTTTTATACAGAAATCCTGTCACACTTTTCCATAAAGTGGTATAATACGGGAAGCGCATGATTTCGGCAGGTGTTTATTTGTCTAAGGAAGAGAGGTGAATTTCATAACGCCATCTTCTTCCAGAGCCTGACAGCTCAGGTTAAACAGGCGGCAGAAATCCTGGACTGTTACGCCTATACAGAAGGTGGCCCCTACATTGGAGTCTTCATCCGCGGTAAGAAAGTGAATTTCAAGAGGTTCTCCATTTTTGGTGATCTGAATCCGAAAGATAGTATTATCTGAATAGTCGGTCTGCATTTCCCAGGTGTCATTTCCGACAGACCAACGGCTTAGATAATGGGATCCTTCTGCGGACGCCTCGTAGTTACCGCCAAGAGCATAGACATATTCCCGGATGATCAGCGGAATGCTCGTACTGTCAGAGAGGTAGCCGATGTCCAGAATCATCATGTAGGAATCATATTCATCGTTATACCAGCATTTTTTAAAGCTTGCCGTGCTGAGTCCATAGGCATTATAGGGGTTATCCTTGTGGTCATACAGCATCTCCTTGCCGTTGAGATAGATGTGGTCAAGAGAAGAAACATGCCGGGATTCCAGATAGGATTCGGGGATATCGTCTCCGTTACTGATCTCTTTGTCTACATACTTCTGGGCATAGATGCCGCCAAGCTTCGCTTTCAGTTCTTCCCTGCTGTTCTGGCCGGTGACGGACAGGTCTGTCAGGTTCACCCACTGTCTGCATTCCTGCGGGTTTTCCTCGCCGGATATCCAGATCAGATGAATGCTGGCCAGCGGATTCTTCTTCAGGAAATCCCAGGAATCATGATATTTGACTTCCGGCCGGTATATGTTATCTGCTTTTAGAATACAGTCGATCACCTGGTCAAGTTCCGAGAAGGATGTGACGTACATCCACTGTCTGTCCGGAAGATAATAGGGGCATTCGTTGAGCACTCCATCCAGTTCCTGCCGGTACAGTCCGTGAACTTCTGAAACATAAGTACAGGAGATGCTGCGGTTGTAAAAAGCGGTTTTGGTGGCGTCAAAATAAATGGGACTTAAGTAGCTGTTGGCCGTGAAACTCAGGTCCCTTTGTTTAGAACGGAAGGTATATTCCATGTTGTCCGGCGATTCTTCGATCAGCTGTTTCGCTGTAAGCTCATAAGGCTCGTCACATACGGAATCGATATATTCCTGGACCTCATCCCAGCCATAGATCTCACTGTCTTTTGTCAGACAGCCGGTCAGAAGGACGGCAGTCAGGATGATGACGAGAAGGACGGCGGATTTTCTCATAACAATGATCTCCTTATTTTTATAGATAAATTATATAATAAGACAAGGGAGGAAGAAAGTGTATACTTATGAAGAACTGAAAAATTATGTGGACCACTGTACCAGATGTCCCCTGTACCAGACCAGGAATCATGCCGTGATGGGCAAGGGGAATCTGCACGCCAAGATTCTGTTTATCGCGGAAGCGCCCGGGCGCAATGAAGACCGGGACGGCATCCCGTTTACCGGCAGATCGGGCCAGCTGTTCGACCGGCTGCTGGAGGGTATTGGAATGAGACGGGAAGAGATCTATCTGACCAACGTGGTGAAGTGCCATCCGCCCGGCAACCGGGATCCGAAGCCGGAGGAACAGGAACTTTGCATCCCCTACTTAAAATACGAGACATTGCTGCTGCGTCCGAAGATCATCGTCTGTCTCGGGCGGATCGCTGCCCAGCGAATCATCCGGCCGGATTACCGCATTACCAGGGAACATGGAACCTTCCTGGAACGCAAAGGCGTCTGGCTGACGGCGGTATATCATCCATCGGCAGTGCTGCGGGATGAAACGAAACTGCCCCAGATGCAGGAGGATTTTCAGAAGATACGAAAGAAGCTGGAAGAATGAGAGGGGAACTTGCTATAAATAGAAGCATGGAAAAGATAATCACAAAAGATTTGACCTGAAGCCGGGTTCAGGTATTACAATGAATCCCGTGAAAGAAAGGAAGTTGATAAGAGATGACGATTGAAGAATATCTGAACAGTATGAAGCCTGGATTTCAGGTGGATGGCGGAAGCGAAGCGCATCAGGTTATGCACGAGCTGTCCCAGAGGGCATTAAAAATTACGATGGAGCTGAATAACCAGTACCATCCCCGCGAAGAGATCATCCGGCTGATGTCGGAGCTTACGGGACAGGAGATGGACGACAGCTTTGGAATGTTCCCGCCCTTTTACACCGACTGCGGAAGGAATATCCACATCGGGAAGAATGTATGGCTGGGGGCAAATGTAACCGTGCTGCCGGGTGTCACCATTGGTGATGGAGCTATTATCGCCGCGGGAGCCGTTGTCACGAAAGACGTACCGGCGAATAGGATTGCGGCCGGTGTGCCTGCCAAAGTAATCCGCAAAGTAAATATGGAAGAGGATAAAGGAGAATTCTGAGATGGCAAAAAAAGTATTGATTATTTCTACCAGCCTTCGCGGAGGCAGTAATTCTGAAATTCTGGCAAAGGAATGTGAAAAAGGTGCAAGAGACACAGGATGCGATGTGGAATACATTTCTCTGAAAGGGAAAGAGCTGAAGTTCTGTATCGGCTGTCTCTCCTGCCTGAGCAAGGGAAGCTGTGTGCTGAAGGACGATGTGCCGGAGATCATGGCAAAAGTGAAAGAAGCGGAAGTCATTGTCTATGCGACGCCGGTTTATTACTATGAAATGAGCGGCCAGATGAAGGTTCTTCTGGACCGGCTGAACCCGCTGTATCAGACAGACTATGCATTCCGGGACATCTATATGATCGCGACGGCAGCCGAGGCTGAGGAATCAGCTTTCGATAAAGCTTACAACGGGCTGCAGGGATGGGTGGACTGCTTCGAAAAAGCAACTCTCAAGGGCATCGTGACCGGCGCGGGCATCGGAGACGCAAATGACGCGCCCAACCACGGGGACGCTATGAAAAGAGCCTATGAGCTTGGAAGAAAGTTATAGAGACAGGGCAGTCTGATGAGTGACGTACAGGTTACCATTATCCGGTCCAACAGAAGAACGATGGCGATCCAGGTGAATTCGGACCTGACGGTAACGGTGAGAGCGCCGGTGCGTGTGTCACGAAAAGAGATCGATCGCATTTTACAGGAGAAGGAAAGCTGGATTCAAAAATCGATACAGAAGCTTCGGGAACAGAAGGCTTCCTTTGAAGCAGAAGGGACAGAACCTTTATCCGATGTGGAAATGAAAAGGCTGGCGGAACAGGCGATGGAGTATATCCCAGGCAGGGTCGCTTATTATGCAAAACAGGCAGGCGTGGATTACGGCAGGATCACGATCCGCAGCCAGAAAACGCGGTGGGGAAGCTGCAGCAGCAAGGGCAACCTGAATTTCAACTGCCTGTTGATGCTGACTCCGCCGGATGTGATCGATTACGTGGTGGTCCATGAGCTGTGCCATCGGAAAGAGATGAATCATTCCAGGGCATTCTGGGAAGAGGTGGCAAAGATCCTTCCGGGATATGGAAAACAGGTGCAGTGGCTGAAACAAGAAGGCGGGAAAATCATGCGGAGACGTTCAGAATAAGGAGGTAACATGGCAGGAGATTTGATTCAGGATACGACCAAAGAAGAAAGGCAAAGGAGAGAGAAAGTGAATACTCTACCACCAAGTATATTTAATGATGTAATCGGACCCGTAATGCGGGGACCATCCAGTTCTCATGTGGCCGGAGCGTTTCGGATCAGCAGCCTTGTGCGCCAGTCTCTTCGCGGTAAGATTCGGAAAGTTCTGGTAGATTTTGACCCGAATGGGTCGCTGGCAGAGTCCTATCATGGGCATGGAACGGATATGGGATTTGTGGCAGGGATCCTGAATATGGAGCTTACTGATCCGGAGGTGTTTCGTGCCTGCGAATTTGCCAAGGAAAAGGGAATGGATATTCAGTTCCGGATTGTTGAATATGGAGCGTCTCACCCCAATTTTTACCGGATCTATGCAGAAGATGAGATGGGAAATTGCTGCAGTTGGGATGCGTTGTCTACCGGCGGCGGAATGATTGAGATGATTCGATATAACGGACATGAAATCCATATCATAGGTGATTATCATGAGCTGCTTATTACTGTGCAAACGGATGAAATAGTACCTGCTGTCAAAGAAATATTGTTAAAATGGGAGAACTGCAATATTTGCAGGAATGAAAAGGAAATCCTTGTGCAGTTTCAGAGAACAGAGGCCCCAGAACCTGATCAGATTCAAAGGATTTCAAAGCTTTCGGGAGTAACTGGCTGTGTAGCCTTAGAACCGGTACTTCCGGTTGGTTCCCGGAAGGATCTGAACGTTCCTTTTTTAACGGCTGAAGAGCTGATTGGGAAAAAGCGGGAATCGGATACCCAGCTGTGGGAATATGCCTTGTGGTATGAAACCGAGAGAGGAAATATCCCGGAAGAAGAGGTGTTTCAGAAAATGAACACACTGGTGGACATTATGGAACATGCGGTGAAAGAGGGATTGGAAGGAACCGCTTATGAGGACCGGATTCTGGGGTCCCAAGCCCATTATATAGAGAAGAAAAAAGAAAAATTGGTTCCATGTGATGTGCTGAATGAAGTGATAAAAGATATTACAGCTATCATGGAAACGAAAAGTTCTATGGGGGTAATTGTGGCTGCGCCGACGGCAGGCGCCTGTGCCTGTCTTCCAGGGACTTTGATCGCTGTGGCTCATTGCCTTGGGAGCACACGCAGGGAACTGATACAGGCCATGCTTGCTGCAGGACTCGTAGGAGTATTTATCGCACAATCTGCAACATTTGCAGCCGAAGTTGCGGGGTGTCAGGCAGAATGCGGCTCTGGATCTGGCATGGCAGCAGCCGGCCTGGTGCAGCTTATGCATGGAACAGCAGAACAAGCTCTGGATGCGGCATCTCTTGCGCTGCAGAATATTGGAGGGCTGGTCTGCGATCCGGTGGCAAACCGTGTAGAAGTCCCCTGTCTGGGTAAAAATATTATGTGCGGCTCCAATGCGATTTCCAGCGCCAATATGATTCTGGCAGGATATGACAAAGTGATTCCACTGGATGAAACGATTGCGGCCATTTATCAGATTGGTCTGAAACTACCGCTGGAATTAAGGTGTACTTATGGAGGACTGGGCGCCACACCATCCTCAGATGCAATTCGGGGAAAATTGACGTAATGAGAATTCAGATACAGAACGTTCAAGAAAAGAGTCGGTCGTAGTACCGGCTCTTTTTTTTTTGAAAACATATTATTTGAATATTGACAATACTGTATAACATACAGTATATTGAAATCAGGAGGTGACACAGGTGGGAGAGGAAAAGGATCTGTTGTCGACTTTGCTGTTAGAACTTCGGAGAGGGACACTGACCATCAGTGTACTCAGTCAGATGGAAGAGCCCAAGTATGGCTATGCATTGGTGCAGAGTCTGGAAGAGAAAGGGGTTGCCATTGACCCTAATACGTTATATCCGCTGCTTCGCCGGCTGGAGAGTCAGGGACTTCTGGAGAGTAAGTGGGAGACTGGAGGCGCGAAGCCGAGGAAATATTATCAGCGGACCGAGTATGGAACCGTGATTTATAAACAGCTGAAGGATTATTGGAAGAATCTGTCCGTCAAAATGGAGCGGTTGTTGAGGGAGGAAGAAGCATGACGCCGAATGAGAAGGATTATATGGACCGTTATATTTATCAGGTGATTCGTCGGCTTCCTAGGAAGCAGAGGGGCGAAGTACGTATGGAATTGGAAGAACTGATCAGTGATATGTATGCGGATAAGGGTTCCATGGAACAGGTACTGTCCGAGCTGGGAGATCCTGCTGAATTTGCAAAGCAGTATCAGAGTGAACGGCAATATCTGATCGGTCCGGAGTATTATGAGACATATCTGTGGTTTGTGAAGGTGGTTTTGCTCTGCTCTGCAGTGCCGATTCTGGTGATTTCTCTGATCAATGCCATCGGAGAGATACCGGCGGTTACCACGCAGAACGCTGTCCCTGTCATTGTTCGGATTATTGCGGAAGGTCTGACGGAGGGAATTACTGATGCACTGGTTTCATGCATGTCTGCCTTTGGCGCAGTGACTCTGATCTTTGCCGTTATGGAGTGGAAGAAGATTCAGTTTGAGATAAAGAAGTCGGAAAAATGGTCGGTGGAACATCTTTCGGAAGAAAAGAAAACGGCGGACGCCAGATGGACGCCGAAGTTTCTGGAACCGGTGCCGGATAAACGAGCAGTGATCAGCCGCGCCGACAGTATTGTAGGAATTGTGTTCGAGGTGATTTTCTGCGTCCTTTTAATCTTTGCTCCGAATTTCTTTTCCTTTATTTTTACCGGCGACGGAACCGTGACGGCGGTGCCGGTGTTTAATCTGGATCAGTGGGGAATGATCCTGCCGGTATTCTTAGTCAGTCTTCTGGTGGGACTGGCAGATGAGGTTCTGCGTCTGGTGATTGGTGTTTACTGTAAACCGGTGATGATCAGCAGTATCATAAGCAGCGTGATACAGATCGTATTATGCGTGGTGGTGCTGAAGATCCTTCCGATCTGGAATCCGGATTTTGTATGGGAAGTTCAAGCGGCGCTGGACAGACAGGAGAATTCGATGGCAAGTTTTTTTGCCAGGTGGAATGGAGATATGGTGTCCAACATCCTTCTTTGCCTGATTGTACTGATTACTTTACTGGAGACCGGAACAACCATATACAAGACCCTTCGATACGGGGTGCCCGAGAGAAAGTAAAAATCACAGGCTGTCGTGGAAAAACATGACAGCCTGTTGTCGTGTTTGATTTGTTATTATAATTTTTAGAAAGAAGGTGCGGCCATGAAAATCGACCGGTTGATTGGGATTCTGTCAATCCTTTTACAGAAAGAAAAAGTGACGGCGCCGGAGCTGGCGGAAAAGTACGAGGTTTCCCGCCGCACGATTAACCGTGATATCGAAGCTCTATGCAAAGCCGGAATTCCTATCGTAACAGCACAGGGGCAAAACGGAGGGATTTCCATAATGGAAGGTTATAAGATTGACAGTAAGCTTCTGACTTCTGCGGATATGCAGGCGATTCTGGCGGGGCTTCGAAGCCTGGACAGCGTCAGCGGAACGAATCAGGTGGCGCAGCTGATGGAGAAGCTCTCTGCCGGAGCGTCTAATGTGATACCGGGTTCCCAGAATATTTTGATCGATCTGTCTTCCTGGTACCGGGAATCGCTGGCGCCGAAAGTAGATTGTATTCGAAAATCCATGGACAGGCATTATACCATATCTTTCCATTATTATGCGCCCAAAGGAGAAAGCTATCGGACCATAGAGCCTTATTATCTGATCTTCCGGTGGTCCAGCTGGTATGTATGGGGATATTGCAGAGACCGGAAAGACTACCGTCTGTTCAAGCTGAACCGCATGGACGAACTCCGGCAGGGAGAACCCTTTACAGCACGTTCTGTTCCACTGCCGGATCTTGGTAATGAGCGGATCTTTCCGGGAGGTATCCGGGTAAAGGCGTTGTTTGAGCCGGAATGCAAATGGCGGCTGGTAGAAGAATTCGGTACAAATTGCTTTGAAGAACGTGAGGATGGAAAGCTTTTGTTTCATGCCGGATACACCGATGCGGAGAATCTGCTGACCTGGCTATTGACCTTCCGAGATAAGGCAGTTCTGCTGGAACCAGAAGAATTGCGGGAAGAACTGATTGCGTCTGTTAAGAAAATGGAGCGGATGTATAAGGAGGGATAATTCATGCGTTATGATTGGATGGATGATTTTTTATTAAAGAAGCGATGTGTTACAAAGGATTATCAGCCGGCCTGGAACTGGGTGAGATATCAGATCGGCGGAAAGATGTTTGCCGCCCAGTGCCTGGATGAGAAAGGACAGCCTTACTATATCAATTTAAAAGTGGATCCGGGAGAAAGTATATTTCTCCGGGATCAATATGAGGATATCGTACCTGGACATTATTCCGAAAAGAAAAACTGGATTTCCGTAAAACCGGACGGCGCGGTGCCGGATGAGCTTTTGAAGGATCTGCTGGAGAAAGCTTATTTGCTGATGTTGCAAACTTTCAGTAAAAAAAGGCAGAGAGAAATCTTAAACCTCAGCTGCTGCGGAACGGAATGTACGGATTGCGGATTTTATCAAACGGAATGTGCCGGATGCAATGAATGCCGGGGCAAAGTGTTTTACAGACCACAGGGGAAAGCATGCCCCATCTACGCCTGCTCTGTGCAGAAGCGCCGGTACGCTACCTGTGCCGAATGTGAAGAACTTCCCTGTGCTATCTGGAGAGCAACCAGGGATCCGCAGTTTTCAGATGAAAAATTTGAACAGTCGATCCGGGAGAGAGTAGAAAATCTTGCGGAAATAAATCCGGATAAAAGACAGTCGGAATAAGGAGGATGGAGATGGCGTTCGATTATAAAAAAGAATATAAGGAATTCTATCTGCCGCCGAAAAAACCACAGATCATCACGATACCGTCCATGAATTTTATTGCAATCCGTGGAGCCGGTGATCCCAATGAAGAGGGCGGTGCTTATAAAGAGTCCATCGGACTGTTATATGGCATTGCTTATACCATTAAAATGAGCAAAAAGGGAGAACATAAAATTGACGGATATTTTGATTATGTCGTTCCGCCGCTGGAAGGATTCTGGTGGCAGGAGGGCATTCATGGTGTGGATTATACTCGTAAAAAAGATTTTCAATGGATTTCACTGATCCGTCTGCCGGAATTTGTCATGGAAGAAACGTTTCGATGGGCAGTTAAAGAGGCGACAGAGAAAAAGCAGGCCGATTTTTCAAAGGTGGAATTCCTGACTTATGAAGAAGGACTCTGCGTCCAGTGTATGCACGTCGGTCCCTATGATGATGAACCGCAGACCGTGCAGATGATGAATCATTTGATTGAAGAACAGGGATATGTGACAGATTTTGAAAGTGGGCGGTACCATCACGAGCTCTATCTGAGTGACGTCCGGCGCTGTAAACCGGAGAATCTGAAGACAGTGATCCGGCAGCCGATCCGGAGAGATGGTAAAGAGGAGTTTAAAATGGGGAGGCTTTGAAAGCAGAGATGTAAAGAGATGCTAATGAAACAAAATATGGTTAACGTACTTTGTATTTGTCACGGCAGGTGATGCATTTGGCACTGAAAACCTTTATAAATCAAGGATTCTTTTAAAATTCCGCCTGAATTTACGACACTTTTACGACAGAGAAAGCCAGGCTATGATAACAAAGTTGTGAAAGAGATTAAAGAGACAAAGAATAATTGTATACTGATAAAAGTAAGAACCGGATTTCACCTGTTTGTGAAGTTCGGTTCTTTTGTATATTACCCATATAAAAATTCCGGAATCGGCAATAATAATATGTAAAAACTAATGAGTGTTTGGATTTTGTTGCCGATATGTGATATAATAACTATAAATTAGGATGTTTTATAATCAAAGTGTGGATGGATGCGAGGCTAAGATATGCTTGAAAATAGACTGTGTATTACTGATTCGGCAGAATTGGCAAGAACAGAAGAAAAAATCAGTAAGCAAAAAGCCATAGAAATGTTTGAAAATGGATTTCTGGAAAAACTGAAGCCAGGAACGTATGAAAGTCTTGCGGTCATTCATAAATATTTATTTGATGAGATTTATGATTTTGCCGGTAAAATTCGCGAGGTGAATCTGTCCAAAGGAAATTTCAGATTTGCCCCTCTGATGTATCTGGAAGCAGCATTACAAAGTATTGATAAAATGCCTCAGTCAACTTTTGATGAGATCATTGAAAAATATGTGGAAATGAATGTAGCCCATCCATTCAGAGAAGGCAATGGAAGAAGTACAAGAATCTGGCTTGATCTGATGCTGAAGAAAGAAATCGGCTATGTGGTGGATTGGAGCAAGGTGGATAAAGAGGATTATCTTCTTGCTATGGAGCAGAGTCCGATTAAAGATATTGAAATT
>CASEIR010000088.1 GCA_949287925.1 uncultured Lachnospiraceae bacterium
GGAATCTGCAGAACGTCCATGAGAAACACAAGTTTGAAATCTCTTTGCCTGAGATGCCCCAGCGCTTCGCTATTTTCTCCCGTATACCTTCGGATTCTGATAAAATGGAGAATAATTTCCATAACAACAAAAACTGCATATAATCCGAGAGTAGTATTACCGAAATTGAAGCCCGATACCAGTGATATACTGTAGGATACGGATATGATAGCGGATACGCCAAGTCCGGCCTTGGTATTCAGGGTGAGTCCTAACGCAAGGATCAGAAGCCCCAGAAAATAAAAAAAGATTCTGTTGATCCATTGTCTGTTCAATTATATTCCTCCAATTCTTCTGGTTTTCATTTATCCCGTCTTTTCTATTATAATAAACAAAACCATTCCCCGCAACCGGACGACTCCGCAGCTGCGGGGATCTCAACTTTCCCTTTACATTTCAACTGATTTTTGCGGAAATATATCTTTCATATACATGATAAAATAAATATGCAAAAAGAATGCCGGTAATGGTATCGATAATCCGCAAAAAGATGGACGGCTCTAATCCATATATCTGAGACGCAATCATCAAAGCCCCCAGACAATTCCATGCCGTCTTATACTTATAATCCACACAGAAGCCCAGGCAGAAGCCGCCGAACGGGCCTATAATACCATGCCACTTTGCGGGAAGCAGGGTATATAATAGATAAAACAAAACCGATCCCGCTATGGCGCCCGTCAATCTCTGTAACAGTCTCTCCTTTATTCTGGGATTCTTAGAATACTCTGACAGCAATGAGCCGCAGGCAAACCCGGCCCACATAAATCTTTCTATATGAAAAGCAAGCCCCAGTGATAATATTGCACTCACGCCTATGGACATTCTGACCATCCATTGATATTTGAAATCATGCATATCCATCTGCTTTACCTTATCAAGGAATCTTATATTTTTGTTTTTCTTTCTATGCTTCAGATAGAAGATCAGACCGCAGATCAGGAGTCCCGTAACCGTAAGATAACCTCTCTGAATCAAGTCCCGCCCATATACTGGGTTCCCGGAAAGATAGATATAGGCAAAACTGAATAATCCTCCATTTCCCATCTCAGGTTTGCCACATGTAATAAATAAAATGGTAAAGAATGATACTACATTCACTATAAATCCAGGCAAAGGGGGGACAGAATATGCAATCACAGGCGAACAAAGCAGAAGGAAAAAGACCAGGCTTAACGTTAATAATGCATCTTTGACACAATAGCCAAAATCAACAAATCTGACGCCCAACAATATGCAAAAAACCGCCACTGCCATCGGTGTATTTTTACTTCCGAAAAAGGCAGATAATGCAGAAATAAACACGATGGCAAACAATACAATCAAGACAGACCGCAGGAACATTCCGATTCCCAGCTTCATTTTCTCTTTTGGAGCAGAACTCTTACTCATAAGCATCTTGGTCATTCCCGGATCGAATTGCAGAATATCATAGAATTTCATGGCTTTCCTCCCCGGAGACTTCCATCATCTGGTTTGCTTTCGAAATGAGTCGGAATAGCATTTCAAAATCTGTTCCCATTTTACGGTACAAGTCATAGAATTTTTGAAGCATAATCCCAAAATCATTTTTCAGAGCATCTTCTCCCTCCCCAGTCAGATGAAGCGCATAGCTCCGTTCATCTGTATGACTTTTTTCCCGCTGGATACAGCCCTTTTCATAAAGACTTTTTAAACAGCGGCTGACTGCTTCTTTCTTCATGCCGGTTACCTTGCTTAAATATAAAGGGGTACAGTTATTTTCTGTCAGATAAACCCATGCCAGTAATTCTCTTTCACTGGATGTTAGAAATTCCTTTTGCTTCTTTACCAGCATCACTCTCGCAAACTGATTCAATTCTTGATGTAACGTTAACATTTCCTGCCAGTCTATCATGGTATCTCTCCTCCCATATAATTAACATTGTTAATCATATGGGATTCTCTAGCATTTGTCAATATCCTTTTTTCACGCGTTCCGGCTCATGGCAGACCACAAATTCTCTGGTGATTCCGTCTAAAAGGTTCCTTCATATACCCATGTCGCACCGCGGTCTTCGGACCGGAACCGGAGTCCTTCAGATCCCGCTGCTTCTGCCAGGACATCAATGGTCCATACCTCCCCGTTTTTCTCCGGCATGCACAGGTAGGCGTAGTTCTCCAGCGAGTATCCCAGTTTCTGCGCGTTTTCCGGAAGTTCTGTCACCGTATCCATGGGAAGCAGGATTTCTGTAAAGGTACTGCCGCCGTCCTTTGTCATGTACATTCTGGAAGAAGACTGGGACGCTCCGGTTAAGGCTGCGAATCCAAAATTCTCATCGTAGAACTGTAACCCTTCCGCAACGCCCATATTTCCGGCAAAGGGATCCGTATTTACCGTCTCCCAGGTTGTTCCGCCGTCCTCTGTTCTATTCAGCTCATAAAACCGGCTCCCCAGAGCTGCATCCGTGATTTTCAGCATCCACCCATGCTGTTCATCGAGAAAATACCGCATACTGCCGTCAGAAGAATCCACGGTCCAGCTCTCTGCTTCCTTAGCCTCTTCTGTCTGTTGCTGTTCCTGTTCCCCGGCAATCTGCTCCGGGCTGATATATTCCGGCTCCATCATATAGCGGACCGGCGTGATCTCCTCTGCGTCCGGGATATGAAGACCGGTTTCCGTCTGGAAAGATCGTCTGCCCAGATACAGGATTTCATAAATATTGCCCGCTCCCATCTGCTCCCAGGCAGCGATCTGTTCCTCACAGGGAGCATCCTCAAGGATCCGGAGCATGGGCGCAAGATTCTTATCCTCGTTAAACTCTGTATTCGCATAACCGTTCATCCACACGTTCATATCTTCCCCGTCATCCACATCATAGTCCACAAGATAAGTCTGCGTATCTCCGCTTTCGTCTCTTCCATAGAGAAATGTTTCAATCTCCTGTATCTCTCCATCACCGTTGAAAGTCAGCCGGAACTGATCTGTTACATACAACTTCTCCGGCAAATCCAACGCCTCGTCCAAATCTTGCAGCACTCCTTCCGCTCCCGTTTCAAAGAAATTGTTGTGGATCAGCTCCACTTTCTTTTTATTTTTCCATTCCTGCAGTTTCCAGGACAGCGCTCCGTTATAGGGCACCGCCGAATAGATGATGCGTCCGCCGAAATAGATGGTAACAATCAGCATGACCGCAAGGCCCAGCCACAGTTCCCGCCTGTTTTTATGGGATATGTTCTCTTCTGACTTCTCCCTGCGGAGCTTCCGGCCCGTGACCAGCCAGAAGCTCCCCCCTACCGCAAATATCAGGAATGCTGCTGCCAGCGCCGGCAGATGGCTCCTGACTCCTCCGTACTGACACAGGTGCCAGATCTGGTATGCCAGAATAATATATGCAAGAACACTGACTGCTCCGCTGGTACGATACAGGGTATTACGCATAAAACCGCCTTCTTTCTATTGAAATTTTATGAAGTCTGTTTTCAGGTTCCATTTTACAACAAAAGTACGGATATTCCCACATAAGTCACTGAAAGTACAAAAAGAGCGGGGCATCCCGCTCTATCTCTCATTTTTTTCAAATTGTTTAAATACTTCTCCCACAAATTCCCTGTCATTCATCTTCTGTTCCACATACCGGTCAAAAGCTTCCTCGTCAATGTTCTTCCCGCTAACCACCTGTTGGTATTTGGGATAGTTCTGCTCGATCTTCTCTCTTGTGATCACATAGCTGCTGCCGCTGAAATTGTACCGGATATATTTCAGATTTCCAATCAGCGCAAACGCCGACACCGAATTATAGATCATTGCCTTTTCCGTATAAAGATCATCGTTGCCATACCAGTCCGTGGTGTGATAGTCAATAGTCACCCCGCAGTTTTCCGAATCGATCTCATATACGAATCCATATTCTGATAAAGGCAGTGCATTGAACAGTCCGCCGGTGTTGCTGTTATCTCCAATATAATCGCTCTGATACCGGATGATCTGACCAATCCCGCTTTTTTCTCTGTTAAAGGGGCTGATCGGAACGGTATTGATATCATATTCTTTCTTCGTGTCAATGATATAATATTCATTGGGTGTGTCTGCATTGATCCGGAAGACATGGTAGAACAGGTTGCGGTATTCTATGATCTTTCCGTTGGTAAAATACGTCGCCGTCGCGTACCGGTAAATGGGCGGTCGCTGATATTCAGATACGCCTGCAAAATCAGCGATCATAAACACGCCAAGCACCAGCAGGAACAAGCATGCACATGCAAGGAATTTCTGCAGCAGATGCTTCATTTTCAATTCCCGGAATATACCAGCCGTCACCAGCAGACACCCCAGAATGGAAAAGATTTCTCCCCAGCTGCTTTCCGGCTCGAATGTTACAAACGAGAAAATACACAATAACACTCCTGCAATCATAATGCAGACCGATATCTTCTTGTGTTCGTTTTTGATCTTCTTCACGCTGTAGTCAATGGCGCTGATCAGATTCTGCTCCGCACAGGCGGCGGATTCTTCCTCCCGAATCTCCTCTCCCGCCAGAAGCTCATTCAAGGTGATTCCAAGTTCCCTGCTCAATGGCTCCAGCATCGACAGGTCCGGCATATAATTTCCATTCTCCCAGCGGGATATGGTCTTGTTGGTAACACCAAGCCTCTCGCCCAGCTGCTCCTGGGTCAGCCCTTTCTTCTTGCGGTTTCTGGCAATGAATGCCCCGATCTTCTTACTGTCCATATGTTCCAGCTCCTTTCTGGGCATATCTTACCTTTTTTGCCTAAAATCGAACACCCCACAGATAGCGAATTCCGGAATTTCAAGGGATTTCTGACATCGTACCACATAAACCGATGCCTATGGAAGTCTTCTCATACCATTGCTGCCAAACTTGTCGCTGTTGCGAAAAACAAGGAAGCCTATGTTGCTTCCCTGCCGCAGGTCTTTTCTTTCTGTTACAGTCTATTCCGCACATCACTATGCAAACGGCCGTCGGCTCGGTTCCCACATGCAGGAAGGAGTGCTGATAAAGGCCGAAAAAGAGAATCCTAACAATCTTTTGCACGTCTGGCCTTGCACTTATATCTCCCGTATCTTCATCATATTTGCAAAGAATACCCTCATTCCATTCTCCATCTCTATATACTGTTCATATTCGTTCATCCTACGGACCCGTCCCCGCATTGTCCGGTACGCGCCTCCTTCTTTGTGCGCGTCTGGCTGAAAATAAGTCAGTTCCACCTCCGGCCGGTCCTTGATGTGTTCCAGAAGTCTGCGCAGATTCCCGTTCAATTCCTCTATCTCCCTCTCTTCCAGATCCATCTTCGACTCCGTCAGGCGGGCGGTCTCCCGTATGACTGCGTCGTATCCGGTCAGCGCCGCAAAGGGGGAAAACTGTGCCGCCCGGTCGGCTCTTGGCATCTGTGGATGATGGTCAGAGACATGGTGGGGAAGATGAATGATGTCCTCGTATGGATTCTTTTCGCTCATACGTTTCCTCCTGTTCTACGTCTTATATCTTACACCTTATATCTTATGCTTTGTGTCCGCCGATCTGCTTGTTCCGGTCTCTGGCAGTGGCTCCTTCCTGCAGACTTGTACCTTTCAGAATGGCATTTTTTCCGTATTTCCTCTTGATGGATAATACCGCCTGCTGCATCTTTTTTTCCCGTTCCAGTTCTGCTTCTTCCCGGGCCTTCTGTTCTTCTTGCTCCTGATTGTCGGTGAACAATTCCATCTGCTCATACTGAGGTTGCTTCGGGGCCTCCTGTTCCGGGACCACTTGGTTGGCCGTCAGATTCAGCCGCCGCGCCAGTAAGTTCGGATCCACAATCTGTCCGAAAAGCTCCAGCACCGCTTTGGTAATCTGCCGAGCGGAAGAAGTGTACTGTTCCAGATTCACCGTTCCGTGGGCATGCTTTGGTATCTTTCTTCCGTAACGGTCCGTGGTGATCTTGCCTTTATAATTCTTACGTTTTGTGGAATCCTTTAGATTCTCCATATCATAGCCCACCGTCAGCGTCAGCTGATCCGTCACCAGACCTTTTTCCACCAGATCAAGCGCCAGCATATCCGCCATCTCCCGGACGACCAGTTTTGCCTTCTCGTATGGATAAGGGGTGTGGAGCACCTGCCCGGAGCCCACGCTGTTGGAAGCTGGTTTGTAGGCCTTGATATCCGCTATGGTACAGGGCTCCCATCCCCAGGCATGGTCAATCAGCAACTCCGCGTTGACGCCAAACATCTGGTAGAGCAGGTCCTCATTATAGTATTCCCCTGGTTTTCCCATGGAGCAGCGGGCAATGTCGCCCATGGTGTAGATGCCGCAGGCTTCTAGTTTCTTCGCGTACCCTGTGCCCACCCTCCAGAAACTGGTCAGCGGCCGGTGGGTCCATAATTTTTCCCGATAACTCCTTTCATCCAGCTGGGCGATCCGCACGCCGTTTTCGTCAGGTGGAATATGCTTGGCTTCGATATCCATGGCCACCTTACAAAGATAAAGGTTGGTTCCGATTCCGGCGGTGGCCGTGATTCCGGTGGTCTTCAGTACATCCAGAATGATGCGCCTTGCCAGTTCCCAGGCGGTCAGATTGTAGGTTTTCAAATAGTGGGACACATCCATGAACACTTCATCGATGGAATATACGTGGATATCCTCCGGCGCCACATGTTTCAGATAGACCTGATAGATCCTGGCGCTGATTTCCATGTATTTCGCCATCTGAGGTGTGGCCACGATGTAGTCCACCTCCAGATCCGCCCGTCCTTCCAGCTCTCGTGCGTCCGAAGACGCGCTGGCGAAAACTCCATCAGGAATCTGGCTGCGGCGCGCGGCGTTCACCTCCTGAATCTTGCGTTCCACCTCAAACAGCCGTGGCCGACCGGGAATGCCGTACTTTTTCATCGATGGTGATACCGCCAGACAGATAGTCCTGGATGTCCGGCTGGGATCCGCTACCACCAGATTCGTAGTCATCGGATTCAGGCCCCGCTCTATACACTCAACCGAAGCATAGAACGACTTCAAGTCAATCGCAAGGAAAGCTCCGCTTGGGGACGGGGAATTTTCGAAAATTCCCCGTCCCCAAGCGGAGCTTTCCTGTCCCTTCTTGCTATTTTCTATACTATTTGTATTGTTCCCATTTTTTAAATAACTCATATCTTCCATACTTGTTTTTTCGTTCTGTTACCCATCAATTCAGAATATTACAATTTTTTTACTCGCTTATATTATTATTTCCACAAAACTTAATTGTTTCCTCCTTTTTTATATAATAATCTCTCGGAATCTTAATCCCTTGATTTATAAGGGGTTTGGATTCCTTTTTTATTAAAATCCCCCACTTTTTTTGCCAAAAACACTTGACAAATCACCCAAAATTTGCGGCGAAGCCGATTGAATATATCTTATTTCTTTCGACTGGAGGCGATTTTTTGTTACCTGTTAATTCTGGCGGTCATGCCGCCTATCAAAACTTTGTTGCTACAAATCTTCGTAAATATTATCCGAATCCTGATGCCTTTTCACCGGCTACCTGGGATATCATCGAACGTTTCTGGAATCTTGATCTTTCTTATACGGATGATCTTCTGCGTTCGAAATACTCTGTCTTTGGCCCTAAGCCCAGAACCCCTTCCTGTATGCAGCGCTCTTATCTGCTGTCTATTGATTTCAAGATCCATTCTCTGACTGACTGGGCTGCTCAGTTGAAGATCAATCCGCTTTATGCAATCCTCAGCGGTTTTGAATTTGGTGATACTCCCGGCGTCGGTACCTTTTATGACTTCCTCAGCCGCCTGTGGGATTCTGAAGACTCCAATCTCTCTTCCCATCTGCGCCCTGCAAAAGAGAAAAGGATTAAAAAGCCTGCTCAGAAAGGGGCGAAAGCAGAATCTGTCGAAAAGGTTTCCGTTGATCAGTTACTGGAGCAGTTGGAATCAGCTTCTTTTGTGTTAGATGACCAGCCTTATTCTTCCCTGTTTAAGATCTATCATCGGGAATTTCTGAGTCAGTCCATAACCAAAGGACTGATAGATCCTTCCGATCTTTCTCTCGCTGGTGATGGGACACCTGTTGTCACTTCCGCAAGGGAACGAAAGCATCCTGCCTGTGACTGTTCGGAAAATGGGATCTCGGATTGTTCCTGTGACCGTTTCTTTTCCCAGCCCGATTGCGATATTGGATGGGATTCTTCCAGAGAATGCTTTTATTTCGGCTACGACTTATATATGCTTGTCGCCGCGAACTCAGAAAGTGACCTCCCTGTTTTTCCTCTGTTGAATCCTGCCTCAAAACATGACTCCCTTGGCTTTCTGGAAACCTGGTTCCGAATGAAAGCTTTCCTTCCTGATCTTCATGTCAGCAA
>CASEIR010000089.1 GCA_949287925.1 uncultured Lachnospiraceae bacterium
CTGATATAATCAATGAAAACCGTGCATCATAGGAGATATTATATCTGGCACGGAGTGGGGAAGACCCTGATAATTAAGGAAAGGAATTGGCAGGCGGTAAGGAGGTCTGCCGTAATAGTACAATGAAGAATTTGTTGATTCTGGGGGCCGGCGGGTTCGGCTATATGATTAAGGAAACGGCGCATCTGTGCGGCTATGGGGAAGTTGTTTTTCTGGATGATGCAGTGAAAGACAAAGAAGTGGTCGGTAAATGTTGTGATTATCTGAATTTCAAGAGTGAGTTTGATATGGCGGTCGCTGCATTCGGGGATAATAATATGAGGCTGTTATGGACGGAGAGGCTGATCGAGGCCGGATATCAGGTGCCGGCAATTATTCATCCGTCTGCCACAGTCAGCCCCAGCGCAGTAATCGGAGCCGGGAGCTTTGTGATGCAGCGGGCTGTGGTGAACACCCATACAGTGGTAGAACAGGGAGTGCTGATTAACAGCGGAGCTATCGTGGATCATAATTCTCATATTTCGAAGGGAGCGCATATCGGACTTGGAAGTGTGGTCAAATCCAACTGTACGATAGGCGTCAAAGAGAGAGTCGAGGCTGGTGAAGTGATTTATTCGACCCGGAGAAAGATCGACGGTGTGGATGACCGTAATCTGGAAGATGCGATTTATGCATTCGGATTCGGTCCCAGATGCAGCTATGTCAAACCTTTTGGAGCAGGCCATATCAATGAGACTTACGCAGTGTATACGCCGGGAGCAGAAGGGGACGAGCTTTCGTATGTGTTACAGCGGGTGAACAGTAATGTGTTCAAGGATCCTGCAGGAGTGATGGATAATATTTTCGGGGTAACAGAGTATCTTAGAAATGTGATCCGCCAAGAAGGAGGAGATCCGGACCGGGAGACGCTGTCTTATATTAAGACGAAAAGCGGAAGCAATTATTTTGAAGACAGTGAAGGGCAGCCATGGAGATGTTATAATTTTATTCCGGATTCTACATGCTACCAGCTGGTAAAAGAGCCGGAGCAGTTTTATCAGTCCGGCAGCAGTTTTGGACATTTTTTGAAACAACTGTGTGATTATCCGGCATCGGAACTGAATGAGACAATTCCGGACTTCCACAATACAGTCAAACGTTTTGGGGCGTTCCAAGTGGCTTTGAAGAGGGATCTGAAGAACCGGGCTTTCTCTTGCGGGAACGAGATCCGGTTTGTGCTGGATCGTGAGAAGGACTGCGGTATGTTGGTAAATCAGCAGGAACAGGGAATTCTTCCGCTGCGGGTGACTCACAATGATACGAAGCTGAACAATATCTTGTTCGATGAAAAGACAGGGAAAGGGCTTTGCATCATTGACCTGGATACCATTATGCCTGGACTTGCAGCCAATGATTTTGGCGATTCCATCCGGTTTGGAGCCGCTACGGCAGAAGAAGATGAAAAAGATCTGAGCAAAATGCATTTTGATATTTCCCTTTATGAGTTATATGTGAAGGGATATCTGGAGGAAACCAAAGACGTTCTGACAAGGGCTGAGATTGAAAGCCTTCCATGGGGCGCCAGATTAATGACGCTGGAATGCGGCATGCGGTTTCTGACTGATTATCTGCAGGGAGATACATATTTTAAGACGGAATATCCGGAACACAATCTGGTGAGGGCAAGAACCCAGTTCCGCCTGGTGGAGGAGATGGAGCAGCAGTTTGAAGAGATGAAGGAAATCGTTGCAAGGTATGTGTAATGTTTGTTGTAAACGTTTGAAAGGGACTTGAAAGGAAGCCGGGAAATCTAAATGGATTTATATCAGATATTAAAGACACACAATCGAGAATGGACAGCAAGGGAAATAATCTGCTTTTTGGCGGCTTACTTTTTCATATTTTGCTTTTTGATGTATCAGTATACCAGTAAAAAAATAAAGATTTCGCAGATCTTAGGGCTGATGCTGACGGTGGCTTTTTTGGCTGTTGTATTTGCATCTACAGTGTTTACACGTATACCGGAGAACGAATGCCGGGCTGAACTTGAGTTGTTCTGGTCATGGAAGGCGGTGTTAAGCGGGAATAAAGAAATGCTAAAAGAAAATTTGTTAAATTGTATGCTGCTTTTTCCGTTTGGAATGCTGCTCCCGTGGGATTTTCAGAAGGGACTAAAGTCAGGGTATGCATTGGGAGCAGGGGTTATAGTATCGTTTCTTATAGAATTCTTGCAATTTGTATTGAAAAGAGGGTTGTTTGAATGGGATGATATGATTCATAATGCATTGGGATGCATGGCAGGATGTTTTTGTATGAATATTTGTATAAGTCTGTTCAGAATGATTAGAAACAAAAAAGCTGGCTGCAAATAATTTTTACCAGAAAAAAACGATTGCGTTTTAAAAAAACTGTGTTATACTGACTCTGTATTAGCGAGTGAAGAATATAAGGAGAATGTCATGGTAGAGGAACAGATGATAAATAAAGACGAAATAGAGATAGATCTTTTGGCGCTGTTGTATGCGTTGTGGAGAAAAGCGGTTATCATTGTATTGTGTTTTGTTATAGGGGCAGTGGGCAGCGGCGTGATTACAAAATTTGCAATTACGCCATTGTATCAATCCACATCGATGATATATATATTGGGCAATTCTACCAATATATCCGGAATCAGCTTACAGCTGACACAACAGCTGACGGTTGATTTTACAATACTGGCAACCAGCCGGCCGGTTATTAATGAAGCGATTGCAAAACTGGACGCTGACTATACATACAAAGAGATGGTAGACATGGTGGCAATTGAAAATCCATCGGAATCCAGTATCTTGAAGATTACAGCGACGAATGAAGATCCGGAAGAAGCGGCCAATATTGCAAATGCGCTGGCGGATGCGACTGCCAACAGCGTTGCGGAAGTTATGGATATGGATAAACCCACAACTGTGGAAGAGGCGGTAGCTTCGAAAGAACCGGCTAGTCCGAGTCTGCCTAAGAATATGGCAATTGGAGGAATTGTACTTGCGTTGCTCGCATGCGCTATAATTACGGTACGGTTTATTATGGATGATACGATCAAGACAGAAGAGGACGTCCGGAAGTATCTTGATCTGAATACATTGGCGGCAATTCCAAAAGAAAAGAAGAAATCAGCGTAAGCTGATTTTTTCTTGTGTTTCATACAGGAGGTCTGAGATGAAAAAAGGTAAGAAGATTGTACTGTTGCTTTTAGTGCTTATCATTATCGGCTGCGTAGCATATGTGATATATTATTATGTACATAAACAGCAGAAAGAAGGCGTCTATGAAGAGATTCAGCAAGAAGTTGTTGTAGATGTGGAACCCCAGGAAGAGACGGAAGAAATTCAGATTCCTATAGATTTTGCAGCGCTCCAGCAACAGAATCCGGATGCATATGCCTGGATTCAGATCGCAGGAACTAATATCAATTATCCTATTCTGCAGAGTGCGACGGATAATTCTTACTATTTAAACCATAATATAGACGGTTCGGAAGGATATCCGGGATGCCTGTATACGGAAAACTGGAATTCGAAAGTGTTTACGGATTTTAACACTGTGATTTACGGGCATGAAATGAGGGATGGAAGCATGTTCCATGACCTCATGAATTATGATGATATCAATTATATGAATGAACATTCGAATGT
>CASEIR010000090.1 GCA_949287925.1 uncultured Lachnospiraceae bacterium
GATACGATCAAGTATGAGGATCATTTTGTGAGTCCAAATAGACTGATTGCTATTTCGAAGCAGAGCAGGACCAAGGATTCGGAAGATGTTCAGAATTTCCTGCATGCACAGGAGCGGGGAATAGATGTAGAGCTGTTTGTCCGAAAGAATAAAGACGACAAGATTTCAAAAGAATTTTATTATCTGGGAAGAATGAAGGCAACGGGACAAGCTACAGAATTTATTATGGCGAATACAGACAAAACAGCAGTGGAAATAGAATGGGAGTTGGACACTCCCGTTCGTGAAGATATTTACGAATATATTGTGAACAACTAATGGAGGAACTCAATGAAAACAGTAAAAGTAGTCGCAGCCATCATCATACACAACAATCGCATTTTTGCCACTCAGCGTGGATACGGTGACTTTAAAGACGGCTGGGAGTTTCCAGGCGGAAAGATCGAACCAGGAGAAACACCTCAGCAGGCACTTGCACGCGAGATAAAGGAGGAACTGGACACGGAGATTGAGGTCGGAGATTACCTGGAGACTGTGGAGTATGACTATCCGGCGTTTCATCTGTCCATGGATTGCTTTTTCTGTAAGATCAAGTCTGGAGAACTTGTTTTAAAGGAGCATGAGGCTGCAAAATGGCTTACGGCAGAGACGCTGGACAGTGTAGACTGGCTGCCGGCGGACCGGGGGCTGATGGAGAGAATAAGAAAATATATATAGAGGAATATAAGAATGATCGATAGTAAAACAATTTTGGAACTGTTAAAATATGGGGAAAGAATTAATCTAGAATGTAAAAAAGCAGCGAATAAATTGCCTAATTCTATATGGGAAACGTATTCTTCATTTGCTAATACAGATGGAGGTATTATTCTTTTTGGTGTTGAGGAACATGTTGGTGAAAAGGAAGCATCTAAACGCTTTACCTTTGTTAGTATTGAAAATGCTGAGCAAATCGTTAGAGATTTTTGGAATACAATTAACAGTGATAAAGTAAATGTGAATATTTTAAAGGATGCAAATGTTGGAACCTGTAAGATAAATAATTATACACTTATATGGATTGAGGTGCCACAAGCGGATTACAGGCAACGACCTGTTTACATTAATGGGAATCCGATAAAAGGTACGTTTAAACGGAATCATGAGGGAGATTATCACTGCACGGAGGAAGAAGTAAAAGCAATGCTTCGTGATGCCAGTGATTCAGGAAATGACGGAGGACTTTTGGTGGGATATACAATGAACGATATTGATATGGCTTCTCTACGTTCTTATCGTATCGAATTTGAGCACCGAAATCCAGACCATGTATGGAATAGTGTAGATGATCTTATATTTATTAAAAATATGGGGGGATATGCTGTGGACCGTTCTACTGGAAAAGAATGGTTGACTGCTGCTGGGCTGCTGATGTTTGGAAAAGGAATTGCAGTTAGAGAACGTTTTGATAATATTCGAATGGATTTTATAGATGAGAGTAATTTAGTTCCAGGCAGTAGATGGAGTGATCGCCTTACTTATGACGGGACATGGGAAAATAATCTTTACAATTTCATCAGACAGGTATTGCCGAAGTTAGTACAGGGCCTTCAGAGACCATTTCGGTTAGACGGAATGATAAGAATTGATGATACGGCGGTACATACGGCTATTAGAGAAGCTGTGGTAAATATGATGATTCACAGTGATTATCTAATTACTGGAATATTGAAAATCCTTAAGACAGATAAGGGATTTTTCTTTTCTAATCCGGGAAACTTAAAACTTCCAGTCCAGGATATTTACGAAGGCGGTCACTCGATTGCACGAAACCCTCGAATACAGACAATGTTTCGTATGATAGGGTTGGGAGATAACATTGGCTCTGGTTTTCCAACCATTTTAAGTGCATGGAAGGCGGAGAATTGGAGAAAACCGGATTTGAGTCAAAATGAAGAATTGCATCAGGTTGAACTAAAATTATGGATGACCTCATTGATGCCATCAGAATGTATGGAATATCTTAGAAATTTATTTGGCTTAGCATATGATCATTTGAGTAAAGAAGAGCAAATAATATTAGGAACAGCGTACTTGGAGAGAGAAGTTACAAACGTAAGAATACAGTCTATATTAGATATTCATAGCATAGAGATCGGGCATATTCTTTCTATGTTGGTAGAAAAAAATATGCTTCTTATAAATCGAAAAGGGAGATGGACGACATATTATTTAAATGAAAAGTATGAGATTAATTCAGAACAATTAGAGATTGCAGATATACCATATAGTGAAATTGAATTTAAAAATGAAACTGATAAAAGGATTTACGAATATATACAAGTTAATGGTTTTATAACAACATATCAGGTTTTGAATATAACAAATATAAGGACAATTTCTGGAGCTACTGCAGCGCTTCGGAGAATGGCAAAAGCGGGATTGATAAACAAAATACGTCAGGGAAGACAATTTATATATCAATTAAAATAGTAGAAAGTCGGCTTGATTTTGTTTGCAAAATTTGAGTTATAGAATTACCATTTGATTTGTAATATTGTTTGTAGAATTGTTTTCAGTTGTAGTGTTAGTTGTAGAATTGCCGCTCAGTTGTAGTATTAGTTGTAGAGTTGTTTTCAGGTTGTAGAAATGCTTTTGTATAATTCTCTCTAACAGCCCAAAGCAGCTAAAGTATGAAGGAAAAGAAGTTATTTTGGAAAGGAGCACCCAATGAACAAACTATGGAAAAAATTTGACGGTCTCACACAAACCTGTTATTCCAACATGGCCCAGGGTATTTCAGACATAGACACCTGGAATGCCGGCTTCGACCTCCTGCAGGAGATCATCTCTAATGGGCGCACTGAAAATCCGGACTTCGCAAAAGAGCTCTATCTTCTGGATGATGAGACGGATTATTCTCATGACGTGCAGGGCTGGCTTGAAGACTATCTGGATGAACTGGACGTGCATGAGATGTATCCGGAGCTGGAGGCTGTCTGCCGGAAACTGCTGAAGCTTTTTGCATGGGAGGAAGAGTACCCGTCGGAGATCCGCTTCCTTTTGGCATCAGCCCTGGGACACCAGGGGAAAACGGAGGACGCGCGGAAGTACTGTGAGGACTGGGAAGCAGATGAGAAGGACAACCCCCTCGCAGCTGCGGCGCTGATCTATGCAAAGATCCGGGAAAAGGATTATGAAGGAGCGGAAGAGGTTGTCAGGCGATACATTGCTGAGGATACTGAATGTACGGAAGAAAACGACGTGATCTTCACCGCGGCGCTCCGGCTGTATAAGGAGAGCGGGCAGAAAGAGATGGAAAAGAAGATGGATGACGCCCTGGAGCAGTATGATAAGAAGCTTGGCGAGTATCTGATGGGAATGGACGAACTTGATTTTATGGACGACGAGCTGCCGTTCAACTAATGATCGGAGGTGTCTGCATGTTTTCCTTATTCTCAAAAAAGAAGAAACCGGGATCGAAAGGATATGACCCTGCTCTCAAGCGGCCTGCCCTTCGCTGCAGCATCTGCACAGGCGAGCAGGTGGCGGGATTCCGCAGGCTTGATGACGGCGGATTCGAGGAGGTAATGCTGATTCGAAATGAGGCGGATCTGCAGGCGTTCCGAGAACAGTATGGAATTACGGAAGATATTGAAAAGATTTATTAGAAAACAAAGGAGTTTACCATGAACGGTCTTTTCAACCTTTTTATCCGAAGCGTCGACATTGATTGGACGAGGATTGAGAGGAACTCTTATCTCAGGGAAATCCCGGCGCTTGCGGGAGCAGAGCGGATCGATTTTGCGCGGAATATTACATTTTTTGTTGGAGAGAACGGAACGGGAAAGTCCACCCTGCTGGAGGCCATTGCCGTGGCGTATGGATTTAACCCGGAGGGCGGGACGCTGAATTATCGATTCAGTACATACGATGATGTATCAGAATTGGGCACTGCGATGCGGATAACGAAAGGATTTCTTCGTCCGGAGGGAAGTTATTTCTTCCGGGCGGAGAGTTTTTTCAATATGGCATCCAAGGCGGAAGAGTATACAGACCTTTCGGGGCGGGGCATGCTGTATGGAGGGAAGAGCCTGCACAGGCAGTCGCACGGCGAGAGTTTCCTTGCTTTTTTTTAGACGTTTTCCGGTCGCGGGCTCTATATCATGGATGAGCCGGAGGCGGCGCTGTCGCCTCAGAGGCAGCTGACTCTGTTTCTGCAGATCGCGAAGATGGCGGAAGAGGGCGCGCAGTTTATTATCGCGACGCACTCGCCGATCCTGCTTGGGATACCAGGAGCGGAGATTCTTTCCTTTGATGACGGCGAGATGCATCCCTGCCGGTATGAAGACACGGAGAGCTTCCGGGTCACAGAGATGTTTATCAATACCAGGGAAGTTCTGACGGAGCATCTTCTGTCAAAGAAATAAAATAATTTAGATAGATAAAAAATAAGCAAAAAGAAAACGAAAAAACATACGAGAGGAGCGCGCTGTCATGCGGGAAGAAAAAGCAAATGATATTCGGGACTTGGTGATATACACAAAGTGATATACACAAAGACGATTCCGGCCCATCCGGCGGACTTTGCTGATTTCCCGGGCGGGATTCATCCGGATATCCGCGCGTATCTGGCCTCGCATAATATTCCGTGTCTGTACACACATCAGGCGGAGCTTTTCGAGTACTTCGGCCTGAGGGAAGCGCTGCACCCTGTTTCTGCCGGGTATGCGGAGGATGAACGGCTGGCAATGGATTTCCTGGAAAAGATGTGCGCGTTCTGTAGATGAATGGGCGATGGGGAGATACGGACAGTCAGTCAGAAAGGCGCTCCGGGAACCGATGCGGCGGAGTTCCCGGGCTACGGGAAGAAACAGTTCCTGAAAGCATTAGGTGAACTGCAGTTCCTATCCGGGGCAGACAGTTAAGAAGCTGTAAAGAAACTGCTATAATATATTTATCAAATTGAATATTCCATAGACCTGTGCTAATATAGCAGTGCAAAAAGGAAATGAATGCAGAGGCATTCGTTTCATATTCGGGAGGAAAATATGGATAGACG
>CASEIR010000091.1 GCA_949287925.1 uncultured Lachnospiraceae bacterium
TGGGATGATACTATTGTCCCGCGTATGATTATAGAGCGGAAACTCCCTGCTGTACTTACATCTGATGAGATTGACCGTCTGCTGGAAGCTGTTGATGACATTAAATACAGAGCAATGTTTGCAACCATGTACGCTTCCGGAATGCGGGTTTCCGAAGTGATCCATCTGCATTATAATGACATTTCCCGTACAAATATGCAGATCCATGTGAGGGATACGAAGAACCGGATGGACCGTTATACGATCCTTTCCCAACGGTGTCTGGATCTCCTCACAGAATACTGGTTTGCAAAGGGCAGGCCACGCGGCATCCTGTTCCCGAATCAGTTTACCGGCAGCTATCTGTCCGTGGGTACCCTGGAAAAGGTGATGCGCCGGGCTGTATCGGACGCCAAGATTCCTGTAAAAGCTACACCTCACAGCCTGCGTCACAGCTTTGCCACCCATCTGATGGAACAGGGAGTAGAACGTCAGTACATCCAGGCGCTGCTCGGACATCGTGACCCCAAATCCACAGAAATATACCTTCATGTCAGCAATAAATCTCTGCTGGGGATCCAGAGCCCCTTTGACCGGAAAGAAGGTGCCGGTCATGAATAAACCGACAGTACAGGATATTTTTCAGCGCTTTTATCCTGCATATCTTGAGAAATATACCCCTTCTCCCGAACAGGCAAAAGTGGCCCGGAACATCATAAACTGCAAAACAGGGGCATATGGCGCAAATGTCAGCATCTGTGAAGACTGCGGTACTGTTCATATCCATTATAATTCCTGCCGCAACCGCTGCTGTCCCATGTGTCAGGCGGTTCCGAAGGAAAAATGGATGGATGCCCGCAGGGAGGATGTCCTGGATGCTCCCTATTTCCATCTGGTTTTTACTGTCCCTGATCTTCTGAATCCGGTCATTTACAGTAACCAGAAGCTCCTTTATGACGCCTTATACTATGCAGCGTCTGCAACGCTCCGCGATCTGACGGCAGATCCGAAACATCTTGGTGCAAAGGCTGGATACATTTTCATTCTCCATACATGGGGATCTGAGATGAACTTTCATCCTCATATCCATGCCATTCTGCTTGGTGGCGGCCTGACCTCTGACAATCAGTGGAAAGACAAAGGAGAAAGCTTCTTCCTTCCTGTCCAGATCATTTCCAAAGTATTTCGTGGAAAATATCTGGAAGAACTAAAAACGCTATGGGAAGAGAGTAAGCTGGTTTTTCATGGTACTGCCGAAAAATTCCGTAACCATTATGCCTTCAGGGAACTGCTGGATGCCTGTTATGGTACAGAATGGGTTCCTTATTGTAAAAAGACATTTCATGGCGCCCAATCCGTAATCAAATATCTCGGGAAATATACCCACCGCATTGCGGTCAGCAACCATCGGATCATCCGCGTGGATGAAGAAACCGTAACTTTTTCCGTGAAGGATTACCGGAATGAAGGGAAGTGGAAAGATCTGACTCTGTCAGGAGTTGAGTTTATCCGGCGTTTTTTGATGCATGTTCCTCCAAAGGGATTTGTCCGGATCCGGCATTATGGACTGCTCTGCTCCCGCAGCAAAGGTAAAAAGCTTACTTTGTGCCGAAATCTCCTCGGATGCAAGAAATATCTTTCCAGACTAAAGAATAAAGAGATGCCAGAGGTATTGGAGCTGCTTTATGGCATAAATATCTGCGTATGTAAAGTCTGCGGTGGACGCATGGGGAAACCACAGCTTAAAATTCCTCAAAGGTGTTAAGTATATCATTCTTTCATATTTTTTCAGCCTCAACGTTTGAGGTTTTGTTGTTGTGCCCATTAATCAGAAAATGGCTAATTACTGTAGATTCAGAAAAGGAATCTTTTCTAGCGCCCTGGTATAATCAGCGTCAGAAGCAAAAGATTAAAAATCCATAGAGACTGGTTGCCCGGCCGCTTACTTTGTTCAATTAGGTCAAATCGAAAATGGTGCAAACGAAGGGGCAGTTTACTGCAAAGTTTAAAAACTGCTTTTTCGTTTACACCATCATCGATTCTAACCTAACGAATTTATCTGATTCCTCCCATCTCCCACCTCCATGTTTTCTGCATAAATTCATAAAAATCAGCGCATAATAAATACCGGGCTTCTCAGCCCGGTATACATCTCTGTTTCAAAAAAAGTTTTCTGAAGCGCCGGCACGATCTTCCCGGTGCTTCCCGCACATTCTCCCTCAATTATTTCCCTGTCTTTACCATACACTCTTTCCTGTAAAACGCCACCCCATACTTCAGGATTTTCTGATATCCCTCCTGCCGCAGCGCCGCCTCATACTTCTGCTCTTCGATCTGCCGCAGCGCCTCGTCACACTTCTCTTCCAGTCCCTGATAGGTCCTGGCTACCTTGATTTCGATAATCACTGCTTTTCCCCGCACACTGGGATACCTCACCAGGATATCCGGTCTTCCGTTCCCCGATTCCCGGTTCGACTGGACGATGTAATTCCCGATATTCTTCAGCATTCCCACAAGGAAACCGTGGTAATAGCTCTCCTGATAATCGTAGAAGCTGATCGTGTCCATCAGGTTCTCCGACAGGATTTCCGCCATTTTCTCCGCATCACCGTCCAAGAGGCTTTCATAGAGCGGCGTCAGTTCCTTTTTCTCCGTCTTTTTCTCAAACCAGCGCAGGACAGCATTCTTATATACATAACGCACCTCGCTGTTGGGGATCGCCATCTCCATGTAGATTGTTTCCCCCTCCTGCCGCTCGCTGATCTTCTTCAGATAACCGGTAAAGAACAGGAAGTTCCACAGATTGTCCTGGGTGG
>CASEIR010000092.1 GCA_949287925.1 uncultured Lachnospiraceae bacterium
ATTTTCTTTTTGAAGCCGTACGATTTCATCACTCAGGCGGTTAAATCTGTCCATAAAATCTAAGCCGCTTTCCTTATCAAATTTACTGCGTATGTGGTCGAGCGTATCATCGTCGAAACGCTTGATAAGAGGATAAAACTCATTCTTCATCTGCAGGTTGACAATAATATCTGCATACTTCTTAAAGTTGACCGTCTGCATTTGTAAAACTTCTGCTTTTAACTGCTCTATTGCCGACAACGAAGCCTGAAGCTGTTCGATTTTCCGGCGTATATCATCTGCCTGCTCTGTAAGGGCATTTGCTACATCAGCCGGTGTTTCCAGAGAGGTCAGCCGCTCTTTTATATCGTCCAGAGAAAATCCCAGTGATTTCAAAGATATGATCTGATGAAGTGTGACCAGATCTTTATCAGTATAAAGCCTGCGTCCGCCTTCGCTTTCGGCCGATGGGGAGAGCAGTCCTTCTTTATCATAGTATTGAAGCGTGCGGACGGTAACGCCCATTTTCTTAGCCGCCTCTCCAACTGTCATAAATCCTTGCGGAATTGCCCTGTATTTTGCCATAACTATTTACCTCCTGACACCCATTATAGATCATTACGCAACGTCACAAACAAGACCTTTTTTCCAATAGATAAGCAGGCTGTTGTGTGGTATACTGGAAATGTGCAATGATCTCACTCTATATGGAGTGAAAATACTCATTTTATTTTATATTGGGAGACAGATATCATGCCATTATTTGACAACGAAAGCAGGATCTTACAGATTGAAACAGAAAAAACAGAAATCTTCCGGCACATGGAAAATCCGCTGATCCGTCAACCTTTTACAGAAGACTTTGCCAGGAGATTTTCATGGAGTACGAATGCAATCGAAGGGAATACCCTGTCACTGGAAGAAACGATTGCGGTAATCGATTATGATGAAGTAAGGTCGAATCACACTTATTCCGAATATACAGATGCAAAAAATGCTTACCATGCTATCCAGAACATGCTGATTCCTTTTGCGAAGACAGTTATTGATGAAGCGTGGATCAAGAAGGCAAACGGCTATATCCGGCATATGCAGGGCGAGTACAGGGAAACCTCGGTGTATATTGGAAATCTGTCAGAAGCGGTATACTATCCGCCGGATCCGTCGGATGTTCCAGTGCTTATGAAAAACTGGATCAGAGAAGCGGACATCGAGGCGGAGACAGTGAAAGAGACTTTTGAAAAAATTGCGGCCAGCCATGTCCGGTTTGAACGGATCCATCCATTTTCCGATGGAAACGGCAGGACCGGGAGGATGATTGTGAACCAGCAGCTGATTAACAGCGGATTCCTGCCCGTCTCAATCCCTCCTGCCGGAAAGTACCGGGAAGCGTTCAGACGGTATGACAAACGGGAAGATTTATCAGAAATGGTCTATGTTTTGTTAAAAAGCGAACTGGACTCTTTTGAGAGAGTCCGCAGCCTGGCCTTGAAACTTTCCGAAGACCGGGAGAAACAGAAAACAGAAATGAAACATTTGAAAAAATTGTAAAAATACTGAGTTATGCCAAGTGAACGGGGAATAAGAAAACTCTATGTGAATGGATAAACCATTTTCATAGAGTTTTTCTTTTGCTTATTTCAAATTTTAGCGTCCGCAGGATGCTAACTCTGAAGGGATGTAATAATATCCTTTCAGTTCATACCACAGACCATTTTTAGCATCGTAAATGTACTTGTGCAGATATATAATATTTTAGCAAACGGGTTGTAATTATCCTTCTTTTGTGTGATAGTAAAGAATAATGTACTACGCTATGTGAAGAAACAACTACAGAAGAAGGAGACTGCAGAAATGAAGCAAAAATATGAATCTGATATGACGCCAAAAGAAAAGTGGCAGGCGGAATTTGAGAAACTGCGGGGGATGAGCCTTGGGGAGAAGGCAGGATATCTCTGGACGTATTATAAGGTCTGGTTTTTCATACTGGTGGTCTTTGTTGTTGTAATCTGGCAGGGTATACAGATCTACCATAACATGCAGAGAGAAGAGCTGCTTTCTGTGGGCGTGTTTGACGCAGAACTGGATTCGGTTGAGGGGCAGGAAGCGTTTAAGAATGACCTTTTAGAACTGCTTGGGACCGGCGATGAAAATGAAGTTATAGCTATCGATACGGCACTCAGCTCGGACGAGGATTCTGCGTCTGCGATGAAGCGGGCCACGGTGATCGGAGCCGGAACACTGGATGTGATGATATGCGGGGAAGAACTCTATGACAGCTATGATGCCCAGGGGGCGTTTACAGACTGGAAGGAGATCCTGGGAGAAGAATATGAAAAATATGAATCCTGTTTTACAGACGGGAAGCTGGATCTTTCCCGGAGCACCAGATGGGATTCTTACGGGATCGTCTCATATGAACCGGTATATGCCGGGGCGTTTGTGAAATCGGAGAATACAGACGCACTCAGGCAGTTCGCGGAATATTATCTGAGCTATGCGGAATGATAAATGACAGGATGAGTTCAAAGGAGGCTTTCCTATGTGTACCTGCATTACTTATAACAACGGCGATTTCTACTTTGGCCGCAACCTTGATCTGGACTGTTCCTTCGGGGAAACCGTGGTCATCACCCCGCGGAATTTCCCGCTGCCTTTCCGCCACGCGGAAGCTCTGGAGCGGCACTATGCCATGATCGGCATGGCGTCGGCCAGTCCGGTCTTCCCGCTCTATGCGGAGGCGGTGAACGAGAAGGGGCTTGCCATGGCGGGACTGAATTTCCCGGGAAATGCATTTTACCGGG
>CASEIR010000093.1 GCA_949287925.1 uncultured Lachnospiraceae bacterium
TCTCTAATTGGATTTTTTTCAAGTTTCTTTTGTATTCTCTGTTCTTTTCTTCCCATTTCAGCCTCACCGCGAAAAAATTTTTTGTAATAATTCTATTTTCGCAGTGAAGCTGTGCATTTTCAATAGATTTAGTGCGAATTATTTTTACCTGTCAAAGCTGATCGAGATGCATCTCCGCAGTCTGCTTTGCCAGGGGCATCATCAGGATCGCGAACGGAACAAACATGCCGCTTACGATAAATAAGTATACGAATTTGTAAAATTTACTGTGCGCCCGGTTTCTTCCGATGGCATATCCCATCAGGGAATGGATCAGTACGGAGAGAACTACGGTTACTACAGTGATCAGGATACTGTTAGTCAGGGAGCGCCAGAAATCTGTCACTTCCATGGCCTGTGAGAAATTGCTTAAACTGAAGCTTGCCGGAAGTGAGAGGATACCGGAAATGCTGTTTGTCATTTCGGACGGCTGCTTAAACGCAATTACAACAGCCATGTATAATGGAAAAACTACAGTGCTTAATCCCAGGATCAATAAGATCACAACAGTCCAGTTGGTCTGATTTCCAATTCTTGCTTTTTTCATTATAACTGCTCCTCCTTCCTGCTGGATATGGTCATCTGTGCGCCGGAAAGTACGACGATCACGATGAAGAAGATGACGGCGTTAGCGCTCTGGAATCCGAACTGTCCGCCTGACATACCATTGTTGTAGATCAGGTAGGAGATGGATTCGGTACTCTGTGCAGGACCGCCTTTTGTCATGGCCATGATCTGGTCGAATACCATCAGGAAGTTCTTGACACACAGAACCATGTTGATGGTAAAGAACGGGATGATCAGAGGGAAGGTCAGGTGGCGGAAGCGCTTCCATCCGGTGGCACCGTCCAGGTCGCCTGCTTCGTACACATCTTCCGGTACGGTCTGAAGGCCTGAGATATAGATGATCGTGTTCATGGCAACTGCCTGCCAGCAGCAGACGATCACGATGGCGAACCATGCCAGGTTTTCATTGGAAAGCATACTCTGGCTTAAGGTCGGGCTTCCGATCATCTCGCCCAGCGCCGGGATGATGTAGGTAAACAGATACTGGAAAATGTAACCTACAACCAGTGCGCCCAGAACATTCGGCAGGAAATATGCCGCGCGGAAAAAGCTTTTTGCACGGATCTTGCCGTTCAGGCCAAGGGCCAGGATCAGGCTGATCACGTTGGTCAGAACTGTGGCGCAGATGGCCAGCTTAAAGGTAAACAGGTAAGAACCGCCAACGCGGGAATCACCAAACAGGTCAATATAGTTACGGAGGCCTACCCAGTCGTAGGAACCAAAACCTCTGAAGTTTGTGAAACTGTAGATCACACCACGGATCAGAGGGATGGTGTTAAAACATACGAACAATGCCAGGATCGGTATTGTGATCAACAGATACGTCCGTTTTTTATCATTTTTCATTCTATCCCCACTCCTTTCCTACTCGGCACTGCCGTTTTCTTCTTCATATTCCTGTACAGTACGGATGATGTCGCGGTTGTAACGCTGCCAGTCTGTATCGAATCTGGACAGGAACTGTTCGATGTCGCCATTTACCACATAAGTCTGCAGGATCGCGTCAACAGCCATCTCAGACGGATAGTAGTGATCCTGGTAGTCGGTCATGTTGCCGGATTCGATGTACTCGCTCATGCCGTCCAGCATGGAACCCAGCTGATAGTCTCCTTCCTTGCAGGAGATTGCGTTCTGGTCGTCAATGTATGCCTGGATATTCTCATCTTGATACAGGAAGTCCAGAACTTCGTAAGCAGCCTCTTTGTTTTCGCAGGCAGCAGTAACTGAGAATCCAAGGTCAATACCGGAGTTCAGAGTATTTCCGTCAGAGCTGTCGCTTGCGGGCATGACGAAGGAATCAATGTTCATGTCCGGATTTACGGACTGGATCTGAGGAACCGCATAACTTCCGATGGGGTACATGGCAGATTCTCCGTTGGCAAAAGAGGTACATGCGTCATTGTAACCATAGGCCAGCGGATCGTCCGGACCGTAATCCATCAGCTGGAGATATTTTTCTGCGGCTTCGCGGTATGCATCCGTAAAGGTGGCTTCGCCTCTGTTGACCTGTTTACAGATATCAGCAGGAGCCAGGTCTACGGCAATCGCATTCCAGGGAGCCAGACAGGTCCAGGTATCACGGAAGCCAAAATAGAAGGGAAGGATCCCTTCGGACTGGATCTCTTCGCACAGAGAGATCAGTTCGTCCCAGTTTGTGGGGATCTCCCAGCCGTGTTCCTCAAACATATCCTTATTATAGAGAATACCGGCGGCGTTCGCCATGTAGGGAGCAATGTATGTACCGTCGGTAGGTACAAATTCCAGAGCCTCTGCGATATCAAGATAGGCTTCTTTGATATTGCTCATGCCGTCCCAGTCGGACAGATCGGCAAGGATCTCGGCATCCACATAGTAAGAGTAGTTGATGTCGCCGCCGATACCGATGATATCCGGATAATCTTCGCGGATGAACCGGGTTTTCATGATGGTGGACGCATCATTGGGAGAATCAATGGTCAGATGAATATCATCGTGGGTCTCATTGAATTCTTTTTCCAGTGCGTCGAAGTAGTCGGTCGCTTCCATTTTGTACTGTATGATCTCGATCTCGGTCTTCCCGTCAGCAGAGGAATCGCTGCCACATCCGGCGACAGCGGCCATACTGAGAAGGAGCGTCAATACAAGAAATACAGCGGTCACTTTCTTTTTCATTCCACACCTCTCCTTTTTGGTTTGTGCAATATACAGATTGCACGAAGATTATGCTGTAAGCTATTTAGAATGATAGCATTTTAACGAATAGGGGTAAATGTATTTATGAGTCTGAATATTACCCAAATGCGTTATTTACAGCAAATAGTTGAAGTGTAGACGCATTTTGGTATATAATTGTAAAAGAAGAAGAAAGTTTATGAAAAATATATAAAAAGCACGGTTAGAATTTAGTAAAAAACACAATATAAAGACGGAGAGAAGGTGCAAGATGGGGGATACGAAATTTTCCATTTTCCGGGATGAACATTTCATCGATCTGACGATCATACAGTATGGGTATGAAAAGTGCAGTCCGCTGCACGCATTCGGTCCATATGTCAGAAATAATTATTTATTTCATTATATCATTTCCGGCAAGGGGAAACTGCGCGCCAATGATGAAAAGGATAATATGCAGGAATTTCAGCTGCAGGGTGGATCCGGGTTTATCATCGAGCCCGGATATGTGAACACCTATATGGCGGACGAGCAGGATCCATGGACCTATATGTGGGTGGAGTTTAGCGGCCTGCGGGCAAAAGAATGCATCGAGTCTGCCGGGATTTCCTACAAGCACCCGGTTTATCTTCCGGATACCAAAGAGCATGGAGAGGAACTGGAGCAGGAGATCAGGCAGCTGGTCTACGGTGAAAACACTTCTTCCATGGAAATGATCGGACGGTTGTATCTTCTGATGGATAAACTGATCCGTTATTCCAGTACCCGGAAAAAGCGGCAGGAAGGGAAGCTTCGGGAATTTTATTCCAAGGAGGCAATTACTTATATTGCCAATCATTATGCGGAAAATATTACGGTAGAGGAACTGGCCAGACACTGTCAGCTGGAGAGAAGTTATTTCGGAAAAATATTTAAAATGGTGATCGGTCAGTCCCCGCAGGACTTTCTGGTCCATTACCGGATGGCAAAGGCCGCGGATTTTCTCACTATTTCGGACCGGCAGATCAGTGATATCGCCGTGATGGTGGGATATCCCAATGCGCTGCATTTTTCCCGGGCATTTAAGCAGATTTACGGAATGTCGCCCCGGGAATACCGGCAGATCCACCGGATCATTTCCTAGACGTCACAGCTTCTTCTTATGATGAATATATTAGTTTTGAATCTATTCTTTGCCGGCGGGGCATATGCCGGCAGAAGTCATGAGGAGGACGATTATGGAAAAGTGGATGAGGAAGCGTCTGATGGGAGCGGGCCTGGCGCTGATGCTGCTTCCCGGGATCCTGGCCGGGTGCTCCGGCACGGAAGAAGCCGGAAAGGAACTGACAGAAGTTACGTTAAATGAAGTTGCTCATTCTATCTTTTATGCGCCGATGTATGTGGCGGTGGAAGAAGGATACTTTGAAGAAGAAGGGATCGCGCTGGATCTGGTATGTGGATTTGGTGCTGACAAAACGATGACGGCTGTGATCTCTGGTGAAGCCGATATTGGCTTTATGGGGTCGGAAGCCTCCATCTATACTTACAATGAGGGCGCTACAGATTATGTAGTAAACTTTGCCCAGCTGACCCAGCGCGCCGGGAACTTCCTGGTGGCAAGAGAAGAAATGCCGGACTTTACCTGGGAAGACCTGAAAGGGACGCAGGTACTGGGAGGCAGAAAAGGCGGCATGCCTCAGATGGTATTTGAATATATTCTCCGAAAAAACGGGATGGACCCGGCGGCGGATCTTACGATCGACCAGAATATTGATTTCGGCTCTACGGCGGCTGCTTTCGCAGAAGGCAAAGCTGATTTTACGGTGGAATTCGAACCGGGAGCGACCAGCCTTGAAGCAGAAGGCAAAGGATATGTAGTGGCTTCCCTGGGTACGGACAGCGGATACGTTCCTTATACTGCTTTTTCTGCAAAGCAAAGCTATATAGAGGAAAATCCGGAGATCATCCAGGGATTTACGGATGCCCTGCAGAAGGGCATGGATTATGTGCAGGATCATACGCCGGAGGAGATCGCGCAGGTGATTGAACCGCAGTTTGAGGAGACGGATCTGGAAACCATTACCACGATCGTAGCAAGGTACTATGATCAGGATACCTGGAAGGCAGATCTGATCTTTGAAGAAGATAGTTTTGAACTTTTACAGGATATTCTGGAAGAAGCAGGTGAACTGAAGGAACGGGCTCCTTATCAGGATCTTGTGACTACGGAATTTGCT
>CASEIR010000094.1 GCA_949287925.1 uncultured Lachnospiraceae bacterium
TAGGTCAAACAAATAACTGTGATGTATTTCTTTATGTTACAGTTCATAGTCGGTGTTTATTACAATGAGGGTCCACCCGTTCCCATCCCGAACACGGTAGTTAAGCTCATTTGTGCCGAAGATACTTGGCGGGTCGCTGCCTGGGAAAATAGGTTTCGCCGACATATGCCCCATTGATTTGGGGCACACATTCCTCTTTAGCTCAGTCGGTAGAGCACTCGGCTGTTAACCGAGTTGTCGTTGGTTCGAGTCCAACAGGGGGAGTAAAACCCGCAAGTTTTTTCTTGCGGGTTTCGTTTTATTTGCTGAAGAATTGTTTTGAAAATTCTAAGAAGGTTAATAGTGCCGTGGAGGGAGTAATATCTTCATCCCAGGAGATGCCAAGTATACGAGAGTAATGCTCCGTAAAGGAACGTACGCTTACACAAAACGGATTGTGAGTAAGTAGTAATTTGGGAAGTATGGTAACACCAAATCCTCTTTCCACCATTTTTAATACTGCAAAGTCATCATTCAACTGATAGGTGACATTTGGATATATATGGTTGGCTTGAAATATTTCGCCGGTTTCGTAATCTAATTTATCAGCGCTTAATATGAAATCTTCATGATCGATATCCTGTAGTGTGAGCACGTCTAATTTAGATAAAGGATGATCTATAGGAGTGATCAGCATCAGTTCATCATGAAGAATCGGTATAAAATTTCCAGAAGAAACAGCAGAACGGGAGGTGAATATACAATCCAGCTTTTTCTCTTTGATTTGATCGGATAAGGATTGGAAATCATGAACCTCTATATCAAACTGAATATCCGGGTAATGAACGGAAAATTCGCGCAGAAGATCCGGGAGTATATGATAGGATATACTCTGAATAGCCCCGATCCGTATATATCCACTCTGCAAAGAAGTCAGTTTGGAAACAATCAGGTTGATATTTTTTTGAGCATTGCTGATCTGTTGGATCTGTTCAATTATGGGTTCGGCAGTTTTCAGAAGTTTCATACCTGATTTTGTACGTTGAAAAATGGGAATTCCCAGTTCTTGTTCATAATTTTTAATGATCTGGCTGACGGCCGAGCGTGTATAATTTAATTTGCTGGCGGTTTTTGATACATTTTTCGTCTGGCATACATCCAGAATGATATCATATTTGTTCATTTTTATACTCCTGTTTACTTACAGAACATATTGCAGGAATTATAAGAATGAGTGTAACGTCAGATTCCATGAACAATATGTTCAAATATGTTTGCTTCAAATCTATCTTTACTTCAGGTATATTATACATATAGAAAATAAAATTGTCACCAGATAGAAAGATATGAAGGAGGAGATGATATGGGAAGCGAATACTGGAATGGCGCGGATGCGGCGCATAGACGTGTGATGATGAAAGCGGCCGGATATTCTGATGATGATATCCGGAAGAAACCACACATAGGCGTGCCGAATTCTTTTATGGAAGGTTCCCCTGGAACCGCACATTTAAGACGGATCTGTGATGCAGTTAAGGAAGGAATCTGGGCGGCCGGAGGCGTTCCGGTGGAATTTGGGATTCCGGCGACTTGTGGAAATATCGCCAATGGAAGTGAGGAGATGAAGTATGAGCAGGTAGGACGGGATATTGTGGCTATGTCTGTGGAATTTGTCTCAAGGGTTCATCATTTTGACGGCTTGGTGATGATTGCATCCTGCGATTTGATTATAGCGGGCTGTTATCTGGCAGCCATGCGTCTGGATCTTCCTGCTATGGTAGTGACTGGGGGATCTATGACGGCAGGACAGTACTGTGGAAAAACTGTGGTGGAAGCAGATCTTGACGCAGCCCGTTTTTCCGGAGCGAAGGAAAGTGAATTATTCGATATGGAAGAGAGTGTCTGTCCTTCTTACGGGGCCTGTCCATCCATGGGAACTGCCAATACTATGCAGATGCTTGGAGAAGTCTTGAATCTTGTCTTACCCGGAACCGCTACAACCCCTGCTTCCGACAATGCCAGAATCCGCCTGGCAAGAAGCGCTGGAAAATATATTGTGGAAATGGTTAAAACGAATCTCCGGCCATCGAAGCTGATCACGAAAGAAGTGTTGCTGAACGCGATTATGTTCGATATGGCAGTGGCCGGATCAACGAATGCGGTTCTTCATCTGCTGGCTTATGCGTATGAAATGGGAATTAAGATTACATATGAAGATTTTGACCGGTATGCACAGGAGATCAAATGTATCAATGCGGTTATTCCAAGCGGGCCCTATACGGTGGTGGATTTCCATTATGCAGGCGGCGTCATGCAGGTGATGAAGCAGCTGGAGAAGAAGATCTATACAGACGCTCCAAGCATTTATGGAACGACCTGGAAAGACATGCTGGAAAAAGTAGAGTCAAAACCAAATTCGGTAATCCATTCCCTGGATAATCCGGTTTCCGAACTACCGGGACTGAAAATTTTATATGGAAATCTCTGTGGCAAAGGCGCGATTGTAAGACCGACCGCCGTTTATGAAGAGGTCAGATATCTGAAGGGGAAGGCAAAAGTATTTGACGGAGATTACCCGGCATTTGAAGCAATTCAGAATGGAACCATTGTACCGGGAGACATATTAGTGGTTCGATATGAGGGATGCAAGGGCGCGCCGGATATGAAAGAACTGATGCTTAGTATCGATGCCCTGATTGCGAAAGGACTGGATAAGAGCTGCGGACTGATCACAGACGCCAGATTTTCAGGATTCAATTTCGGCGCCATTATCGGGCATGTATCTCCCGAGGCTTATGACGGCGGTGTGATCGCGCTTGTAGAGGACGGCGATGAGATTGAGATCGATATTCCGGGAGGTTATGTAAATCTGCTTGTGTCGGATGAGGAATTGGAAACAAGAAGAAAGAACTGGAAACAGCCGCCGCTGAAGCAACAGAAAGGCTGTCTGAATATTTATGCCCAGATGTGCCGTCCGGCAGAAGAAGGCGGGGCGATGCAGCCCTGGCCGCTAGATGCAAAGTACACATAAAATAACAAATATAGGAGGAAAATCATATGTTATTATTGAATCGAGAGGATATTAAAAAAGTATTTACCATGCAGGATGCGATCGAAGCAGATAAGAAGGCATTTGAGCTGGTTGTGGAAGGGAAATGTGAAGCGCCGCTCCGGACCAATATTCAGGCGCCGAAGCACGAAGGCTGTTTTCTGTTCATGCCGGCGTATGTGGAAGAAATGGATACAGCTTCCCTGAAAATCATTAATATATTTCCCCACAATATTGATCACGGCATTCCGTCTTCACCGGCGCAAGTCCTGCTGATCGACGGGACGACCGGTGTGGTGTCGGCGGTTCTGGATGGAACGTATGTGACGCAGATGCGGACGGGAGCCGCTTCCGGAGCAGCTTTTGACGTGCTGGCGAAAAAGGACTGCAGAATCGGAGCATTGATCGGAACCGGCGGACAGGCGGCAACACAGCTGGAAGCTATGTTGGCGGCAAGAAAACTGGAAGAGGTGCGGGTGTACGATCTGAATCCGGAACGGACGCAGGCATTCGCAGAACAGATGCAGAAAGAACTGGCATCCTACGGAGCCAGGATCCTGGCAGCCAAGTCATCGGACGAAGCCATCGAAGACGCAGATCTGCTGATTACGGTAACTCCGTCCTCCAAGCCGGTTTTTGACGGAACCAAGGTGAAGCAGGGGGCAACCATCAGCTGTGTAGGAGCTTATCAGCATCACATGCAGGAAATGGATCCGGCGATTCTTCCGCGGGCATCCAAGATCTACTTTGATTCGAAGGATGCGGTGCTGTCCGAATCTGGCGATATACTGATTCCGTTAGAACAGGGAATTATCACAGAGAAAGATTTCACAGGAGACATCGGACAGGTCATCAAAGGAGAATTAATCGGCCGTGAGAATGATGATGAGATTATTGTGTTCGAGACAGTCGGCGTGGCGACACAGGATCTGGTAGCGGCAAAAACCATTTATGACAGAGCAGTGAAGGCTGGTGTGGGAACCGAGTGGAAATAGGAATCAGGCGTATGGACCGCAAATCCAAAGACTACAGCAATGTGAGGTTATTGCGATTATCCATTCCTGGACGTAGTTAGAAATAGATGTAGAAACAGGTGTGCAAAGCCTGACAGATAGCTTGCGGAGATTTTAGTCTCCGCAAGTCCACTTTTTTGAAAAAAACACTTGCAAATATATTGCTTGTATGATATTATAATTAACGGTCACTCAAGGAAAACCAGGTCAATCCTTGATGATGACAGGCATATGGCTCCGTGGTCAAGCGGTTAAGACATCGCCCTTTCACGGCGGTAACACGGGTTCGATTCCCGTCGGAGTCATTGATATGCCGATGTGGCTCAATTGGCAGAGCAGCTGATTTGTAATCAGCAGGTTATCGGTTCGAGTCCGATCATCGGCTTAGTCCTGAACGGGACTTTATGATTTTGGACCTTTAGCTCAGTTGGTTAGAGCAATCGGCTCATAACCGATCGGTCCTGGGTTCGAGTCCCCGAAGGTCCATTATCCTGGCCCAGTGGCTCAGTTGGTTAGAGCGCCGCCCTGTCACGGCGGAGGTCGAGAGTTCGAGTCTCTTCTGGGTCGTTTTTTCTTTGGGGTCTTAGCTCAGCTGGGAGAGCATCTGCCTTACAAGCAGAGGGTCATAGGTTCGAGCCCTATAGGCCCCATTTACAGTTTCATACTGTATGCCGCAGTGGCGGAACTGGCAGACGCACAGGACTTAAAATCCTGCGGGACTAACCTCTCGTACCGGTTCGATTCCGGTCTGCGGCATTGTAAAACTCTTGATTTTCAAGGGTTTTATTTTTTGTGCTACATTTCGTGTTGCATAGGCTTTCAAAATGCGAATTGGCCAGCATAGCCATTTCCTTTGATTTTTCTTCCATTGCATGTCTGTATACTGATTTTCTTACCTATGATTTTTTCTGCAACAAAATCTGAAAAATCTATATATCGGTTCCCCGTGAATGACTTTGGTTCCTTTTCGATGGGCAGCTGAAGACGAACTTACTTGTGATGAGTGTTCAAAGTATCATGGGAAAATATACCCGATTGATAAGTGCCCGCATGTTCCGTTTCATCCGAATTGCAGATGTACGATTATTCTGGTCACGGATGGAAAGTTGATTGTAAAGTACGAGAAACAGAACAGTATCAATAAATATATTGAAAAGAAAGATGATTCTGATATAATAAATTCATCAATAGTGAAAGCAGGAACCGAAATGGCAGTTATACGGTCTCTGGGAAGTATAAAAGAAGATGTTATCTCAAAAGAATTTGGACAAATTCAAACCAATGAGATTATTGTTACTAATGAAAGAGAGACGCATATAAAGGAACGGCATTCAGAAGATTTTGAATTGTTTGAAAAATATGGGGATAAAGCGGTCACGGATCCTGATTATATTATTCGTGACGGAAAGCATGACGGAACTGTATTCATGGTAATGAAACTTCCGAATACAAATTTAAATGTCGTTGTGAGAGTTGCCCTTGAATCAGAGAGTATTGGTTTAAAGAATTCTGTCATGACGTTTTACAGAATCAGGGAACGCAACCTGAAAAAACTGATAGAAAAGAATAGCGTTCTTTTAGGGAAAGATGCGGTGCTTTACAAAAAAGAATAAAAGAGATATAATATGCATACAATAAGCAGAGAGATATTTGAAGTAGAGATTGTGCTGCTACGCACCCTTGTGGTCAAAAGAAATGTGGGAAGGGGCACCCCCACCAAATATCTTTCTACTTACTAGATAGAGAATAATAGGATCATCAAAGTTTAAGAGGTTTTTCCAAAGTTTAGGTGAGGGCTTCGTGATGGTCTGGTAAAAAATAATTAAAGTATTACAGGCGCAGTGGTTTTACTGCGCCTGTTGTGACGTGATTAAATAAATTCATCCTCAATGAAATATTGAACAGGATTTGAATACCCAGATACGTTTATGACTGGATTGTTTCTGGTTGCGTATAAAAATCGTGTTCGAAAATGTCCGAAGTTCCGGTATCCACGACCAAGTCTTTTTAAATCCTTTGCTTTTCTATTTAATGATTCGATTGGACCATTGGATAAACGACTACTGTAAATGCGACCTGTTCTGCTGATACGCAGTCAAATGATTATTTTGGTTTTTCAGAGCAGGAGTTTACTGTTGGTGAAGAACAGAATACTCACGGCGGTTTTCATGGAGATGGGTCTTATTACTTAATTTCTTTAGCTGTATATGATAGTGATACAAACAGATTCTATTATTTTGAATTCGACACCTAAAAGCGTTACACACGAATAAACAGATAAAGAGCGAAAGAATAATAACTTTCCGCGAGGACGATATATGTTTGTCAGGAAGAGTATGATAACGAATAAAGGAGTAAATATGAGACGCTATTTTAAATATTTATTTGTTGCCGTTTTTGTCGTTTGCTGTCTATCTGGATGCAAAAATGACCCGGAAGAGAAACTTCAGAATATTGAAGTTTCTGAAATTGAAAAAATAGAATGTAAGGGTAATACTGGAGGAAAGGATGGATCCTTTTCGTATTGTATACCAAAAGAAAATTATGATGATTTTGCAGATTTATTGGGGCGTGTAAAACTCGGAAAAAAAGTGGATAGAAACAGCGCATCATCAAGTGGTGCTTCGAAATTTTTTACATTATATTTTAAAGATGGTCAAAATTTGAAATTTAGTCCAATGTATTATTTTTATCTTGACGGTACATATTATGAGTTTGAAAATTATGCAGAATTAAATGGTTCTTTTGGTGAGTTTAGATAATTATAGCTCAGTTGTCTATTAGGCCATGCTCAACAATTACAAAATCTTCTTCAGAAGTCAGGTGACTTCCCCAAAACTTAATGTCCACATCTTCAAATGACGTCGGAATTATTTGTTAGTACAACATAATAACTATCATGCTTTGCGTTATTACTTCTGCCTGTTAATCGTATTAAGAACGAATAGTTCTGTCCATTAACTTCATATATGTTTTCTCCAGTTTCACTGGAATCCACGCGGTTTGTTTTATAGTCTATTTTATAGCCGGTCAGATCTTTATTGTTTTCATTGGAATTACTATATCCGCAGCCTGTCAGCATTAAAGTCAGCAAGCAAAAAATGCACAGGATCTTTTGCATGAATCCAAACCGGTTATCATAGTCACTGGTAAAGCAGCAGCTGGTGTTTTTTTGATCTTTCTTTCTAATTACGGGCTTTAGATTATGAGGAAAGATGAAAATTTGAAGAACTACAAGCAGGAAAATATATTCTTGAATGATTGATTATGATTTACGATTAGACCGAAGTGATTGACATCCAGCTACTATGTGGTACAATATAGACAGATTCTATTATGTAACGCATAGTAGTGGGCGGAAAGTTAGAGATTCTATTGTATCGATTCTGTGTTCACAGTTGGATGAATGAAGAAGGTGACGGTATGAAAAGGATATTTTTCAATAGCCTGAAAGGGAGACTGAGGGAGTATGTAACTGTTTTAGTCTGCGGGATTTTCACAATCGCTGTTTTGTTCTGGTCGAATGCGGCGGGAGATTGTTTATACCAGTTAATGCCAAGTGAATATGCGGAAAATCTGGAATCTGTAGTCGTGTTTTTATCATTTATAGTAACATATGAATTGCTCTTCTTTTTGCTAGTTCTTGTGCTTCTTTCTTATATACGAAAAAGATCCTATGATTATGCAATGCTTACCATAATGGGAATGAAGAAAAAACATAGACGGCTGTTTATCGGCGGCGAATATGCCGGTATCGCAGCCGGATCACTGACGGGCGGAATTCTCCTGGGTATGGTGCTGGCAGCAGTGTCGAAGTATGTGTTAAGTATATATATATCCGGCTCTGCAGAAAACATTTCTTACGGCGGATCTGTGTTCCGGACAACAATTCTGGCGGGAGTCCAGATTTTTTTCATACTGTTTATCGTATTTGATGAGATAATCGCATGCCTTGGGACAGATGCGATCCTGTCTGTGGGCAGAAAAGGAGGAAGACCGGTGAAGAAAAGACCGAAGTTATTTTTTGCCGGAGTGATTCTGTTGCTTCTGGGATGGGGAAGCTTATGGTTTTACTGGGGAAGGCTGACCAAGAAGATCCCCATGATCCTGGCGGCAGCAGGAATCTTTCTCCTGGCAGTTTCTGGGGGAGGATATTTTTTATGCAGTCTTATGAAGAAGGAACAGAAGTATTATAAAAAAATATTCTGGATAGATAATTGGTACCATCGTTTCTTTTACAATGTGAATATGAACATGATTGCCGGTTTCTTTATTTTTGCTGCGTTGTTTGGCCTTTCGGTTCCTTTGTTCGATAATTTTCCGCTTTATGCCGGACAAAATTACCCCTATGATCTTGTATGGATGGCAAATGAAACGGATCAGGAGTTTCTTGACGGTATTCGGGACGAGTATGGTGTTGAAATGAAAAGAATACCTTGTATCCAGGTGACTACCGGAGATCAGGGCGAACAGATCGGAATTTCAGCAGATACATATCAGACGCTGACGGGAAAAGCCATTATTCTGAAGGACGATGAAATCTATGTGGTCTATCAGCGGGAGCATGCAGATATGGACGGCGTGGGGGTGGATTATGGAACCCGCAGCCCAAGAATATACCCGGGTCCAGCCCGGCCGGATCTGTGGGTATATGTAAAGCAAATTCCAATGCCGAAAGAAATGTTTGAAAGGTACAGGCTGAATGGGTGGGAGAACCGGATTATCACAGGTGTTATAAATAATCATTTATCCAATCATTTTGTTGTCTTTTCGGATGAACGGTATCAGGAATTGAAACAGAATGCGTCCGGTTCGGATCTGGCTGTGCTGATGAATATTCCGCAGAATCAGACAGAGGTGATGGAGCGCGTAAGAGTATATGCTGCAGAACATTCGCAGATCAGTTGCTTTACAGGTGAAAGCTATCTTTATGAAAAGGGCACGCTTTTAAATGAGAATTATCGGGAAAGAATTCTGGGAGTCATGACCAGTGGAATCAATATTTTGATTCTGATGATCTGTGCGGTTGTGGTCATCTTGCTGAAGATAGAGTGCGACTGGCCCGATATGCAGTGGAAGTATCAGTTTTATAGATTTCACGGGATGCCGAAAGAAAAGATGCGGGTATGCATTTTCAAAGAAACGGCAATGTCCGGTATTCTGCCGGCTGCCGTGGGCGTTATTCTGGCAAGTGTATTCAATCTTACGGTCGTGCTGTTAAAACGGATGCCGAAAGGAGAAGTCAGAGCGTATCTTCTGGGAATGTTGCTGGAAGCTGTTATCGTACTGGTGCTGTTTGGTATATTCGTTTATCTATGTTCGCGGATCAGTGGGAAGCACATGTGGAAGGAGGAACGGTCATGACGGAAAAGGAACGAATTCTCCAGGTGAAGGATCTGGACAGAAGCTATACGGTAACCATGCAGACGGGAGAAAAGACGGAGTATCCTGTATTAAAAAAGATATCGTTTGATGTGGAGTACGGTGAATTTATTGCAATCATGGGAAGGTCCGGCTGTGGAAAAACAACATTGCTGAAGACAATAGGAATGATGGATAAACCAACCCATGGAGAGGTTCTGTATAAAAATCAATCTACGGCAAAAATATTTGGAGATAATCTTGCCAGAATCCGAAGAAAAGAAATAGGATTTGTATTTCAGGACTTCTATTTAATGGACAGTCTGTCTGTGAAAGATAATATTATGGTGCCGCTCATACTTGATGGGATGCCGGTCCAGGAGAGTCTGCAGAAGATGGAAAAATATACGGAGCAGTTTCAGATCACGCACCTGTTGAACAAAAAGCCTTATGAATTGTCTGGGGGAGAGAAGCAAAGAACCGCCATATGCAGAGCGATGATCACAGATCCCGATCTACTGCTGGCGGATGAGCCCACCGGGAATCTGGATTCTCAGTCGTCGCAGAATGTGATCCACACGCTGTCGGGTATCAACGAAAAATACGGCAAAACGGTGTTGCTGGTTACCCACGATCCCGGAATTGCCAGTTATGCAGCACGAATTATCTTTCTAAAGGATGGGAAAATACTGGAAGATGAAAAAAGGAAGTGCCCGCAGGAGACATTTTATCAGAAAATAGTTCATCGGATGGAGTTCTTGTAGATGGAAATAAAAAAGGAGGCAAGGGTATGATAAAAGATGCTTTTCATGAATATAAAATACAGATTTGTTGTTTTATTATCGTTACCTTTATCACCCCCTGGTTTTTTGTGGCGTCTGGTATGTCGGATCCCGATTCGCAGGTCCTGGGTTCTTATTTGATGATATTACCTGCAAGTGGTATTATATTAGGGAGAATCATATCCGCAAAGGCAGTCAGAAGATGGCTGCAATGGTTGTTTCTGATAACTTTTATCGCTTTTTTTACGGTAATGTGTCTTTGGACCATTTTCGATTTCAAAGATAAATCGATGGAATCATTCTGTACCGTTCTTGAAGTGCCTCTCAGTATCGTTCTGTTTTTTGGCTGTTGTCTGTACGGTAATGAGTTATATCCATTCAAAAATATCAAAGGTATGCTGTGGGTCCTGGCGGTGTTTCTAGTAATTCAATATGTCTTTTATGCGGGGAAAGACATTGGAGAATTTGATATAGTTGAGACGCTGTTAAAACCCCTTGGTTATATGGCGGCAATACCGTTTAGTGTGTTTTTATTCAGCGGTATTTTGCTGATGGGAGAAGAATATGCATGGAGAGGATGTATCCAGTCTAAATTGCAACGGATATTCGGAAAACGAAGAGGAGTCATTATACTGGGGATTATTTGGGAATGCTGGCATGCTCCGGCATGGTTTGGTTTGTATCACTTTAGCGAGTATGAAGTAACAACTATGGTTTTAACAATTATTTATAGATTCATAAATGTAGCTGGTCTGGCTGTTTTTATGGGATGGGCATATATGAAAACAGAGAATATATGGTGCTGTGTTCTGATCCACGGTTATAACAATGCAATTGTCGGGCTGGCAACGGAACCATATATGATTTCTGAACACATCCCCCTGAGCGCCTTGCGGCCGGTCATATTGATACTGTTTTTGTTTGCAAAAGAATATAGGGGGGTCAGACCCCACCCCGGAAAGCTTTGAAATTCCATAGGGGGTCAGACCCCATTTACAGCGGGATTTACATGGATCATAATGTGTTTGATATCGGAAAAATTGTGTTCTACATCCCGATGTACACGCTCGGCTACTTCATGGGCTTCGCGAAGGGATTTATCGCCGTCTACGGAAATTTCCAGATCGATATATACTTTGTTCCCGAACATTCTGGAACGGATCATATCTACGCTTGCCACGTCTTTCTGGCTGGAAATGTGTTCCGCCAGTCTTTTCTCATACTCCTCTCCGCAGGAGGTATCCAGCATTTTGACCAGAGCGTCTTTGGAAATATCATAAGCGACTTTTACAATGAAGAGACAGATTACCACGCTTGCCACGGAATCCAGAATCGGGAATCCCAGCATGGCTCCGCCGATACCGATCAAAGAACCGACGGAAGAAAGGGCGTCGGAACGGTGATGCCAGGCGTCCGCCATAAAGGCGGCAGAATGGATGAGTCGGGCATAGTAGCGGGTATACCAGTACATGGCTTCTTTGCCGATAATAGAAATGATGGCAGCCGCAAGGGCAATAGCGCCGGGAACTGCCAGTGTCCCGGGATTTCCCGAAAAGATGTTTTCCAGGCCGACTTTGCCGATGCCGATACCGGTTGCCAGCAGTACGATTCCCAGGAACAGTGATGCGACACACTCCAGACGTTCATGCCCGTAGGGATGGGAGTTGTCGGCAGCTTTTTTGGATACTTTGACTCCGATCCATGCGATCAGCGTGGTGAGTACATCGGAGAAGGAGTGAATGGCGTCGGAAATCATGGCCCCGGAATGTCCTGCAATACCGGCGAACAGCTTGAATCCGGACAGAACGGCGTTTCCCGCCACACTGACCAGAGACAGATTGCGGATGACAGTATTTTCGTCAACTGGCCGGGAAGCAGGGTGGTTGCTTTTTTCCTTTTTGGTTGTCATAAAAGAGTCCTCCTGTTTTGTCATATAAATGATGGTGATTTCTCCTATGAGCACCTCATTGAGATAATCTGTTCCCAGGATATAAAAAACACCTGCGGAACATACAACTGTCCCGCAGATGTTCAATCACGATCTGCTGCCGCGTCAGCGGCCCGGCCCTATGCCCGGTCAGGAGCATCGCCTGCTCAGTTTGTACTGTTGATCTCGCATCCTGAATCAGGATGTAATGCAGTGCAAAGAGTTTATGGAATTATATAATATTGTATGAAGCGTGTCAAGATAAGGTTCAGTTTTTGTCCATTGAGTCATTAACGAAATTCGCAAAGAATAAGCCTTTTCATTGACACATATGATTTCTTTGCTATATTTAAGATAGATGAGGCAGACCCTATCGCGGAAAGCCTTAAAATTTTGAATGGAGTCTGACCCCGCCCCGGGAAGCCTTGAAATTTCGTAGGGGGTCAGCCCCCATTCAAAGACCTCATTCGGGAGGAGCGTATATGAAGAAAATTATACTAATTGGGATGTTTTTTATATTGATGCTAATGACCGTCGCCTGCAGCGGCGATGATGAGGGTGTGCAGGTGGATGATTACCGGATTCAGTCCGCGCAGGGTGTTTATTCTGGACAGACAAGATCCGGGCATGTGGATCTGGAGATCGAGACGATCGGGGGCAGTTCGAAGCAGATGTTCACGTCTTCGGATGATATTACGAAGAACGGTCGGAATCAGATTGTTGATGATGCTTACCTGCTGCGACTTTTCTGGGGAGAGCAGGAATTGGATTGTGCGGCTTATGAGGAAGAAAGTCTGCATGATCAGCAGAAGGTGCGGATTTATTTTACGAATGATACAAAGGAGACAGATCTTGAGAAGCTTCGGGTTGTAATTGCCAAGGGAACAGAGGATCAGATTGCGGAAGAACTTGAACCGGAGATGGAGACGCTGTCTGACCATATAGAATATACATCCACCGATGGCCATAACAAAATATATCTGTCAGAAGAAGGGATGTATCTGAAAGCGAGTACACCATCGTATATGACGTTGTTTTTGGAGTCGGCGGGATCGCTGCAGCTGTGTGCCCCGGATCAGACCTGGACGCTGGCGCTGACTACGTCTGTAGATCTGGAGCAGGAGCGGCGTGAGGATTTGCTTTTACCAGTGGTGATATCCCAAGAAAAGGGAGAGGATGAAAACGGAATCTGGATGGCGCTGCCTATTGAAAGCTGGAAAGATATTGAAACCATAGAAAAAGGAGGCAGCAATACGAACCCTTACTGGTTTGTCAGAAGTGACCTGGGAGAAGATCTGGACTACCAGGAAGGAGTGGTATCCTATGCAGAGGAAGGGGTTCTGATTCTATCTCCGGTGGATAGTGAGAATGAAAATGCAATATACCATGTTATTCTTCCAGAGGAATACAAGGATCACACGTTCCAGGGCGGAAGTTTTGTATATGTGGTTTATGAAGAGAAAACAGAGCAGGATTATGGGTATGAGCTGAGCGGCGTAAAGAAGATTATAGAAAACGGATAACGTAGAATCTGAAAGGAGACGCCTATGTATGAACAGGACTATATTATGCGAGTAAATAGAGATGTGATCCGGACTATAGCAAAACTGCTGCTAAATAAGGATATTGACAGCCCGGAGATTTCATTTTCGGACGAACTGAAAAGCGAAGGGAAGCGATCTCTGGAATTGATGAACGGCCAGACGGATATGGGGAATCTCCATATGTTGAAACAGGAAATCTGGAAATTGATGGAGGAAGGACAAGAGCGTGCATTGGAAAAAGCGCTTTTGTTTTACAGTTATTTGAATGAGCAAAATGAAGAGTATCTTGCGTCTCAGGATTTTAGCCGTGAAAAAATCAAGATGGGATTGATGCAGATCTCGTCAAAGTATGGCGTGGACAGTGTGGTTGATCTGATGTATTTTTAGATCAGTTATGTAATGGAGAAGAAATATCAGCCTTCACAGGATGAATTCTATGTCATGAGCCATTCGTTTGTTGAGGAATAATGGCAGCAGGACACAGAGCATCCTTCAAAAATATCTGCTGCGTGTGATATCAGATTTCATCCCTTTCGTCGAATTCAATATCCGGCAGCAGCTCGAAATAGAAGTCGGTATATTTTTCAGCCAGCGCTTTGATACAGCGGTTTTGAAGCAGTTTGCATTTTGACAAAGATATAATATCTTTGTCAAAGGTAATGTATACGCTGATCCAGAGTTTGCGTCCGGTACGCACAATATCATAATGGAGATTTTTGTGGCCGTAGATTCCAATAATAGGTTCTACGGTCTGTTTAATATCTTGGATGGTTTCTTCCTCCGGTGGGATCAGCATCAGATCACGGAAACCGGTGATTACAGTCCCGACCGGTGCGGGCAGCATAATGAGGGATAAGATTACGGTAATGATCTGATCCAGATAAGGGGTTAGCTGCTGAAACCAGTGGAATGTGAGAAACTGGGGCAGGAGAAAGGCGGCAGCCATGCCCAGTGATATAATACTGTCGATTTTCCAGCCCTGCATCTCCATTTCAATCAGCGGTGACTGCATGGCGCGGTTTTTCCAGGTAAGGTATGCGGTTACGAATATACCAAGACCGCAGGCAAAGAATTCGAAATAGGAAACGGTATGGAAGGAGATGCGATGTCCACCGTGCAGCATCAGGTGGATATTGTTGAAAACCAGTCCCACGGTAACGGCAGTCATGATCAGCCCCTTGACCACGACGAACATGGTCTCCATCTGCATATAACCAAAGGGGTGCTGTTCACTGGAGGGCCGGTACAGAAGTGGAATGAGGAAAATAGAAGGCAGCAGCATAAAAAACTCTACTCCGTCGTAGACCGCATCCAGAAGAACGGCCTGGGATCCGGTGACAACGGCCATGATCAGCTCAATTACGACAAATACCAGGTTCCCGTATAAAGATACGGACATGGCTGATTTTTCCCGCTCCTGTGTCTTCTTTCCTACATGCATGAAACAAACCTCCCTGAATATTTTCGTGTTTATCATACCATACCTTTTCGAACGGAAAAAGATAAAGAAAGGAAGTTTTCCCGTA
>CASEIR010000095.1 GCA_949287925.1 uncultured Lachnospiraceae bacterium
GGTCCCTTATACTGGGCATATGAGGAGTTGATGACCATGAGAATTTTAATTGCAGAGGACGAACGGGATCTGAATCGCATCGTCAGCGCCAGGCTGGAGGCGGAGCATTACAGCGTGGATTCCTGCTATGACGGAGAGGAAGCGCTGGACTATCTGGCGGCGGCAGAATATGACGCGGTGATCCTGGATATAATGATGCCGAAGCTGGACGGATTATCGGTGCTGCGGAAGATCCGGCAGAAGGGCAGCAGTGTTCCGGTTCTTTTGCTGACGGCCAAGGACAGCATCGAAGACCGGGTAAACGGGCTGGATGCGGGAGCCAATGATTACCTCATCAAGCCTTTTGCCCAGGAGGAGATGTTGGCCAGAATCCGGGTGCTTCTGCGCAGGCCTTTGCAGGCGGAGAATACCTGTTACCGGGTGGGAGATCTGGAGGTACACATGGATACGCACAAGGTAATCCGGGGCGGCAAGGAGATCAGCCTGTCGGGCAAGGAATTTGCGCTGCTGCGCTATATGGTGCAGAATGAAGGAATCGTGCTGTCCAGAGAGCGGCTGGAACAGCATCTCTGGAACTTTGACTATGCAGGAGGATCCAACGTGATCGACGTCTATATCCGGTATTTGCGAAGAAAACTTGATGAAGGATATGAAACTAAGCTGATTCATACGGTGCGGGGCGCCGGGTACGTTTTGAGGGCAGAAGTATGAAGCAGATGTCATTGAAAATAAAACTGACGCTGCTGTATACGTTTTTCATGATTCTGGTTACTTGTGCGGCGCTGGGGATTCTGCTGTCTTTAAGCAGCAGGGAGATTCTGTCCGCTACTCAGACAAAGCTGGAAAAAAGGGTGCAGGCCAGTGCGGATTATCTGAAGCTGGCAGACGGGGAGCTGGAAATAGACTCGGAGTTTTATACCGTATCTCAGGACATTTATCTGTCCTTGTATGATGAAAACCTGTATTTTCTGTATGGCAAAATTCCCTATGGATTCAATGCTCTTCCTCAGATTGAAGACGGAAGAACCAGAACTATAAGAGACGGAGATATAGACTGGTATGTTTATGATATGTCTTTCCGGCTGGCAGAGAATTATACGGTTTATATCCGGGGAGTAACGTCTCTGACTGACGCAGAGGAAGGGTATATGGTAACCACCCGGTTTGCGCTGATCCTGCTTCCGGTTCTGATAGTGCTGACTGCGGTGATCGGATACCGGTTTACCAGGCGCACGCTCCTTCCGGTAAAGGAAATTACAAGAACCGTCCGGGAAATCCGGGCGGATGCGGATCTGTCAAGAAGAGTGGGCCTGCATACCGGACACAGGCAGGATGAGATCTCGGAGCTGGCGGCCACTTTTGATGAGATGCTTGGAGAACTGGATCAGGTATTCCAGAGAGAAAAGCAGTTTACTTCCGATGTGTCTCATGAACTGCGCACGCCCATCAGTGTCATTTTAGCACAGTGCGGTACCTGTCTGGAGATGGATGATCTGACAGAAGAACAGAGAAAGCAGATCCGGGTGATCGAGAAAAAAGCAAAAGAAATGGCGGCCATGACGGCGCAGCTTCTCTTCCTTTCCCGGGCGGACCAGGGGCGGCAGCCCTGGAATCCGGAGCGGCTGAATCTTAGTGAGCTGACCCAGGTAGCAGTGGAAGAACAGCAATTTCTTGCGAAGGAACAAGGGAGAAGGACAGAGATCGTCTGCCGGTGCCAGCCGGATATCTATGCAGAAGTGGATGAAACCTTATACTTAAGACTGCTGGAGAATCTGATTTCCAATGCAGTCTATTATGGAAAAGAGGATGGCAGAGTAGAGATTTTCCTGGAAAGCGACGGCAGGAGGGTTCGGGGCAGAGTGACGGATGATGGAATCGGTATTGCTCCGGAGAATCTGGAACGCATCTGGGAACGGTTTTACCGGGCAGACACTTCCCGCACCGGCGAAGGACATTCCGGCCTGGGGCTTTCCGTGGTCCGGTGGATTGTAAGAACTCATGGCGGAGAGATTTATGTGAAAAGCAGATTAGGAGAGGGAAGTACATTTATTTTTGAAATTCCGGTAAAAAATGAAAAAAAATAATTTGTTTTAATCTATCTTTAATCTTTCCTGGTTATATTAATTTCAAGATCAACAAAGAACCAGAAGGGAGAAGAAAAATATGAAGAGATTGTTATTAACCATGGTTACTATAGCAGCAGTAGCAGGAACAGCCGCAGGATGCGGAATTGCAGGAGGCAAGGACATAGGAAGAGACGCGGCGCTCCAGGCTGCTCTTGATGATGCGGGAGTGCAGGAATCCGAAACCACGAGACTGAAGGTATCCGAAGACCGGGATGATGGAAGAAAAGTGTATGAAATTCAGTTTGATGCAGGAAGTACAGAATACGACTATGAGATTCAGGCATCGGACGGCGCTGTCTTAAGTGCGGAGAGAGATACGATTGATACGACAGATGCAAGCGTGTCAAACAGCACAGATAGTAACGGACAGGGAAATCAGGACGGCACGGGAAACCAGAATGGCAATCAGAATGGAAATCAAAATAATAGCACGAATGCAGGAAGTAATGTAGCCGTTTCTCAAGAAGAAGCTATTAAAATTGCACTGGATCGGGTATCTGGTGCAACAGAGCAGGATATTCGGATAGAATTCGATCAGGATGATGGAAAATGTAAATATGAAGGAGAAATTATTTACAACAATATTGAATATGAATTTGAAATTGACGCAAATTCCGGAACGATTCTTGAATGGAGCGAAGAAAGGCATTAGAATAGAAGTCAGATAAATAAATTAAAATGGAGGCGAGATCGTATGAGCGGATCAAAGGTATATTTTACTACTATGAAGGCTACTTTTCAGGAGAATCTTCCAAATAAACTGAAACGCCTGATGAAGACGGCCGGAATCGGGCAGATTGACTTTGAAGGCAAATACACCGCCATTAAGATGCATTTTGGAGAGCCGGGGAACCTAGCGTTCCTCCGGCCTAATTATGCTGCGGTGATGGTGGATGTGGTAAAAGAACTGGGAGGAAAACCCTTCCTTACCGACTGTAATACATTGTATGTGGGTGGAAGAAAGAACGCGCTGGATCATCTGGAATCCGCGTATAAGAATGGCTTTACACCGTACACCACCGGCTGTCAGGTATTGATCGCGGATGGTCTGAAGGGTACGGATGAAGAGCTGGTACCTATTGACGGAGAGTATGTAAAAGAAGCAAAGATCGGACGCGCGGTGATGGATGCGGACATATTCCTCACCCTGAATCATTTCAAGGGGCATGAGGCCACCGGATTTGGCGGCGCGCTCAAGAATATCGGTATGGGCTGCGGCTCCCGGGCCGGGAAGATGGAGATGCACAGCGCCGGCAAGCCTTTTGTAGATCAGGAATCTTGTATCGGCTGCGGCAACTGTATCCGGGTGTGCGCTCATGACGCACCGTCTATTACAGATCGAAAGGCGACGATAGATCATGATAAATGCGTAGGATGCGGCAGGTGTATCGGCGTCTGTCCGAAGGATGCAGTCTGTGCGGCTTCTGATGAATCTAATGACATTCTGAACCGGAAGATTGCAGAATACAGCCTGGCGGTGATCAAAGACCGTCCTCATTTCCATGTGAGTCTGGTCATCGACGTATCGCCAAACTGTGACTGCCATGCGGAAAATGACATCCCGATTGTACCGGACGTGGGTATGTTCGCATCCTTCGATCCGGTTGCTCTCGACCGGGCCTGTGCGGACGCCGTGAACCGTCAGCCGGTGATCGCGGGAAGCCAGCTGGATCAGATGCCCCATGTGCATGACGATCATTTTATGGATTCCGCGCCTACGACCAACTGGAAGAGCTGTCTGGAGCATGCGGAGAAGATCGGCATTGGAACCCAGGAATATGAGCTGATCGAGATCTGATGCGGAATCGGACAAGATAAGAGAAAGGGTAAGCAAGGAAATGGAGCGATATAAAGGCCGCCCGGAGACATCCGAGGGGCGGGAAGAAAAGGAGATTCAGGTCTATGATCTTCTGGACCGGCTCCAGATCGAATACGACCGGGTGGATCATGAACCGGTGATGACCATTGCCGCCTGTGAAGAAGCAGACCGGGCGCTGGGGATTCAGATTTGCAAGAATCTTTTCTTATGCAACCGGCAGAAGACAAAGTTCTACCTGCTGGTGATGCCGGGAGATAAAGCTCTGCAGACCAAGCAGCTGTCACAGCAGATTCCTACTTCCAGACTGTCTTTCGCTTCGGGAGAAGATATGGAGCATTATCTGAATGTGTCGCCTGGGTCGGCCACGATTATGGGGCTGATCTTTGATCCGGAGAACCAGGTGCAGCTTCTGGTGGACGAGGAATTGCTTGGCCAGCCCTGGTACGGCTGTCATCCCTGCGTCAATACGTCCAGTCTCCGGCTGCGTACAGAGGATGTGTTTGGGAAATATCTGGAAGCTGTCCACCATGATTACATAGTAGTACAACTGACATAGAAGGAGAATTTATGACACAAAAAGAAAAAAAAGAGCTGGCCCTGCAGATTATCGAACGGCTGAAGGAAGCTTATCCGGACGCCGGCTGTACTCTGGATTACGATCAGGCATGGAAGCTTTTGGTCAGCGTCCGGCTGGCGGCCCAGTGTACCGACGCCCGGGTCAATGTGGTGGTGGAAGGACTGTATGATAAATACCCTACGGTGGAAGCCCTGGCGGAAGCAGATGTGGACGACATCGAAGCCATCGTAAGACCCTGTGGCCTGGGACGGAGCAAGGCCAGAGACATCAGCGCCAGCATGAAGATCCTGAAAGAGGAATATGGAGGAAAGGTGCCGGATGATTTTGACGCGCTGCTGAAACTCCCCGGAGTCGGCAGAAAGAGCGCAAACCTGATTATGGGGGATGTGTTCGGTAAGCCTGCTATCGTGACGGACACCCACTGCATCCGTCTGGTGAACCGGATGGGGCTGGTGAACAATATAAAAGATCCAAAAAAAGTAGAGATGGAGCTGTGGAAGATTATTCCGCCGGAAGAGGGAAGCGACTTCTGTCACAGGCTGGTATATCACGGAAGAGACGTGTGTACGGCAAGGACGAAGCCTCATTGCGACCAGTGCTGTCTTGGGGATATCTGTAAGAAAAAAGGAATCAAATAAGGAACAAGGATTATTCAGGAAGAATTTTGTGCTGAAAAATAAAAGCAAGAAGGGGAAACCGGTGTTTGCCGGCTTCCCTTTCTTGCTGAGTCGTTCTGTTACAACAGACACAGACGAAAGCAAGGAAGATCTCCTTTTTTGTTTCTTATCTCCGGAAGTTTACAAATACTTGAAAAAAAGTATAGAATTATTTGCTTTTTCCATTGCAATATTTTGCTGCTTGTGTATAATAGATTTAGTTCGCTAATTTTTAACAAAAAGTATAGTATTAGAAAACGGGAGGTGAGATTGTGGATATCGGGAAAAAGCTGAAGGAACTGCGCCTTCAGAATGACCTGACGCTGGAAGATCTGGCATCGAGGAGCGAGCTTACTAAGGGATTCCTTTCCCAGGTGGAGCGGAATCTGACGGCGCCCAGCATCGCCACCCTGGAAGATATCCTGGAGGCGCTGGGAACGAATCTGTCGGAATTCTTCCGGGAGGAGGAAGAGAAGCAGATTGTGTTCACGGATCAGGATTTTTTCGTGGACGAACAGGAGGACTATCAGATCGAATGGGTGGTCCCCAACGCGCAGAAGAATGAGATGGAGCCTATTCTTCTGACACTGCACCCCCATAAGAAGACTCATGTCCTGTCGGCTTATCAGGGGCAGGAATTTGGTTATGTACTGAAGGGAAGCATCACCATTGTAAGAGGGAGCAGGAAATACAAAGTAAAAACACGGGAGACGTTTTATATGGATGGCTCAAAGAGTCATTATCTGTATAACCACGGGAATACGGACGCAAAGGTGCTGTGGATTACTACGCCGCCCATGTTTTAGGAGGGAGAAGTGAGATGGAAGAAAAGAAGCTGATTGAGTTTCGCAATATTGTGAAAAGCTTTGACGGACAGATTGTACTCAAAGGAATCAATCTGGACATTTATGAAAATGAATTTGTGACTCTGCTGGGGCCCAGCGGCTGTGGAAAAACGACGTTGCTGCGGATTCTGGGCGGATTTCTGGATGCGGATGAAGGAAATGTGATCTTTGACGGAGAAGAGATCAGCAAGAAACCGCCCTATGAACGGGAACTGAATACGGTGTTCCAGAAGTATGCCTTATTTCCTCATCTGAATGTGTATGAAAATATCGCTTTCGGGCTGAAGATCAAGAAGATGAGCAAGGATATTATCGAACAGAAGGTTATGAAGATGCTGAAACTGATCGGATTGGAAGGGTATGAGGATAAGAATACCACCCTGCTGTCCGGCGGACAGCAGCAGCGTGTGGCAATTGCCAGGGCTCTGGTCAACGAACCTAAGGTGCTGTTGCTGGACGAGCCTTTGGCGGCGTTGGACTTAAAGCTGCGTAAAGAGATGCAGTATGAACTGAAGCGGATTCAGAAGGAAGTCGGGATCACATTTATTTTCGTAACTCATGATCAGGAGGAGGCTCTGACCATGTCGGATAAGATCGTGGTTATGAAGAATGGGGAGATCCAGCAGGTAGGCTCACCGGAGGACATTTACAATGAGCCATCCAACCGCTTTGTTGCGAACTTTATTGGCGAGAGTAATATTCTGCCGGGTGTGATGCTGGAGGATTACAAGGTGCGGTTCGATGATATCACGTTCGATTGTGTGGACTTCGGATTTAAAGAAAATGAACCGGTGGATGTGGTCATCCGGCCGGAGGATATTGATATTGTGGATGTAAAAGACGGCAAGATGACCGGAGAGGTATTAAGCGTACTGTTCAAGGGCGTTCACTATGAGATCATCGTGGAGACAGTACCCGGAACCAGCGTCAGCGTCAACATGCGGGTGATCCGCAACCATGACGTGGCCAGTGAGGATGGCAAAGAGAAGATCAGCGCCAACAACTTCTATGTAGATGTGGAAGATGTGGAAGGTCTGGATGACAAGGAAATCATTGCTCTGTCCAACGCTCATGCCTGGGAGGTGGAGAGTGACGAGTACATCTCCATTCCGAAGATCGAGTATGAGCTGAAGGCGGAAGAAGGCCAGTATCCGGTTACCTTTACCACAGCGGCGGGAACCAGTATTGAGCGTACCATATTCGTGGTGAACCAGCCTTTTGTGAAGAATGAAAAGGCGAATGAGGGTATTATGGCCTTCAATTTCTTTAAGACGGTGGACGAGATCAACGAGTCTCAGGCTTTAGATACAGATCTGAAGACTTGGGCTAATGCCCAGGGCTGGAAACTGAGTGATGAGGATGAAAGCATCGATATCAGCGTAGATTATGATTTCGACCCGGAACAGGTGACGGAAGGCGTTTACAAGATTACCTTCTGGACCACAGGACGGGAGTTCAAGATTCACACCACAGACTATTCGGAAGTGGGTCAGGAGGTCGGCCTGACATTCTTTCCGGAAGACATCCATGTGATGTCCAGGGTGGCTTATTAAGATGAAGCGTTTTTCACAGCTGGCGCTGCCGTATATCATATGGGCGGCTCTGATGCTGGTGCTTCCCATGGCGCTGATCGCCGTGTACTCCTTCATGGAGCAGGGAAACAGCATCATCCCCTTTTCCTTTACGCTGGAGCATTATATCAAGTTCTTTACCGACCCGGACTTCCTTTTGATACTCTGGCGTTCCATTTTGATTGCGGTGAAAACAACGGTGATCTGTTTCTTCCTGGGCTATCCGGTGGCGTATTTTATCGCCCGGAGTACAGAGAAGGTGCAGAATATTCTGATTTTATGCATTACGATTCCCATGTGGATCAATATGCTGGTACGAACCTATGCCTGGATCGGCCTGTTGAGTGAAGGAGGACTGATCCAGCGGATTCTCAGCCTGTTTGGTTTGGGACAGACGGAGCTTTTGTATACGGAAGGGGCGGTGCTTCTTGGCATGGTTTATAACTTTCTGCCTTTTATGGTGCTGCAGATTCAGACCTCTTTGAGTAAGATGGATCATTCGCTTCTGGAGGCCAGCGCGGATCTGGGAGCTGGACCGGTGCAGACCTTTGCAAGAGTAACCTTTCCATTGTCGATTCCCGGAGTGATTAATGGGATCACCTTGGTATTCCTGCCGGCAGTCAGTTCCTTCTTCATCCCGAAGCTGCTGGGCGGCGGACAGTATTTCCTCATCGGAAATATGATCGAGAACCAGTTTATTACTGTGGGTGAGTGGAACTTCGGAAGTGCGATCTCTATGATCATGGCAATCATTATGATGCTGCTGATGATGGCGGTTCGTAAGGTGGAGATCCATAACCAGGGCGGAAAGGAGGATTGATCATTATGAAAAAAGGAAAACGTCCCTTTGGGAAGATATTAATGGTTCTGATGATCATATTCTTCTATCTGCCGATTCTGTATATGATTATATTCTCGTTTAATGACGGAAAGTCGCTGACCAGTTTCACCGGATTTTCCCTGCGTTGGTATCGTCATATGCTGGAGTCTAAGGATATGATGGAAGCTCTGTCCACGACCTTCAGTATTGCGATTCTTGCCACCTTTATTTCAACAGTTGCAGGAACGGTTGCGGCCATCGGAATCAGCAAGTCCCGGAAGATCATCCGGGATGTGATGGAGCAGGTCAATAATCTTCCGCTGATGAATCCGGAGATCGTGACGGCCATCGGATTCATGCTGCTGTTCATTACCTTTAAGGTGGAAAAGGGCTATGTGACTATGCTGCTGGCCCATATCGCTTTCTGTATTCCGTATGTGATGCTGTCTGTGATGCCGAAGATCAAGTCCCTGGATCCTAATCTGGCAGACGCAGCTATGGACTTGGGAGCCACGCCCTGGCGGGCGCTGATGAAAGTGATCGTGCCTCAGATCACGCCGGGAATTATAGCCGGCGCGCTGATCGCATTTACCATGTCGGTAGATGATTTTATCATCTCTTATTTTGTAACCGGCCGGGGAGTCAAGAACTTGAGCATCATGGTTTACACCATGAGTAAACGAGTGAATCCCAGTATTAATGCCATCTCCACGCTGGTGGTAGTGATCATTACGGTGGTTTTGCTGATCATCAACCTGGCGCCTGTTCTGGCAGCCAAGAGGCAGACCCGGGAGATCATCGCGAAGCGCAGGACCTGGATTCCGGCAGTGGCGGTGACGTGTGTAGCAGCTATCTTGATTGGAGTTGTAGTGTTTAAAGGCGGCGTCGACGCCCGGCCCTATGAAGGACAGACTCTTCATGTCTATAACTGGGGCGAGTATACTGGCGAGAATATTATCGGGGACTTTGAAGAAGAGACAGGTGCCACAGTGGTTATGGAGAACTTTGACTCTAATGAGCAGATGTATATCAAGGTGGCCAATAACGAGTCTTATGACATTCTGGTTCCCAGCGATTATATGATCCAGCGTCTGATCGAAGAGGATCTGCTGCAGAAGCTGGACAAATCCAAGCTGGACTGTTTCGATAAGCTGGCGGATGCGGTACTGGGACTGCCCTATGATCCCAATAATGATTATTCTGTTCCTTATTTCTGGGGAACCGTGGGAATTGTCTATGACACCACGAAGGTGGATCTGGAAGACCTGGAGCGGGAAGGATTTGGTATCTTCCTGGATCAGAAGTATAAAGGTGATGTGTACCTCTATGATTCTGAGCGAGATTCTTTCATGATGGCTCTTAAAGACCTGGGATATTCCATGAACACGGAGAGTGAGCAGGAGCTTCAGGAAGCCTACGAATGGCTGGTACAGTGTGTGGAGACCATGGATACGGAAATTGTAACGGATGAAATCATTGACAACATGGCGCAGGGCAGAAAGGCGCTGGGACTGATCTATTCCGGAGACGCTTCTTATGTGATGGCAGAAAATGAGGATATGGGATATTTTATGCCGGAGAGCGGAACGAACCTGTGGTCTGATGCTATGGTGATCCCCAAGAACGCCAAGAATCCGGATCTGGCCCACGCATTTATCAACTATGTCTGTGAATATGAAGGTTCCTATGACAATTCCAGCTATGTAGGATATACGTCCCCGAACCAGGAGGTAATGGATGAACTGTCGGGAGAAGGCGGAGATTACGAAGGAATCAATGCGTATATTCCGAGAACAGACAATGAGAATGATGAGGTGTTTGTCTATAATGAGGAAACCAAGAAGATGATCAGTGAGTTGTGGAGCCGTGTGAAGATTGCGGCCAGCAACGCAGACTAGAAATGAAAGTTTAATTTCATAAGCGCGTTAACGAAAATTTTACTTACATTTTAACGGAGCCTGCTGTCAGATTTTAAATAACTCCTCTATAATCACTTTCGTAAAGCACATAGAATGTGAAGGAAAGTGATGATGGAGGAGTTTTTTTATGAATACGAAAAAGAATATGACACAGTCACAGAAGATGATGGTTTTTGTGCTGACCATGTCCTTATATGGTCTGGCAACTTTATTTACGGAGCTGATTCCTAAGTTTCAGGTGGGAATCGTGGAATTTTCCGTAGAGTATTTCCTGTTTATACCTTTAACCTTATCCATGTTGTTCGATCCTTTGTCCGCGGCTCTTGGCGCAGCCACCGGCGAGCTGGTGTTCAGTGAGATCATGCTGGGACAGTTCGGCGGCCTGGGCGAGCTGGAGAAATTTCTGACGGTGACCATCGGCGTCTACATTGCAGGCAGGCTGGTGCGGGACCCAAGAAACCGGAAGATGGTGGCGGTTGCGTCCATAACCGGAGTTGCCATTCAGCAGTTGATGGGGTGTGTGGTAGATATTTTGAAGGTACAGTTTGCGGTAGAAGATTTTGAAGCGGTAGCCGGTCTTCCGCAGAGCGTGTTCTTCACGGAAGGATTCGCCTGTCTGAACGATATCCTGTTTTCCGGAATCCTGTTTTGTATGCTTCCGGCAGTATACCTGGTTCCCAGACTCTATGGCAAGATTGAACCGTTGCTGGGAGTAAAACCAAGAGACAAAGAAATCATGCTGCATGGAGATTCAGCCCTGACTCCGAAGATGGTAATTCTGTCGCTGGCTGGCTTTGGAGCTGCCATTGTGGCGGAACTGCTGGCTTCCGGCGGATATGAGCTGATTGACTGGGAGGCAGACTGGGCAGGAAGTATGGGGGCTATTGTGATCGGTATGGTTGTGGCAGCGGTGATTGCCCTGACGGTCATCGGAATGATCCGCAATCGCGCCCGGAACGCCCAGGAAGCCGTTTAGAACCGAGGTGGAGACTGTGGGAAAAATCGAGATAGAACATCTGATATTTACCTATCCGGGCGCCAGGGAATCCACCCTGCAGGACGTGTCGGTCTGTATTGAGGAAGGGGATTTTGTAGCTATTGTAGGAAATAATGGCTGTGGGAAATCTACTCTCTGCAAGACGCTTAATGGTCTGATTCCCCATTTTATTACGGGAGATATGGAAGGCGAAGTCCGGATTGACGGCGTCAGTACCCGGGAACAGGATATTGGCGCGCTGGCAGGAAAGGCAGGATATGTATATCAGGATTTTGAGAATCAGATCGTGTGTCCGACGGTGTGGGAGGACGCTTCTTACAGCTGTCTTAATTATGCCTGTCCAGATTACCGGGAGCGGGGGAGACGGGCTCTTCAGATCTGCGGGCTGTCCTCTAAGCTTCGGGACTATGTGTGGCAGCTCTCCGGAGGACAGAAGCATCTGCTTGCCCTGGCAGGAGCCGCGGCCTTAAGTCCTGATATCCTGATTCTGGACGAACCTATCGCCCAGCTGGATCCGGCCCATGCGGACCAGATCTATGAAGTGCTGAAGGAATTAAATGAGATCCATCACAAGACGATTCTTGTAATTGAGCACCATACGGAATATATTGCAAAGTACTGTAAACATGTGCTTCTGATGAGGGATAAAACCGCGGCCTGGATGCTTCCGGCTAAGGAGGCCATGCGCAGAGTGGAGGAACTGGAAAAGAGCAATATCTTTCCTCCTCAGATTACTATCGCAGCCAGCCGGATGGCAGCAGAAGGGCTGATTTCCAAAGAAACGAAGCTTCCAGTCAGTCTGGAAGAGGGAAGACAGGTGTTCCAGGAGAAACTGAAACAGCGTCAGAAAAAAAGAGAAAAGATTAAAAAAAATGAATATAGAAATAAAATAGCATCTTTTGAACATGTTTCCGTTTGCTACCGTGCTGTTAAGGGAGAACCTCCGAAAATCTTAAAGGATTTTTCCCTGGATATTCATGAGGGAGACAAGGTAGCGCTGATTGGTTCCAACGGTGCGGGCAAGTCCACCATCATGAAGATGATGATGGGGCTGGTCCGCCAGGAAGAAGGCAGCGTAATGCTGCAGGGACGTCCGGTGAGCGGTTACACGAAGGAAGAGTTGGGAAGGGTATTATCTCTGGTCTATCAGAATCCGGAGGAGATGTTTGTAAAGGATTCTATCCGGTCAGATATTGCTTATGCCATGAAGGTCCGGAAGATACCGGATTATGAGAAACGGACGGAGGAATTATTAGAACAGTTCCGGTTGACAGATCTGGCGGACCGGGATGGAAGACTCCTGTCCGGCGGACAGATGCGAAGAGCATCTCTTGCCATCGGTGTGGCGCTGAATCCCCGGATGCTGCTGTTGGATGAGCCTACGGCCAATCTGGATATTGCAACCCGGCGGGAGATTATAAAAACACTTGAACTTTTAAAAGGGATTACGGATACGGTGGTAATTGCCACCCACGATATGCAGCTGGTCTGCGACTGGGCAGAACGGATCATTGTCCTAAGCGGCGGATATGTAATTGCCGACGGATCCAGGGAACAGATCTTTTCGAATCTATATGTGAGGAATCAGGTGGGGATTCGTCCGCCTCAGATCTATGATATGGGACGGGAGCTGGGAATCATGGATCCCTGTTTTACCATTGAGGATTTCCTGCAGTATTTCAGAGGTGAGAGATATGCATAAACTGACTGAGAATATATTAGATAAATTTTCCATGGATTACTTGCGCAATCAGGTATTGAAAAATGCCTATGGCAACGATGATACAGTGATTGCCAGACTGGATCCCCGGATCCTTCTGGTCTGGTATCTGGTGTTCGGCCTGGTTCCCTGGTTCTTGAGAGATGTGGTCTTGTTACTGGGACTGTTTGTATTTGTTGTTCTGACGACACGGGCGGCAAGGATCGCTCCATTGATTCTGTTTCTGTTCTGCGTAGGGGTATTTTCCCAGACCGGCTATCTGTTTATTGCGGCGCTTTTTTTCGGAGGTGATACTACCACCATCGCACCGCTTCTGGTAATGACTCTGAAGGTGGCGGTGGTGTCGCTGGCTTCTATCACAGTGTTTTCCGGCCTGGATCCGGACCGGCTGGCCAACGGACTTCTGTGGTTTGGTTGTCCGGACCAGTTGTCCTTCAGTATCTCGTTCGCCTATCGGATTCTGCCGGTGCTGATGGAAGAGTTTCAGAACATTCTTCTCTCATACCGTCTAAGAAGCAATCCGCCGGACAAGAGCCATCTGATAGGAAAGATCCGGTATCTGTGTTACCAGGTGTTGCTGGTGATCCAGGCATTCTATCCCTTGATGCTCAATACGGCCAAACGGTCCCGGACGACGGTGGAAGCGCTGGAAATCAAGGGTTACCGGTATGCGCTGAAGAATCCCAAGGTGCGCCGGATGAAACTTGCCATGCTGAAGGTCACGAAGAGAGACGGCATTTTTGTATTGATATCGGCATTTTGGATGGCAGGCAGTATACTGGTTTCCAGGATCGTCTTATTATAATAGCATAGAAAGGAGCAGGGGTAATTTGAAACTGGATATGCATACCCATGGGAAATTGGCAAAGAAGCTGCCATTTTCCCCGGAATATACGGACTGGCTGTTCCGGGAAGCGAAAAAAGCCGGGCTGGACGGGATCTGTCTGACGGAACATTTTAATACCCAGGGATTCGAAGAAGTGTATGGTTATATTGCCGGGCATTACGAGGCAGAGGGCGATACCTTTGTAACCCGGGAGGGACTGTGGATCTTCCCGGGGATGGAAGTGGACGTGGCGGAAGGCGGTCATACGCTGGTAACGGGAAGGATGGATGTGATAATGGAAATGAACCGCAGACTGAATCCCTATAAAGAAAAAGGAAAATTTCTTCCATTTGGCAGATGGGCAGAGATGGTGGAGGAGTATCCGGTTCTGTTTGGAGCCGGTCATCCTTACCGCAGCGGCGGCCATATTCCGGAGCTGCCGGTAAAGGACCTGACGCGGTTCGATTATCTGGATCTGAACGGAAAAGACCTGGCTGTGGATCCGGAGGGGACCAGACAAAGGATGAAGAAACTGTCGGGGAAATTACAGAAGCCGCTGGCAGCAGGAAGTGATACCCATCAGTCGTTCCAGTACGGCTGTGTATACAACGAGCTGGAGCAGACGGTGACTACGGTACCGGAATTAAGAGAAGTGATCCGGAAGGAAAGTTATCAGATCCGGACCGGGGAGATGCTGGCGTTCCAGGTGGAAACGGCCGGTATTCTGAAGCGGTCCTTGAAGGAAATCTACGCCCTGGGAGGAGACTATGTGAAGGTATTGCTCCAGGGCGCAGAGATTTAATTATGATAGAAGTAAGGACTTATCGGGGGATGTCAGACCGGTAATGCTCTTTCAGGCGGTACAGGCGGGAGAGGCTTTCTTTGGGAGCGTCTCCCAGTTTTTGTCCTGTGAGAAGCACTAGGGCATCGATGAGGGCGCAGGGGGCTGCCATGGAATGGTATTCGGTGGGTTCTCCCCGGTAGATATAGAGGGGAATAATCCGGCGGTCCGGGTCCGGCTCTTTAATCCGGCTGGTCAGGAAGATCACCGGATAACCGATCTGCTTTTGGTAGTCCAGGAGTACGGCGGCTTCCCGGGAAGTTTTCTGGAAGCTGAACAGTATGACCAGATCGTTGGAGGTGAAGAAGTTCATTTCTTCAAACAATTCGGAACTTCCCGGCGGCAGAATGGAGACCGGAAGTCCGAACCGAATCAGCCGGAACCGCAGAAGCTGAGCCATGGACAAGGCGGCGCCCTTAGCATAAAGATAGATGTGCCGTGCGCGGGTGATAGCGTCTGCCGCATCCTGGACCTGACCGGCGCGAAGGAAGGAAATCGTTTTCTCAATGCAGTATTGCTGGTAGCGCAGCATGCCTTCCGGCGTAGAGGTGTCAGGATGCTCCATGGAAGAGAGCAGTTTATCGGCAGGAGATTTTTGTTCTCCCACACAGGCTGTCATGGCGGCTTTCAGTTCTTTGAAATCCGCATAGCCGCAGTGTCTTGCCAGCCGGGAGATGGTAGGCTCCGAGCTGCCGGTTTTTTGTGCCAGTGTGCCGATGGACATATGGACGCAGGCGTCCGGATGTTCCAGGATATAGTTGATGATGTTCTGTTCGGTCCGGGTGTATTCCCGGTTCGGATCAGAAAAAAATAATTCGTACATGTACATACCTTCTTTTATGATATTCGTGGTAATATAGTAGCACAGGAATGAAAAGAACAGATAAAAAATATGTAAATCTTTACAGGAGATGAAAAAGATGTATCAATTGGAGTTACATTTTCATACCGATGAATCCAGCCGTTGTGGAAAAGTTCCAGCGGCGGAAGGAGTCCGGATGTACAGGGAACAGGGCTATGATGGCCTGGTGGTGACGGATCATTTCAGTAAAACAGCCTGTTTGGATCCGGAAGAAACAGGATGGGGTCCGGAAGTCTGGGAAGGAGTCTGTGAGAAATTCCTCCTGGGTTACCAGGCGGCGTATAAGGCGGCGGAAGGGACCTCCTTCCGGGTGTATCTGGGAATGGAGATCCGTTTTCCCCATGACGAGAATGATTTTCTGGTCTATGGGTTCGATAAAGAGTTTCCGGAGCGCCATCCCTGGATCTATATGAAAGAACTTCCGGATCTGTACAAAATAGCGAAAGAAGAAGGGCTGGCGGTGGTGCAGGCCCATCCCTTCCGCAAGAAGTGTTTTGCGGCGGATCCTGCCTGCCTTCACGGGGTGGAGATCTATAACGGGAATCCCAGACATGACTCCCGTAACGAGCTGGCAGAAGGGCTGGCATCGGAGGCAGGACTTGTGGGGACCGTGGGATCGGATTTTCATCAGCCTCAGGATCTGGCGGCCTGCAGCGTGGAGATGGAGAGCCTGCCGCAGACGGAACAGGAGCTGGCAGAGTGGATCCGGGAGGGCCGGTTTTATGTGAGGAAAGGAGAAGTCAATGAAAGCCAGTAAGGAATGTTATGAATGCTGTATTCGCAAAGCAGAAGGGCTGCTGGTCCAGTATGAGGTGAAAGAACCTCTTTGCAGCGACATACTAAATGAGGTGAAAGAGACAGTGCGCCGGGTGCAGGAAGAAGATTCTGCGCCAGAACTGATGACGGAGATTACGGCGGTTCTGGAGAAATACATCCAGATGGGAGACGCCTATGCAGAGCCGAAGCGCCGGTATAACCAGGTGCTATTGGACCGGGAAGAAGAGATCCGCCGGAAGATCGAAGGGGCAAAGGATCCTTTCCTTGCGGGTATCCAGACAGCTATCACCGGCAATTATATTGATTTTGGAGCCATGTCGGATGTGAATGAGGAGCAGTTGAACCGTCTTCTTGAGCAGCGGAATGAGATCCGGCTGGACCCGGAGGAATTGGAGCATTTACGGGGGGAGCTGGAACAGGCCCGCAAACTGGTGTATCTGCTGGATAACGCGGGAGAGATTGTGCTTGACAAGATGTTTATGGAGATTTTGAAGAAGCTTTATCCGAAGCTACGGATCACGGCGGTGGTGCGGGGAGCCCCTGTTTTGAATGACGTCACCATAGAGGATGCAAAGGAGACGGGCCTTACGGATGTGGTCCAGGTGATTTCCAATGGAACCGATATTCCCGGTACACCTCTGGAGAAAATCTCTAAGGAAGCCCGGCAGGAGATCTGTTCGGCAGATCTGTGCATCGCCAAAGGGCAGGGGAATTTTGAGACTTTGCAGGGCTGCGGGGAAAACGTGTATTATCTGTTCCTGTGCAAATGCAGCCTGTTTGTGAAACGGTTTGGAGTGGAGCAGTTCGCGCCGGTACTGAAGAATGAAAAACGGATGGAGACTTATGAGGTCTGAACCGTTCACAAGATTTCCTGGCGGGATTCGGTGTTGACACCGCTTTTCCCAGGTTTTACAATAGAATTAGTTACAGACAGAGTGGAAAGAGAAGGTAACTTTTGCCTGCATCATGCAGACGGAAGTTACCTTCTTTCTTTAACAATGGAGGTGAGGAAATGAAGCCATTGATTCTTATTACCAATGATGATGGCAGCCGTTCGCCGGGACTTAAGGCCGTGGCGGAAGCGGTTCGGGGGCTGGGAGAAATACTGGTGGCGGCTCCATTTGTACAGCAGACGGGAATGGGACGGGCTTTTCCGCGGGCTGCGGACAATGGCATAATCGAGCAGTCGGAAATGACCGTGCAGGGAGACCGGATCCCGGTTTATGGCGTGCATGGATCTCCGGCGCTGGCAGTGGCACATGGAATACTGGAAATCGCCGGCCGGAAGCCGGATCTGTGTATCAGCGGGATCAATTACGGGGAAAATCTGGGGATGACGGTGACCTGCAGCGGCACGCTGGGGGCAGCGTTTGAAGCGGTGAGCCATGGAGTTCCGGCGATAGCCGTATCCGTGGCGGCAGATCTTTCCGTGCAGCGCACAGAAGCTTTTCCCCGGATTGACTGGGATCCGGCTATGCGGATTCTGCGCAGTGTGGCTGGGGAGGTATTGGAAAAGGGTATGTGGCCGGGAGCAGATCTTTTGAACATTAATTTGCCGAAAGCGGGCGCGGATGGATCGGTATATCGTGTCACTTCGCTCAGCCGGCAGAATTATTTCTGTTTCCGGAAGCCGGGAAAAAGGGACTGGTCGAAGCCATTTTCCCTGCAGTCGGAATTGTCGGTGAATCTGGACGGCCTGGAGCCAGAAAGTGATATCTACGCGGTCTATGTGGACCGTCAGATCTCCGTGACGCCGCTGTCTGTCCGGATGGCAGCAGGCTGTCTGTCTGGATGACGGCACACTGTCTGTCCGGATGACGGCAGAATGCCTTGACAGTCCGGGGCCGGATGTGCTACGATTCTTAACATGAATCGATAAGGAAACGCAGTGATGAAGAGAGTACGCCTGACGGAGGTTCTACAGAGAATTCCCGCTCCCGGCCGGTGGTGCGCCGGGGAATGCTGAGAGGGATGGACGGAAGACCGGCGGAAGATGGCTTCTGAGCGGTGCGGGTGAGCACAGAGCCGAGAAGGTTCTGAGATTGGATCGGGAAAATCCTGGTAAGCCTGCAAAGGGACCGCCCTTTACAGCGGAAGGTGCGTAATGGCACCTGGCGAGGCCTGGGGCCGTGAGGCTTGGGCGAACAGAAGTGGTAACACGGGACAGACCGTCTTCTCTGATCTTTCTATAGATATAGGAAGGTCAGAGTTTTTTATTTTGTCCCATTGTTTGAATCTGCGTTGAGATATCGGGAATTATCATATGGATAAAAGGAGAGGGTTGCAGTGGAAAAACAGAAATATTACATTACGACAGCCATTGCTTATACATCGGGGAAGCCTCATATCGGCAATACTTATGAAATCGTCCTGGCGGACGCGATTGCCAGATATAAACGGAGCCGCGGATACGACGTTTTCTTCCAGACGGGAACCGATGAGCATGGCCAGAAGATTGAATTGAAGGCAGAGGAAGCCGGAATCACACCGAAGGAATTTGTAGACGGTGTGGCGGGAGAGATTAAGACGATCTGGGATCTGATGAACACATCTTATGACAAATTCATCCGGACTACGGATGCGGATCATGAGAAGCAGGTACAGAAGATTTTTAAGAAATTATACGAAAAAGGCGACATTTACAAAGGATCTTACGAGGGACTTTATTGTACTCCATGCGAGTCTTTCTGGACGGAATCCCAGCTGGTGGACGGCAAATGTCCGGACTGCGGGCGTGAGGTGAAGCCGGCCAAGGAAGAGGCGTATTTCTTTAAAATGAGTAAGTATGCGGACCGGCTGATTGAGCACATCAATACGCATCCGGAGTTTATCCAGCCGGTGTCCCGGAAAAATGAGATGATGAACAACTTCCTGCTTCCGGGGCTTCAGGACCTGTGCGTGTCCAGAACTTCTTTCCAGTGGGGAATCCCGGTGGATTTCGACCCGAAGCATGTGGTCTATGTGTGGCTGGACGCCCTGACCAACTACATCACCGGAATCGGCTACGACTGTGACGGAGAGAGTACGGAGCAGTTTCAGAAGGAATGGCCGGCAGATCTTCATCTGATCGGGAAGGATATCATCCGTTTCCATACCATCTACTGGCCCATTTTCCTGATGGCGCTGGATCTGCCGCTTCCAAAGCAGGTGTTCGGCCACCCGTGGCTGCTGCAGGGGGATGGCAAGATGAGCAAATCCAAAGGAAACGTTCTTTACGCAGACGAGCTGGTAGACTTCTTCGGGGTCGATGCGGTGCGGTATTTCGTCCTTCACGAGATGCCCTTTGACAACGACGGCGTCATTACCTGGGAACTGATGGTAGAACGTATGAATGCGGATCTGGCCAACACGCTGGGGAATCTAGTCAACCGGACGATTTCCATGACGAATAAGTATTTCGGCGGCGTGGTTACGGATAAGAATGTGGCGGACGAGACGGAAAAGGTTATTGATGATGATCTGAAATCCATGGCGTCACAGCTGGCGGCAAAAGTGGATGCTAAGATGGATGGACTTCGGGTGGCGGACGCCATTACCGAGATTTTCAATCTCTTCAAACGCTGCAACAAATATATTGATGAAACGATGCCTTGGGCGCTGGCTAAGGACGAGGCGAAAAAAGACCGGTTGGAAACGGTGCTTTACAATCTGATCGAAAGCATCAAGACCGGCGCCCGGGAGATCGCGTCCTTCATGCCGGAAACTTCTGAACGGATTCTGGCGCAGCTGGGTGATGGTAAAGTTACTGAGAAACCGGAGATTCTCTTCGCAAGACTGGATTTGGAAGAGGTCATGAAAAAAGTAGAAGAACTGCATCCGCCAGTGGCAGAAGAAACTCCGGCAGGCGAAGAGACGGATGCCGCGCCAGTTATCGATATTGAGCCAAAGCCGGAGATCACCTTCGAAGATTTCGGAAAAATGCAGTTCCAGGTAGGGGAGATCATCGCCTGCGAAGAAGTGAAGAAGTCCAAGAAACTGCTCTGCTCACAGGTAAAGATCGGAAGCCAGGTTAAACAGATCGTATCCGGTATCAAAGCACACTATACCCCCGAAGAAATGGTGGGTAAAAAAGTCATGGTACTGGTAAATCTGAAACCCGCAAAACTGGCAGGCGTACTGTCCGAAGGCATGTTGCTGTGCGCAGAAGACGCCGAAGGCAACCTGGCACTCATGACCCCGGAAAAAGAAATGCCGGCAGGAGCCGAAATAAATTAGTTTCTGGGGACGGGGAATTTTCAAAAATTCCCCGTCCCCAATAAAAAAGGAGGAATCATAGTGGATAAAATCAGAATTGGTATTGTAGGATATGGAAATATTGGCAGAGGCGTTGAGAAGGCCATCGCCCGTAATGAGGATATGGAGCTGGCAGCAGTGTTTACCCGAAGAGATCCGGCATCTGTAAAGATCTGTACGGAGACGGCGGCTGTGAAATCCATGGATGATATGGCAGCGATGAAGGATGAGATTGATGTCATGATTCTGTGCGGAGGATCTGCTACGGATCTGCCGGTAATGGGACCGCAGATTGCTGCGAACTTTAATACCATTGACAGTTTTGATACGCATGCCAGAATCCCGGAATATTTTGCAAATGTGGACAAAGCGGCAAAAGACGGCGGCAAGATCGGAATTATCTCTGTAGGCTGGGATCCGGGTATGTTTTCTCTGAACCGTCTGTATGCAGAATCGATCCTGGTGCAGGGAAGTACTTATACGTTCTGGGGCAAAGGCGTGAGCCAGGGACATTCGGATGCGATCCGCCGGGTGAAAGGCGTGAAAAATGGCATCCAGTATACGGTTCCGGTGGAGGAAGCGGTTGACCGTGTCAGAAGTGGAAGCGAGCCAGAGCTGACTACACAGGAGAAACACCTTCGGGAATGTTACGTAGTGCCGGAAGAAGGGGCAGATCTGAAAGCTATTGAGGAAGCGATTAAGAGTATGCCGAATTATTTTGACGAATATGATACTACCGTAACCTTTATCACCGAAGATGAGCTGAAGGAACAGCACAGCAAGATGCCTCACGGCGGATTTGTGATCCGCAGCGGCGAGACCGGAACGGAAGGCAGCAAGCATATTATCGAATATTCTCTGAAGCTGGACTCTAATCCGGAATTTACAGCCAGCGTGCTGGTATGCTATGCAAGAGCGGCGTACAGACTGGCAAAAGCAGGCGAAAGCGGAGCAAGAACAGTATTCGATATTGCGCCGGCGCTTCTTTCCATGAAGAGCCCGGAAGAATTAAGAGCACACTTATTGTAAGATAGTAATGCAAAAAGGGACAGGTGAACTACGTTTGGGGACGGGGAATTTTTAAAAATTCCCCGTCCCCAATGGAGGTTATTATGATTTTTGATACGCATGCGCATTATGATGATGAGCAATTTGATTTAGACCGGGAGGAGCTGTTGGCTTCGATGGCGGCTGGCGGCGTGGGAACGATCGTGAATGTGAGCGCTACCTTTGAATCCTGCTCTGAGGTGGTGGAGATGGTGCAGCGCTACCCGTTTATGTATGCTGCGGTAGGCGTTCATCCAGATGAGGTAGGAGCGTTGAACGAAGATCGTTTCCGGCAGATGGAGCAGCTGCTGGGCCGGGACAAGGTAGTGGCCGTAGGCGAGATCGGACTTGACTATTACTGGGACAATGAATCTCACGATCTGCAGAAACACTGGTTTATCCGTCAGCTTGAGATGGCAAGAGCGCATGGATTGCCGGTGCTGATCCACAGCCGGGAGGCGGCAGCAGATACCATGACGGTCATGAAGGAGTATGGACAAGGACTAAAAGGTGTGATCCATTGTTTTTCATATTCGAAAGAAATGGCGAAGGAATATGTAAAAATGGGATATTATATCGGAGTGGGCGGTGTGGTCACGTTTAAAAATGCAAGAAAATTAAAAGAGACGGTGGAAGCGATTCCGCTGTCTTCAATCGTATTGGAGACCGACTGTCCATATCTGGCTCCGGTGCCGTACCGAGGGAAAAGAAATAATTCTCTTTACTTAGCTTATGTGGCGGAAGCAATTGCGGAACTGAAGCAGGTGACGGTTCAGGAAGTGATCAATCAGACTGAACAGAACGCCAAGGCGCTATATCAGATTGCCTGAGGCATCGCAGTATAATACATCATATTCTATATGCATTCGATAATGGATTCTGGTTCGGTATAGCCTTATCTCATAGAAAGCTCCCGGCCGGGATCCATTTATCTTTTCATGAAACGTGACAACTTGAATGGCTGTTTTTTGCAGATCTACCGGCATTAAAGTATTCATTACTACATACAAACGGTAATCCGTGGCATCATCGGAAGTAAACACGGAAGAACTGCAAATCTGAAAAGGCGAAAGCTCTACCGATAAAAATAACGATACCAGTAATACAAGTATGAACAGTAACAAATGTGGCATTTTGGAACGTTTCATATAAACTCCTTAAGTACAGTTGATTTCCATATAGTTTCGAAGATACAGTGTATTTAATTACAGTGTAGGTTAATATATCTATTTTTTCAACAGAAATGTGGGTATACTTACTTCAAATGAAACGGTATGGTGATAATATGAGCAGGATCGTGATTAATTTAGAGGCGGTGCTTGCACAAAAAGGTGTCAGTAAGACACAACTTTGCTACCAGTGCAGGCTTCAGCGTACACAGCTGAATAATTATTGCAAGAATAAGGTGGTCCGGGTGGATCTTCATACAATCGCGAAGATCTGTGATTGTCTGGAATGTGGCGTTGAAGACATTCTGAAGCTGGAAGGAGACGAAGAATGCCCGGGGAATTAATGGTTCTGGCAACATTTGTCACATCTGTTTTCAAAAAATTCATTTTTTCTTAATTTTTATTTTTGTCTTTTTTGTATCATTCAATTCGAAGATATTGTATAATACTCCATATACTTTTATCGGGAGTGTAAAGAATGAATGGTCCTACCTTAGGAAATCCACAAAATACAATTGAGATTCTGCAGAAATATAAATTCTCATTCCAAAAGAAATTCGGTCAGAATTTCCTGATTGATACCCATGTACTGGACAAGATTATAAATGCAGCGAAAATTACCAAAGAAGATATGGTGCTGGAGATTGGCCCCGGAATTGGCACAATGACCCAGTATCTGGCGGAAGCGGCCGGTAAGGTAATTGCAGTCGAGATCGATAAGAATCTGATTCCGATCCTTAAGGATACCCTGAGCGCTTACGAGAATGTACAGGTGATCAATGAAGACGTGTTAAAACTGGATCTTTGTGCGCTTGCGGAACGGGAAAACGGCGGAAAACCTATCAAAGTGGTGGCGAATCTGCCGTATTACATTACAACGCCGATTATTATGGGGTTGTTCGAAAGCCATGTTCCGGTGGACAGCATAACGGTCATGGTCCAAAAGGAAGTGGCAGACCGGATGCAGACCGGACCGGGAAGCAAGGATTACGGTGCATTGTCTCTGGCGGTACAGTATTATGCAGAGCCGTATATCGTGGCAAATGTCCCCCCCAACTGTTTTATGCCAAGACCTCGGGTTGGTTCAGCGGTGATCCGGCTTACCAGGCATGAGACCCCGCCGGTGGAGGTGGCTGATGAGAAATTGATGTTCCATATTATCCGCGCATCATTTAACCAGAGAAGAAAGACTTTGGTCAACGGGCTGAATAACTCGGATCAGATTCCGTTTTCCAAAGAAGTCATTGCGGAAGCGGTGGAGAAGCTGGGGAAGGGAACTGGCGTCCGGGGAGAGGCGCTTACGCTGGAAGAATTTGCCAGATTGAGCAATCTTCTGGCAGAACAGGTACGGTGAGAGATACTCTCGTAAATAGATAGAGAACAGAAAGGATGGTATTTATGGCGAAGAATAAAGAATATGCATTGTTTGAGATTACACCAGAGATCGAGCATTTTGCCCGTTTATGTGAAGAAAAGAATGCGATTGACAAAGAGCTGTATACGAAATACGAAGTCAAAAGAGGACTCCGTGACCTGAATGGAAAAGGCGTTCTGGCAGGTCTTACAAATATTTCTGACGTCTGTGCGAAAAAGATCGTCAACGGGGAAGAAGTTCCTTGTGAAGGAAATCTGTATTACCGTGGATATAATATCAAAGATCTGGTGCAGGGATTCTTAAGCGCCAATCGTTATGGATTTGAAGAAATCGCGTATTTGCTGCTGTTCGGGGAGCTTCCCACAGAAAAAGAGCTGGCAGTATTTCATGAAACTCTGGTGGAACGCAGAACTTTGCCGCCTACGTTTGTGCGGGACGTTATTATGAAGGCGCCCAGCCGGGATATGATGAACAGTTTGTCCCGGTCGATCCTGAATCTTTATTCTTATGATGCGAAAGCAGACGATACATCCATTCCGAATGTATTGCGTCAGTGCCTGAATCTGATCAGCCAGTTCCCTATGATGATGGTGTACGGATACCATGCATATAACTACCGCATGGGCGACGATTTGTTTATCTATGCTCCGTCGCCGGAATTGTCTACGGCAGAAAACATTCTGATGATGCTCAGAGAAGACAGGAAGTACACGGATCTGGAAGCGAAGATTCTGGATATGGCGCTGGTATTACATATGGACCACGGCGGCGGTAATAACTCCACATTTACCACACATGTTGTAACGTCCTCCGGCACGGACACCTATTCTACTATTGCGGCTGCCATGGCTTCTTTGAAGGGACCGAAACACGGGGGAGCCAATATTAAAGTCAGCCAGATGTTTGAAGACATGAAAGAGCGATTGACCGACTGGGAAGATCAGGATGCAGTCCGCAATTATCTGGAATTGCTGCTGGAGAAGAAGGCTTTTGACCAGAAGGGGCTGATCTATGGAATGGGTCATGCCATTTATTCTGTATCTGACCCAAGAGCGGACATCTTCAAGAAATTTGTAAAACAGCTGGCAAAGGAAAAGGGATGTGAGAAGGAGTATGCTCTCTATGAGATGGTGGAGCATATGGCGCCGGAAGTAATCGCTCAGAAGCGTAAGATCTATAAGGGAGTCAATGCAAATGTAGACTTCTATAGCGGTCTGGTATACGATATGCTGGATCTGCCCCAGGCGTTGTATACGCCGATCTTTGCGGCGGCTCGTATCGTTGGATGGAGCGCGCACAGGCTGGAAGAGCTGAAGAATGTAGATAAAATCATCCGTCCGGCTTATAAGCCCCTGGCGGAACACAGAGATTATATTCAGATGGAAGACCGTTAAAGATGAGAAGAGAATTCTATTATCCGTCACTGGATAAAAAAACACAGATTCATGCAGTGGTCTGGAAACCGGCCGGAGAGATCCGGGGTATCCTGCAGATCTGTCACGGCATGGTAGAATATATCGGCCGGTATGAAGAATTTGCGGAATATCTGGCACAGAAAGGCTATGTAGTGGCCGGAAACGACCATCTGGGACACGGCGCTTCGGTGAGCGTCCCGGAAGAATACGGGCATTTTCCAAAAGATGGAAACCGGTGCCTGATCGGAGACATCCATAAATTAAGAAAGATTCTGGAGAAGAAATATCCCGGGCGTCCTTATTATATGCTGGGACACAGCATGGGGTCTTACCTGCTTCGGGAGTACCTGCTTTATAAGGGGAACGGTCTGGCGGGAGCCATCATCATGGGAACCGGGCAGGAGCCTAGGATCAAACTGGACGCAGGCCAGGCGGTCTGCAGGATGATAGCGGCCGTAAAAGGATGGCATTACCGCAGCCGTCTGGTGAATGCTTTGTGCTTTGGCGGATACAACCGGCATTTCCGGAAAGGTCAAGGAAAGAGTACATGGCTGACTTCGGATGAGGAGATCTGCCAAAGATATGCAAGAGACCCTCTTTGCAGTTTTGTATTTACACTGAGAGCCTATGAACAGTTGATGCAGATCATTAAGATACTGGAACGTCCGGGAAGCGAGCAGAGAATTCCCAAGGATCTGCCGCTGCTGGTGGTGTCCGGCGCGGAAGATCCCGTAGGCGGATTTGGAAAAAATGTAAAGAAAGCTGTGCGGAGATATCAGAAAGCCGGCATTGCAGATGTAGAGTGTTTTCTGTACCCGGAAGACCGTCATGAAGTGCTCAATGAGAGAGACCGGGATAAGATCTATGAGGATCTGTACCGCTGGATAGAAAAGCATAATCATTTTGCTTCTGATATGAATGAATAAAATTTAGCATAAGCCTGTAAAAGAATCAGCAGTCAGTTCTTGATAGAAAAAATGAAAAATGCAGACAAATATCTCCGAAGATATTTGCCTGCATTTTTATTATTTAATGTGATTTTTGATTGCTTCGAAGCTTTCAGGACTGATGATATGTTCCATCAGACAGGCGTCCCGGACAGCTATTTCCGGATCTACCCCCAGGCGTTCCAGCCAGGAGGAAAGGAGCGTATGCCGTTCGTAAATCTGTTCTGCAATGGCTTTTCCGGAATCTGTCAGATGGATGTATCCTTCCGGAGATACAGTAATGTGACCGCTTGTCCGGAGCTTCTTCATCGCGACACTGACGCTGGGTTTCTTAAAATCCAACTCCGTTGCAACATCGACGGAACGGACAACTGGAAGCTTTTTACTCAGGACCAGTATGGTTTCCAGATAGTTTTCACCGGATGAATTCAAGTATAATCACCACCTTATTTATGTTTCCACAATTTCTATTATTGTATCACAATCAGACTGATTCAGCCAATCCCTAAAATAAAAGGTAAAATAGTCCAAAATAGTTATTGACATCTACTGGGAGTTAGCATATACTAACATCGTAATAACCAGTTTCGATAATTAATAGATAACAGAAGAAATGAAGAAAAAGGAGTGTGAAGTATGAATCTGCTGGATGCGAAAGAAGGAGAAGAATATACCGTCAAACAGATCGCAACGGACGATGAAGAATTGACAGCCTTTTTATTTTCCTTGGGATGCTACAGCGGAGAGCCGATTACGGTAATTTCCCATCTAAAAGGCGGATGTGTAGTATCGATTAAGGATGGACGTTATAACATGGATACTGATTTAGCGAAAGCTATTTCAATATAAATAGTGATCTAAATCGCTATTTTTTTAGGCATTAGTTAGCATGTACTAATGGCAATTAGATATGTATAACATAGTGGGAAAAGAGGAGGTAACAGTATGAGGATTGCATTTGCGGGGAATCCCAACAGCGGGAAGACGACTATGTACAATGTGCTGACCGGCAGAAATGAACGTGTCGGAAACTGGGCCGGTGTAACGGTGGAGAGAAAGGAAAGTCCGATTAAGAAAATCTATTGCAGCGCAGGGGAGGATCTGGTGGCGGTAGATCTTCCGGGAGCATATTCCATGTCGCCTTTTACATCGGAGGAGAGCATAACCAGTGGGTATGTCAAGCATGAAAATCCGGATGTGATCGTCAATATCGTGGATGCTGCAAATCTGAGCAGAAGCCTGTTTTTTACCACGCAGCTTCTGGAACTGGGGATACCTGTGGTGGTAGCGCTTAACAAAAGCGATATTGTTGATAAGAAGAAAACAATTATCGATGAAAAGCTGCTTTCTGAAAAACTGGGCTGTCCGGTTATCAGAACCGTATCTACGGCTTCCGGGCACAACGATCTGAAAGAGGTTGTGAGGGCGGCTGCATCTTTAAAAGGACAGAAACAGGAAGCGCCATATGTACAGGAGGAGATTAACCTGAAGGATAAAGGCGCGGTGGAAGCCGCCGACCGGAAACGGTTTGAGTTTGTCAACAGAATTGTGAAGCAGGTAGAGAAGCGGGTCGTTTTTACGAAGGACAAAAATATACAGGATAAGATCGACAGTGTGATCACCCATAAGATTGTCGGTATCCCTATATTTGCAGCAGTTATCTTCCTGGTATTCTACATATCCCAGACGACGCTTGGAACCTGGATTGCAGACTGGCTGGTTGCGTGGATCGAGACGTTCCAGGGGTGGGCCGGTGCTCAGATGGAAAATGCCAATCCGCTGCTGTCGGCTCTTTTGGTAGACGGGATTATCGGCGGCGTAGGAGCGGTGATTGGCTTCCTGCCGTTGGTCATGGTGATGTATTTCCTGATCGCGCTGCTGGAAGACTGTGGCTATATGGCGCGGGCCACGGTAGTATTGGATCCGATTTTTAAAAGGGTGGGACTTTCTGGAAAGTCCGTTATTCCAATGGTGATCGGTACCGGATGTGCAATTCCCGGAGTTATGGCCTGCCGGACTATCCGAAATGAGAGAGAACGGAGAACGACAGCCATGCTGACGCCATTCATGCCCTGCGGAGCAAAGATTCCGGTGATTGCATTATTTGCCGGCGCATTTTTTTCGGACGCCTGGTGGGTATCTGCAACCATGTACCTGGTGGGGATACTGCTGGTGTTGCTGGGGGCATTGCTGGTCAAGAAGGTGACCGGACAGAAATACAGGAAATCTTTTTTTATCATTGAGCTGCCGGAATACAAAATTCCCAGCCTGAAGCGTGCGTGCGCGTCCATGCTGGAACGAGGCAAGGCATATATTATAAAGGCGGGAACCATCATCCTTGTCTGCAATACAGCAGTACAGATCATGCAGAGCTTTAACTGGAAATTCCAGGCGGTAGAAGCAGGCGCGGAGAGTACATCGATCCTGGCATCCATTGCTCATCCATTCGCATTCCTGTTCATTCCTCTGGGATTCGGGGTATGGCAGCTGGCAGCGGCGGCTGTGACCGGATTTATAGCAAAGGAAAATGTGGTGGGAACACTAGCTGTTGTCTATGGGGTTACGAACCTGATCGATCCGGATGAATTCGAACTGATCGGAAGCGGAAGCGAAGTGGCATCGATTATGGCATTGACAAAAGTAGCGGCGTTGGCCTATCTGATGTTTAACCTCTATACGCCGCCTTGCTTTGCGGCTCTGGGGGCGATGAATTCAGAGATGAAGAGCAGTAAATGGCTGTTGGGTGGAATCTGTCTGCAGCTGGCGACGGGATATACGGTTGCCTTCCTGGTATATCAGATCGGTACGCTGATTACTACCGGAGCTTTTGGAACCGGATTTGTGCCCGGACTCATCGCGGTTCTCGTATTTGCGTTGATTATTCTGTGGAGAATCCGTAAGTCTGATAGAGAATTTGCAGCGGAATATGGCCTGCATTCGGCGGCGTCATAAAAGGGAACCGTTGATTAGAACAAAAATTATCTGACCGGCAGTTATGACATTTATGTCATGACTGCCGGCGAATGAGAAGGAGATGCAATATATGGGAAATGTAATTGCCGTGATTATTCTGGCTCTGCTGGTCGGCGGAGCGGTTTTCTATTTGATCCGGGCAAAAAAGCGGGGAGTCAAATGCGTAGGATGTCCGGCGTGCGGCGGCTGTTGTTCCTGCGGGACAAAAAACGAGTCTTTTCATCATGAGGATGGAAATTTGTGATTGGGGACGTAGCATTATCACCTGTCCCCAATCAACAGAGAACAGCGAAAACCCGTTAACCTTCCGGCTAACGGGTTTCGTTGTTGTTATAGCTATCTAAAGGAATGAGAGTAAAGTATATGCCGCAGAATTTCTTCTGCGGTATTGTACTTTATGAGGGGGGAGATAGTTTTATTAACTATCTGTATTTAGTATATGAAACAAATATGTCTAAAGTATGTTGAATCTATAAAAGAATTAGAAAATTTCTTAAGCAGAACTTAAGAAGTCATAAAAAGGTGCAGGATAGATCTGACATCCAGTTCATTTTTTCAAATATGCGGTTAATATATCCAGAAATTCTCCGGAAGTAGGACGTGTGTGTATAGGCCGCAGGGCGATCTCCTGGAGAAGTGTTATGTTGCCGCGTTCCCAGCAGACTTTGACAACGGTGCGGATATCCCGTTCTACGCTGCTGCTGGAAGTATGAAAATATTTTGCAATCTGGGGATAGAGAAGCTTGCTGACGGACAGGAGATAATCTTCATCAATCAGACACAGCCGGATCCCGTAATTCAGATATCGATAACCGCGGTAGGTTGCCCCGATGCCCAGGGAGCGTAACAGGCGTTCGATTTCTTTTTCATTCATATTCATTTCCTCAAAACATCACCCTACAGAGAAACATTAGCATGCCACGATGCTATTATATCGAATTATTTTAGAAAGAACGATTTGTAAACAAAAATGCCATATGTTCGATAATAATCGATAGATTTCGACAGTGGGATTTCATAATATCTTAAGAATTTTCAATGGAGGCTCTTAAAAATTCTCTGATATTCTTGTATAGTAAACAAGGAGGTGGATAAGATGGCGAAAATATTGGTTTGTGATGATGATAAAGAAATTGTAGAGGCGATTGATATATATCTGTCTCAGGAGGGATATGAGATCCGGAAGGCTTATGACGGAGAAGAAGCGCTGAAAGTGCTGAAGGAAGAGGAGATCGACCTGTTGGTCATAGATGTGATGATGCCGCGGCTGGACGGGATCCGCGCTACGCTGAAGATTCGGGAAGGCAATAATATTCCGATTATTATTCTGTCGGCAAAGTCGGAGGATGCCGATAAAATTCTGGGACTGAATGTAGGTGCCGATGATTACGTGACAAAACCATTTAACCCTCTGGAACTGGTGGCAAGAGTCAAGTCGCAGCTCAGGCGGTATACGCAGCTTGGCAGTACGCCGGAGAGCGGCGGACGGTCGGCGTTCAGTACAGGAGGGCTTGTGATCCGGGATGATTTGAAGGAAGTGACGGTAGACGGGGAGCTGGTGAAGCTGACTCCAATCGAATACAATATTTTGCTTTTGCTTGTGAAAAACCAAGGGAAGGTATTTTCCATTGAACAGATTTATGAAAGTATCTGGAATGAAGATGCGATCGGCGCGGATAATACGGTGGCGGTGCATATCCGCCACATTCGTGAAAAAATTGAGATTAATCCAAAGGAGCCCAGGTACCTGAAGGTGGTCTGGGGCGTGGGCTATAAGGTGGAGAGAATCTAGAGAGGAGACGTTATGGGGAAACAATGGTATAAATCAAACGTAATCAAGGGGATTTTGGTAACCGTGGAACATCTGTTGGTTCTGGCTATGGTCTTATGCCTGACCTGGATGTTCTCCTATCCGGCGGTCAGCAGCGAACTGTTTTATGGAAATGTTGCGAATGATTATGAAGACACTACTGTATTTGCGGAACAGGTGGAATTATTGAGCCAGCACATTCTGGGAGCGGTCTCTTCGCAGAAGCTGTTGGATTCCAACGGGGAATATGATCCGGATAAAGTGGTAGATGTGGTGGATTATGTATCCGGGAACCGCGGAGAGTATCCGGATGATACCAGCTTAAGTTACCGGATGGAGGATCTGGTAGAATGGGGCAGATACCGCAATGAAGAGCAGGGAAGTTCGGACGAAATGGCGAACATTATCGTGTGCAAACGTCAGGACGGATCTTATCATTATTATGAATTTGCGGAGTTTCGTTCATTGGTGGAACAAGGACAGCTGAAATTCGTAATGGCGGGCAGCAGTCAGGAGCTTACAACGGAAGAGATTCTGTCGCAGCTGCAGGACCGCAGTTATTATCAGGGGACAGAGACTTTCAAGGGATTGCAGGATCAGGATGGGAAACTTCTGTATGTGGACTGCTGGAATTATGACGGCACATGGGAGAAAGAACGTTACCAGACTATAGATGGAAGAAGTATCCTGCAGATTGCCAATGAAGAAGCGGCATGGAACGGAAGGCTTAATGACGCGTATACTTATATAAAGCAGGCGGCGGATGGTATCTTTTATGAAAAAATCGAAAATGACAGCCTGATCCAGAATTACCAGGAGGGCAATACAAATTTAACCTATTTATTCTATAAAGAAGATACGGGCCGAATCTATACCAACCGGAAAGCGTTTCAGGATGTTTCTGGGCTGGAAGAAAGTCTGGATGCCATCCGGCAGACAGGAAAATATGTGATTGTTTATCCTAAATTGGAGGATTTTGAGTCCAATATGGAGCAGACGGATGCGTTTGAATGGAGTAATTATGTGAGCAGCTATCTTTCGTCAGAAGGCTCTTTTGTCTATGCGGTTGCCATAGATACCGATTATCCGGTGCAGGATCAGTTCTATACAGAGAATCAATCCTATGATGCGCATGCGGATGATGTGCAGAAGGTATTTGCGGCGGGGGTTGTGTCGGCATTTTTGTTCCTGGTATTCCTGATCTGGCTTACGGTGACCGCAGGAAGGAGGGCGGGAGAAGACCAGATATATCTGTGCGCATTTGACCGGTGGAAGACGGAAATCGCCGCGATTTCTATATTCTGTATCTGGCTGATTCCTATAATGGCTGCCGGCACAGCGGTAAATGTGGCGTCCAATGAAATATATAATGTGACAGAAGGCGGTGCATACATCTATGTTCCAACTGTCAGTACCGGGTTATATTTTTCTACCAAAAATCTGATCCTGATCGGAGGTATGGCGGTGTATACTTGTGCCATGTTCCTGACCGGGTATCTGAGTCTGGTACGTAGGATCAAGGCCCGTAGCCTGTGGAAAGACAGCGTGCTGCGTATGTTGGGGCATTTCTTAAAACAGATAATCCTGCATATGCATCTTCTGTGGAAACTGATCCTGGGATTTGCCGTCTTTGTATTCATCCACTGGCTGGCATTTATCAGTTATCAGAGCTTTTTCTTCCTGATGCTGATGCTGCTTTCAGAACTGGCGGCTTTTGTCATTCTGGTACGGGATGTGATCGGCAAACAGCGGATCCAGAAGGGAATCAAAGAAATTGCAGGCGGAAACGTAGATTATAAGATCGATTCGGAGGGTCTGCCGCTGGAACAAAAAGCGATTGCGGAGAATATCAACACCATCGGTCAGGGGCTTGATGCGGCGCTGGAGGAAAGTATCAAGAGTGAACGGCTGAAGACAGACCTGATCACCAATGTGTCCCATGACATTAAGACGCCGCTGACATCTATCATTAATTATGTGGATCTTCTGAAACAGGAGAATTTTGAGGATCCGAAGATTCAGAGATATCTGGAGATATTGGAAGCAAAATCTCAAAGATTAAAAACCCTGACTGAAGATGTAGTGGAGGCTTCTAAGATCAGCTCCGGAAATATTACGCTGGAATATATGAATATCAATCTGGTGGAGATGATTCAACAAACCAGTGGAGAATTCGAGGAAAAATTTAAAAACAACGGGCTGACGGAGGTTCTGATTCTGCCAGAGGAAGATGTTATTATCCGAGTGGACGGAAGGCGGATGTGGCGCGTCCTGGAAAATATCTATAATAACGCTGCGAAATACGCCATGGAAGGAACCAGAGTTTACGCAGAGCTTGCGGTCCGGGACGGACGCGCAGTTTTCAACCTGAAGAACATTTCCAGACAGCCGTTGAATATTTCAGCAGACGAACTGACCGAGCGGTTTATCCGGGGTGATATTTCCAGAAGCACGGAAGGCAGCGGACTTGGCTTATCTATCGCAAAGACACTGACCGAGATGCAGGGCGGAAAATTTGAATTGTATCTGGACGGCGATCTGTTCCGGGTAACCATAGAGTTTGATGCTTTATTGGGGACGGGGAATTTTTGAAAATTCCCCGTCCCCAATTGAAATTATTTTGAAAAGCCTTTACAATAATGTTGTTATGGATGAATTGAGATTTTTATTACAGGATAATCTAAATAGTGATTTTATTTCAGCGGTCCTTAGTAATCCCAGAAGGAAGGACGGCCCGGAGAAGGTAAAGGTTCGTCCTCTTTTGAAGAAGGGCTCGCTTTTTTTTCAGTTAGAATCTTTCCGGAATCATCAGGCGTTTCATGAGAATCTTTCGGCTGCGGACGCCTGCAGAAGCATGTTGTTTTATATGGAGAATATGCGTCAGATACAGATGGAGACCCGCAAGGAGAGTATCTGCGTGCTGGTGAGTAAGAAAGGAAAGGTGACAATCAAACGGAAGGCATGCAAAGCGGAGCGTAAATGTGTCAGCCTGGAGCACAACCGTAAGAAAAATTATATTCTGGAGGAGGGTGTGGCAGTTCCGTTCCTGGTGGATCTGGGAGTGATGACTTCGGAAGGAAGAATTGTGCATGCCAGATTTGACAAGTTCCGGCAGATTAACCGGTTCCTGGAGTTTATTGAGGATATTCTTCCAAAGCTCGACCGGGACCGGGAGCTTACGATTCTGGATTTTGGCTGCGGGAAATCTTACCTCACGTTTGCTATGTATTACTATCTACATGAAATGAAAGGATACGATATTCGAATCATCGGGCTGGATCTGAAAAAAGAGGTGATCGCACACTGTAATGATCTGGCAGAACAGTATGGTTATGAGAAGCTGCGGTTCCTTGAGGGAAACATTGCAGATTATACTGGCGTTGAAAGGGTAGATATGGTGGTAACGCTTCATGCCTGTGATACTGCTACTGATTACGCGTTGGCTAAGGCGGTAGAATGGAATGCCCGTGTGATTCTGTCGGTACCCTGCTGTCAGCATGAGTTGAACGGGCAGATCGCAAGCGAGGTACTGAAGCCGGTCCTGAAATACGGATTGATCCGGGAACGTGTGGCAGCTCTTGTGACGGATGCGCTGCGGGCGGAGTACCTGGAAGGAGAAGGATATGAAGTGCAGCTTCTGGAATTTATCGATATGGAACACACACCGAAAAATATTCTGATCCGTGCGGTAAAGACTGGGAAAAGGGGAGATAACCAGGAGGCGGTCCGAAGGTGCGAGGAATTTCTGCACGTGTCGCCGACTCTGGGACGATTGCTTGAACACAAAGGGGAATCTTAGATGAAGTGGAAGAACAGAATGATTCATGCGGGAATCCTGATTGCCGTATTTGTGATTGCGGCGGTGGTATTTTCGCTGATTACAAATCAGGGAGATGACAGTATGACCGCGGACATGGGATCTGCCACATTTCCGCAGATTTCATTTTCCTATGACGGATATAGTATTAACACATTATCCGGCTATGCGAAAGAAATGGATATTCCGGCTATGCGGGATACGATCACGCCGGTGAATAACGGGACGCTTGGAATGGATATCCGGGCGTTTGACAACGTTATTACAGAGGTTGAATGGAAGATTTATACCTTGGACGGAGAGACGGTACTGCAGGAAGGTCAGGAAAAGAATCCGGGGGAAAATCTGTCTCTGCAGTTGGATATGGGAGCTATTACAGACAGGGAAGCGGTTCTGGCGGTAATGCTCGAGACAGAAGCAGAGAAGGAAATTTATTATTATACACGGATTGCTGATGCTTCGGAGAAAAATATACTGGAGAATCTGGACTATATACAGGCATTTCATGAAAATGCTATGGGCAAGGTAGAAAACGTGGGCGTCGGTACTGCCATTGAGCCAAATGAAGATGGAGATAACACTACATTTCAGCATGTGACCATACATTCTGATTATGATCATGTCTCCTGGGGACAGTTGGAACCTGCGGTAGAAAAAGGAGAGCGCTGGAGTGTCAAGGAAACTAACAATGTATCTACGTCTGTGGAACTACAATATTTGGTGCGGTGTAAAGGAGAAGAAAATGAAACGGACCTGTACCGTGTAACAGAATATTTCCGGGTGCGTTACATCCCAAGTTCCGGAAAGAATTATCTGTTGGATTATGACCGTACCATGGATCAGATCTTCGATCCCACCCAGACTGTATTGAGTGAAAAAGGCGTACTCTTGGGAATTGCGGATAAGGATACTCCTTATCTGGTAAATGGGGACGGAACGGTCGTCGCTTTTGTGTCTGCAAATGAACTGTGGAATTATAATAAAGAAGCCGACGAGACTTCAAGGATCTTCAGTTTTCTGGATGAAGAGAATACGGATGAGCGGAATCTGGTGACTCAGTATGACATTGAGCTGCTGAATATGGACGATGAAGGGAATGTAACATTTGCGGTTTATGGTTATATGAACCGGGGTGAGCATGAAGGAGAAGTAGGAGCAGCCATCTATTATTATGACATTTCCACCAGCTCTACAGAAGAGAAGGTGTTTATCCCTTCGGATCAGTCCTATGGAAATGTGATTCAGGAACTTGGGAAATCTATGTATTACAGCATGGATAGAAATGTGCTTTATTTGATGTTGAATGGTACTTTATATGAATACCAGGTGGAAGAAGATCAAAAGCAGGCGGTTGTGGAAGGCCTTAAAGAAGGTCAGTACTGTGTTTCTGAAGACGGGCGCCTGATCTGCTACCAGGCAAATGAAGAAGACGGGCAGGCATCTTCACTGAATGTGCTGAATCTGGAAAGTGGAAAAGAACGTGAGATCACCTGCGGGGATGATGAATGCATAAAACCGCTGGGATTTGTTAAGACGGATGTAGTGTACGGAGTTGCCAAGACGGCGGACATAGGCAGGACCATCTCCGGAGAAAGTGTCATACCCATGTATAAGGTGGAGATCCAGAACAGCAAAGGCAAGGTCAAGAAGACTTATCAGGTAGATGGGATTTATGTGATGGGCGCCGAGTTCGAGAACAATATGATCACATTATCGCGTGTGGCGAAGGATGGAGATGCATATAACAGCGTGCCTTCGGATTCTATTACAAATAATGAAGAAAGAGAAGAAAGCAATATTTATCTGGAGACTTATACGACGGAACTCAAAGAAACTCAGGTGCGCCTGACTTATGAGGATGGGATTACTGATAAAGATCC
>CASEIR010000096.1 GCA_949287925.1 uncultured Lachnospiraceae bacterium
ATATGAGTATATCTCCTTTAGGTGGATTGGTTAATTAGTTTTTAGGCAATTCTATTTTACCATAAACCTTGAGGAGATATTTTAATTTATAACAAAAAGAATCCCGTATTTATGCGGGTTTTGGCGTTTCGCAAACGCCTACTTTCTTTATAATAGCAAGGAGAAAAATCTGTTAAAATGAATCAAATCATTTGATAAATCCAAAACAGTTTAAGATTACTATCAGAGTCAGAACAGGAACGATTACGGTCATGACAAATTTATCAACAAGGGTCAGTTTACCGTCCCGGCCATTTTTGGTCAATTCTTTTTCAAATGCTTTATATCCCCATACTTTGCAGCAATAGAAAGCTGTCAACAGACAGTTTAGTGAAAGCAGGACGTAACCGGAAAAGCAATCGACCCAGTCATAAATATTGTAATATATTACTCCGGTTCCATAAGCCCACCAGGGAAGTTTGATGTCGCTGAGAAGTCCGTATCCCTGACTCAGGGAGCAGAAAATTCCGCCGATGAAAATGAAAGCAGCGGTAAGCCAGGTGGCTTTCTTGTGGGAAATATGAAGCTTTTCTTCCACGCACTTGACTGGAATCTCCAGAATTGTAAAATATGTGGACAGCACGGCGAATATGATGGCTGTAAAGAAGAACAGTCCCATGATATTACCGCCGGGAAGTTTGGAAAAAATATCTGTCATAGCCAGGAAGATCAGGGAAGGCCCGGCAGCCATTTTAGATCCTGCGCCGACAACCGTAGGAATGACCACAAAACCTGCAGTCAGTGCAACAGAGGCGTCACAAATCGTTACCAACAGAGAATCTTTCCGGATGTTGGCGTCATCATGCAGGTTGACGCCAAGAGTTGTGAAGATCGCCCAGCCGATTCCTACGGAAAACATTACCTGCATACAGGCGTCGGCAAAGGATTTCCAGGTGAATCTGGAAAAATCAGGGATCAAATAAAATTTCAGACCATCTATGGCGCCGTCAAATGCAAATAAAGCCCAGAAACCACAGATCAGAAGGAGAACAAATAATAAAGGCATAATGATTTTTGTGACTTTTTCTACCAGTTCTGTGATTCCCCGCGCTAATAACAGGACAATGACCAGCATCAGAATTCCGGCAAAAATCAACGGTTGGACCGGATCTGAAATAAAGGACATGTAATAGGCCTCCTTATCGGCGCCAAAATGACCGCCCGTCAGATAAGCCAGTGCGTATTTTAATACATATCCGCTGACAATGATGTAATACATGTCGATCAGTATCGCACAAAGCACATTCAGAAAGCCTGCAAATTTCCAGCGTTTATTGACGACGCCGTAGGCGTCGATGGAATTGGTCTTGGCATACCGTCCAATAGCGGTTTCCATCTCGACAACCGGGTGCCCGAGTAAAAAACAGAGGATAATATAAACGACGATAAAAGCGCCTCCTCCTCCGCCGTAGGCAAGATATGGGAATTTCCAGATGTTTCCCAGCCCGATGGCGGCACCGGCAGCAACCATGATGTAACCGAAACGGGATCCGAAGCTGGCTTTTGGTTTCATTTCATTGCTACTCATAACAACACTCCAATCTTTTTGATTTGAGAGTATATTAAAAGAAGGATGCTCTCACAAATCCTGTGAGAGCATCCTTAATGCCTAATTCAATCCTCTTTTTCAGTATACCTGACTCACAAGATGGTGTCAAGAAAAGCTGGGGTGTTTGTATGGAAAAAGGAACAAAAACGAAAGAAGAATCACTAGACTTTTAGAGGGGCAGAGTCTATAATAACTATATATGACAAATTATCAAAATTTGTAGTATCTATTAAGGAGGAATCATTAAAATGGCTAGAAAAATGAAGACCATGGATGGTAATCAGGCGGCAGCTCATGCTTCATATGCTTATACTGAAGTTGCGGCGATCTACCCGATCACTCCATCATCCGTTATGCCGGAGCACGTAGATGAGTGGGCAACAGAAGGAAGAAAGAATATATTCGGACAGACTGTTCAGGTAACAGAGATGCAGTCTGAGGCCGGTGCGGCAGGAGCTGTACACGGATCACTGGCAGCAGGAGCGCTGACCACCACATTTACCGCTTCTCAGGGACTTCTTCTGATGATCCCGAACCTGTATAAAGTAGCAGGTGAGCAGCTTCCGGGTGTGTTCCACGTATCTGCCCGTGCACTTGCAAGCCATGCGCTTTCTATTTTCGGAGATCACTCTGATGTATATGCCTGTCGTCAGACCGGAGCTGCTATGCTCTGTGAGTCCAGCGTACAGGAAGTAATGGACCTGACACCGGTTGCGCACTGTGCAGCGCTGAAAGGCAAGCTCCCATTTATCAACTTCTTTGACGGATTCCGTACTTCTCATGAGATCCAGAAGATCGAGACATGGGACTACGAAGATCTGAAAGACTTGGTAGATATGGATGCCATCGATGCATTCAGAAAGCATGCGTTGAACCCGAATCATCCTTGCCAGAGAGGTTCTGCTCAGAACCCGGATATCTTCTTCCAGGCAAGAGAAGCATGTAACCCATATTACGATGCTATGCCGGCAATCGTTCAGGAATACATGGACAAGGTTAATGCTAAGATCGGCACAAATTATAAACTGTTCAACTACTATGGAGCCGCTGATGCTGAGAAAGTTATCGTAGCAATGGGCTCTGTATGTGATACGATTGAAGAGACCATCGATTACCTGACCGCGGCAGGAGAAAAAGTCGGCGTTGTTAAGGTTCGTCTGTACAGACCGTTCTGCGCACAGGCATTGATCGATGCAATCCCGGATACTGTGAAGACCATCAACGTTCTTGACAGAACCAAAGAGCCTGGAGCTCAGGGAGAGCCATTATATCTGGATGTTGTATCTGCACTGAAAGGATCCAAGTTTGACGCGGTTCCGGTATATAGCGGACGTTACGGCTTAGGTTCCAAGGATACCACACCTGCACAGATCGTGGCAGTATTCAACAATACAGAGAAAGCAAGATTCACCATCGGTATCGAAGATGATGTGACCAACCTGTCTCTGGCAACAGGACCGGCTCTGGTTACCACACCGGAAGGAACCATCAACTGTAAATTCTGGGGTCTTGGAGCAGACGGTACTGTCGGCGCTAACAAGAACTCCATCAAGATTATCGGTGACAACACAGACATGTATGCACAGGCATATTTCGATTATGATTCCAAGAAATCCGGCGGTGTTACCATGTCTCACCTGCGTTTCGGTAAATCACCGATCAAATCCACATACCTGATCCACCAGGCAAACTTTGTAGCATGTCACAATCCGTCTTATGTAAATAAGTACAACATGGTACAGGAACTGGTAGACGGAGGAACATTCCTTCTGAACTGTCCATGGGATATGGAAGGTCTGGAGAAGCATCTGCCGGGACAGGTAAAAGCTTATATTGCTGACCACAACATTAAATTCTATACCATCGACGGTATTAAGATCGGTAAAGAGATCGGTCTGGGCGGACGTATCAACACCGTTCTTCAGTCTGCATTCTTCAAGCTGGCAGCGATTATTCCGGAAGAGGAAGCTATCGATTTGATGAAGAAAGCTGCAAAAGCTACTTACGGAAGAAAAGGTGACAAGATCGTTCAGATGAACTATGACGCCATCGATGCCGGAGCAAAACAGGTACACGAAGTAGAGGTGCCGGAATCCTGGAAGTCCTGCCCGGATGAAGGTCTGTTTACACCAGAGGTTCAGGGATCCAGAACTGACGTTGTAGACTTTGTTAAGAATATCCAGGCAAAGGTTAATTCTCAGGAAGGTAACACACTTCCGGTATCTGCATTCAAGGATTATGTAGACGGATCCACACCGTCCGGTTCTTCCGCATTTGAGAAACGTGGTATTGCAGTAGATATCCCGGTTTGGAAAGAAGAGAACTGTATCCAGTGTAACCGCTGTGCATACGTATGTCCGCACGCAGTTATCCGTCCGGTAGCTCTGACAGAAGAAGAGCTGGCAAATGCACCGGAAGGAACCAAGGCCATTGATATGATCGGTATGCCGGGCATGAAGTTTACCATGACCGTATCTGCACTTGACTGTACCGGATGCGGATCCTGTGCGAACGTATGTCCTGGCAAGAAGGGCGAGAAAGCTCTCGTTATGGAAAATATGGAAGCAAATGTTGCTTCTCAGAAGGTATTTGATTTCGGCAGAGAAATTCCTGTAAAACCGGAAGTTGTCGCTAAATTCAAACCGGAGACTGTAAAAGGAAGCCAGTTCAAACAGCCTCTGTTAGAGTTCTCAGGAGCTTGTGCTGGATGTGGCGAAACACCATACGCAAAACTGATCACACAGCTGTTCGGTGACAGAATGTACATTGCAAATGCAACCGGATGTTCTTCTATCTGGGGTAACTCTTCACCGTCCACACCATATACTGTAAATGCAAAGGGACAGGGTCCTGCATGGTCCAACTCTCTGTTTGAAGATAACGCAGAGTTTGGTTATGGTATGCTGCTTGCTCAGAAAGCAATCAGAAAGAGACTGAAAGAAGAAGTAGAAGCTGTTGCAGCATCTGATCAGGCTTCCGCAGAAGTGAAGGCTGCATGCCAGGAATACCTGGATACTTTCAACTGTGGAGCAACCAACGGAGATGCTACAGACAAGCTGGTAGCTCTTCTGGATGGATGTGACTGTGAGACCTGCAAAGATATTGTGAAGAATAAAGACTTCCTGGCTAAGAAATCTCAGTGGATTTTCGGTGGTGACGGATGGGCTTATGATATCGGATTCGGCGGTGTTGACCATGTACTTGCAAGTGGAGAAGACATCAACATCATGGTATTCGATACAGAGGTTTACTCCTACACAGGCGGACAGTCCTCCAAGGCTACGAAGACAGGTGCTACCGCACAGTTCGCAGCAGGCGGAAAAGAAACCAAGAAGAAAGACCTGGCAGGCATTGCAATGAGCTACGGATACGTATACGTTGCACAGATCGCTATGGGTGCAGACTTCAACCAGACCGTGAAAGCAATTGCTGAGGCAGAGGCTTATCCGGGACCGTCACTGATCATCGCATACGCACCATGTATCAACCATGGTATCAAGAAGGGTATGAGCAAGGCTCAGACAGAGGAAGCTCTGGCTGTTGAGTGCGGATACTGGAACAACTTCCGGTTCAATCCTGCTGCAGAGAACGGCAAGTTTACTCTGGACAGCAAAGAGCCAAGCGGAGATTATCAGGCATTCCTGGACGGAGAAGTTCGTTACAACGCTCTGAAGAGAGCAAATCCGGAAAAGGCAGAAAGACTCTTCGCTAAGAATGAGGCTGAAGCAATGGAAAGATACAATTACCTGAAGAAACTGGTAACTCTGTACGGAAAAGAATAAAATTTTATTGGGGACGGGGAATTTTTAAAAATTCCCCGTCCCAACTTGTAGTTGACATTCGTGGCTAAAAATGCTACAAATGTACTATATGAATAATGATACTTGATAGAGGCGCGGTGCTCATCAGTAGGTCAGGACAACAGGCCCGGAAGGCTGTTCTGACAGAAAGGGTGTACCGCCGAAGAGACAGGAGTATTCCGGCTCCGGTTTCTGGGACGCAGTCAGAATATGCTGCGGACTGTCACAACAGTGGAGCGCTATCAGAGTGTAAGAATCTGTGTCGAGAGGATT
>CASEIR010000097.1 GCA_949287925.1 uncultured Lachnospiraceae bacterium
GAATGCCAGAACATGACGGAAGTGAAAATGAGAAACACTGAAAAGGCAAAAGCAATCAGGACGATACGTTTTTTTGACATAAATAACCTTTAGAACGTTTTATTTCTATGTATATGAAGAATCAGTGGAATACATACGAAAACGTCTAGTTTTGAACATTATACAATTAATAAGTTAAAATAAAAACAGGAGAAGCTCTTAATCAAAAGAGAGTCTCCTGTTTTTTAATTATAATTTCGGATATCGCTTATATTATGGTATTAATTAAATGATTAAGAAGAGTTTCCGTTTCATCTGGGGTGTAAAACATATCATTATCCAAATTTTCAAAAAAATCATAAAACGTAAAAAGAAGACCAGGCTCTTCAATATGTAAATAAACAGGTTGTTTATTATAAGGAGAAGAGAACATAAGATATCCATTTTGTTGATTTACAAAAAGATATAATTCATGTTCTGGATTAATAATAGATTCTCGTAACATATGGTAATGCGTATTTTTGCATGCTTGAATTAAATTTTTCACAAGATAGCTTTTATCACTTTTATCAAAAGGAATATATACATCATGCGGATATTCAGAAATCCTTCCTGTTTCAAGAAACCTTTCAACACCCTCATAAGAGAAGATACAGGTTATATTTCCTTGCTTATACCAGTTGCTCATTTCTTTTATGTATTCAAAAAAACGAGTAATAAACATGGAACGCTCGGGCTCTTTAATACTAATATATTTTTTCGCCATCAATAATGTGATAAAAGGTGTAAAACAAGGAGTCAGTTGAAAGCAAAAGTTTGTTCCGCATTCGCGAATAAGACTTTCTGCATAGTTAAGCTGTTCTACAACATTATCAATCTGAGTGAGAAGGCTTGTAGAGCTTTTTTGGTAATCAGTAAACATATTATTAAACATTTTTCGAGATGAAGAGGATTGCATTACACATCCTCTATCCAAGCTCGTGGTAAGGAGACACACATACTGTGATGTTATAACCATGTGTGGGAATAGTGTCAGATCTCCTGTTCTTGCTGAAATATCATCATAATAGTAGAAACATTCATAATTACGACAACTTCCGTATAGAGGAAGAATTTGTTTGAGACAATTTAAATTATAGTTTTTATGGGATTGAGTTGTCTCTGGATTATTGTTTAAACAAATGATATGTTCAATAGGTATTGGCATATCCGCCTGACTTTCTGCACTAATAAGATTAATTAAAAAGGGTGAGTCAGGCTGAATTAAAAGTCGAATATACCCATCTGCAGGATGGCTCATTTCTGCTGAAATAATATGGAAGAGAGCCTGTTTTACTTCCGTTGAAGAAAGAAGAAGAGAAGTTTCCCCTTTATTGATAGAATGATCGGATCCATAGTTGAATGAAGGAAGCGAGGCCTTGGATAAAGTAAATTCAGCAAAGAAATTCATGACTTCTTTTCGTCTGTAGTAATTATCATATCCAGCAAGTGTGATTTGATAAGCTTCTGTTAATTCCAATTCTTCTGTAGGTGTCAAATGCATAAATCTGCAAATTTTCTGAACTATTTTAATAGAAGTAGGTTTTCGTTTACCATTTATTATTTTATACATATTTGATCGATCAAGATCGCAATACTGCGCCAATGCATAAGTTTTAACATTTTTTTCGTGGACATGTTTTGACAGTATATACGAAAATTCAGACATAGTTATCTAGCCCCCCCTATATGTGGATAACATAACCTGCATATTAAGTCGCAAACTATTAATGATATGGGAATACAGGGGTAAAAGACATTATATAATACCGCCTGCGCAAGATATGTATAACAAAGCAAAATAAATTATATGTAATACAATTTGAAAAATCTACCAAAATATTAAAAAAAACATGACCACAAAGATTGACACATATTGAGTGTTAATATGCAAAATGCTTAAATAAACACAGAATGACAAAATATTTTATTTACACAGGAGGAGTTAGGTATGGGCAAAAAGTTTATGAAAAAAATGCTGGTACTTATAACAGCGGTGTGCATGATGACAGGCATGTCTTGCGTAGCGCAGGCAGCGGAAGAGCCGTCCACAGCATCTACTGTAAGCGGAAATACAGAAGATCCATCAAACGGTATTCTGCAGGTAATGCTTGCCTATGAAGATGACGATGGACAGAGATCGTATTATTCAGCAGGAACCTGTTTCTTGATTAATGAAGAGTATGTTATTACGAACAAGCATATTTTTGATCTTGATACAAGGATTGTACCGGATGCAAGCAGGCCGAATGAATCCTTTACAATTCGCGAGCTTATTATTGCCGGAGAAAGATTAGATGAACTGGCGGATAATGATCCTCACCTGAAGTTGTATGTGTTTGCAAACCGAGATACGAATGTGGAAGCAACTGTACATGAAAACGCGCAGAGTGATGTGTTGGATTTTGCGGCTTTAAAGTTGTCAGAGAAAATCTATGGCAGAGATCCTCTTGTACTCGGAGACAGCGATGCAATTTCTCAAAGGGATAACGTGTATGCTTATGGTTTCCCGGCAGATTCTATTCAAAACAAAAACTTCAATACAAAAGACGACGTATCTATTTCTTCCGGTATCATTTCCAAAGTGACGGTAACGGGAAGTGTAGATATTATTGAACATACTGCTCAACTGGACAATGGTAATTCAGGCGGACCGCTGCTCAATGATGCAGGAGAAGTTGTTGGTATTAATGAATTTATTGTAGATCAGAAGAATTATTCCATTCAGATCAATGTAATTAAGGAGATTCTGGATACATGGGGAATTCCGTATCCAGATAAACCAGAAACGGGGCCGGCGGAGTTAACGGTGGAAGACTTGCAGTCGGCAATTAGCGATGCAAAAGCGCTGAATATGGATGACTACACAACAGAAAGTGCCAAGGCATTCCAGGATGCCATTGCGGAAGCAGAAACTGTAGCGGCCAGCAGTCCGGATATGGCAGCTATTGAATCAGCAATTAATAAGTTAGACGCGGCGCGGAGCCAGTTAGAAAAGGTACCGGAACAAGAGATTGAAACAACGGAAGAGGGACCTAATATGCTTCTTATTGGCGGTATCATTGCGATTGTTGTAATCGTGATTGTTGTGATTGTGATTATTCTTATTGTGGTGAACAGCAAAAAGAAAACTAAGAAACAACAGATACCTCCTGCTCAGCAGAAAACGACGCCTCCGGTATCGCCGATTTCTCCAACGCCTGCAGCACAGCCGGTGTCACCGGTACAACCAACCGGATATCCGGAAGCACAAGGAGCAGGTGAGACGACATTACTTGATTCCGGAGCAGGTGAGACGACGTTGCTTGGAGGTAATATGGGCGGTGCGTATCTGATCCGTAAAAAGAATGGAGAAAAAATTGCGATTACTTCTCAGAATTTTGCAATTGGTAAGGAAAGAAGAAGAGTAAACTATTGTATTTCTGATAATACTTCAGTCAGCAGATACCATGTAGTAATTACGAAGAAAGGTCCGGATTATTACGCAGCGGATCAAAAATCTAGCAATTTTACATTTATAAATGGCGTACAGCTCAGCCCGTATCAAGAGACGTTGTTGACCGACAGGTCTACGTTGAAGATTTCAGACGAAGAGTTTGAATTTCATATTTTATAAAAATGACAGGTGACTAAAGATGGAGTTTCTGAGCGCTGTACATACAGATAAGGGTATTAAAAAAAATACAAATCAGGATTCTGTCTTGATCAAAGAGGCAGTCACAGACTACGGCAAGGTGTTTCTTGCCGTAGTCTGCGATGGTATGGGTGGTCTTGCTAAAGGCGAAGTTGCCAGCGCTACTTTGGTCAGGGCTTTTTCCGATTGGTTTGAAAACAAATTCCCAGCATTTCTTTATGAAAAACGAAATGTAGATGGAATTGACCGGATTGAAATGGAAAATGACCTGAACAGGGTTATCCTTGATGTTAATGAAAGAATTGCCGGATATGGCAGAAAGAATTATGTAGCATTAGGTACTACGGTAGCGATGATTCTGTTTGCAGAGGACAAATATTACATAATGAATATTGGTGATTCCCGGGTATACAGACTGAAGGAGGGAACAATCAGTCAGTTGACCAAGGATCAGACGTTTGTACAAAAAGAAATTGATCAGGGGCGTATGACCTCTGAAGAGGCCAGAAATCACCCGCAGCGGAATGTCTTGCTTCAGTGTGTTGGCGCAAGTGAGGTGATTATTCCTGAATTTGAACACGGGATATACGAGTCAGATGAAGTATATATGATCTGTTCGGATGGGTTCCGTCATGTAATTAAGGAAGAAGAGTTTGTTAAAATGATGGCCCCTGAAAAGGTCAATACTGAAAAAGAGCTGCAGAATGCAGCAGTGTATTTTACGGAATTGAATAAATCACGTCAGGAAAAAGACAATATATCAGTCATACTTCTGAAAACGTGTTAGAGGATAGATAAATGTTAGAAATAGGGTCAATTGTTGATGGCAAATATAAAATACTGAACAAGATCGGACAGGGCGGGATGAGCATCGTTTATCTGGCCATGAACGAAAGAGCCAATAAGCAGTGGGCGATAAAAGAGGTCAGAAAAGACGGTACGAAAGATTATGAAGTCGTGAAACAGGGACTGATTGCGGAGACAGATATTCTGAAACGTCTGAATCATCCGCATCTGCCCAGTATTATCGATGTAATTGACTGTGACGATACTTTTCTTATTGTTATGGATTACATCGAAGGAAGAGGTCTTGATTACTGGCTTAAAAAGGAAGGAGCGCAGCCGCAGGAACGGGTTGTAGAGTGGGCAAAACAGATCTGCGATGTACTGGGCTACCTTCATTCAAGAAAGCCGCCCATCATTTACAGGGATCTGAAGCCGTCGAATGTTATGCTCAAACCGGACGGACAGATTATGATTATTGATTTTGGTACGGCGCGTGAGTTCAAAGACCAAAGCGTAGAAGACACGAAATGCCTGGGAACGCAGGGATATGCGGCGCCGGAGCAGTACGGCGGACATGGGCAGACGGATGCCAGGACGGATATTTACAACCTGGGGGCTACCATGTATCATCTGCTGACCGGACATAATCCATGTCTGCCTCCGTATGAAATGTATCCGATTCGTAAGTGGAACCCGGCGCTTTCATCAGGGCTGGAAGAAATCATATTGAAATGTACGCAGAGAAATCCGAACGACCGATACCAATCCTGTGCAGAATTGATGTATGCATTGGAGCATTTTAATGAACTGGATTCGGAATATCGAAAAAAGCAGAAACATAAGTGGGCGGCATTTGTCACCACATGTTCATTGACCGTAGTTGCGTTGATTGGATGTCTTGGTTTCAAGTTTGCTGAAATATCTTCAATTAATAATAGCTATGAGAGTTATGTCAGGTCAGCTTCCAATGCCGCGACTAAAGAAGAGCGAGAGCAGCATTATAAAGAAGCGGTGAATCTTGATCCATCCAGAGTAGATGCATGGAAATTGCTTTTGAATGAGTATATTGGCGAGATGAATGATGAAGACGGAGGCAGATTCACGCAGTCAGAGGATGTAGAGATGAAAGAATTGCTCGGCAGCACGGGCAGCGGCAACCGTTCCAACGAAAGTTATCTTCAGAGCAATGCCGAAGCATATGATGATTTTGCCTTTGAAATGGGTCTTTCATATTTTTATTTTTATGGAGAAGAAGGAAATAAACAGATGGCGCAGTCCTGGTTTGAAACAGCGGCAAAAAGCAAGACATTGGATCCGGACAAGACAGAAAGCGCCGGGTTGTTTGCTGAGATCATCCGTATTACCCAGCAATTGGGACAGCCGGATCTGACTGGATATCGAGATGTTTCCTATAGAGATTATTGGGAAGAGATGCTTACGCTTTTGACAGGCGATTTGACTGCTCAATATAATGAACAAACTGCGCTGGTTATGTATCGGGAAATGGTTTATCAGATTTATACACATGCAGTTGATTTTAAGAATGACGGCGTCAGTGAATCTGATATGCTGGATGAACTTAGATATATAGAAAACGCGTTGAAAACCGGATTTGGACAGAAAGAATTCGAAAGTACAAAAGCTGAAATATTAGAGAATATTGGAGAGGCAGAAGTTCAGGTAAATGCGTCGTTTACTACTGCCGGGACGGGAGGGGTTACAGATGCAGCAGACTGAGCAGCTTATTGCAATCTTTCATACGGGATTTATCATATGCCTTGTTCTTACGATCTTTTTTGCAGGCCTGAGTATCTTTATTTTCTTTAAATTCAGAATCAGGAACATCTTTAACTTCCTGACAGGACGCGAGCAGAAACGAACAATCCGCATGATGGAAGAAGAGAACGCGCAGACAGGCAAACTTCGACAGGATACATATGTTTCTGATTCGACGGGTGATCTGTATAAGACACCGAGCGGACAGATCCCTCCGGTGATTTTCCCAGCGACCCAGCAGACAGCGGTCGGCGGGGAGCCAACCGAGAAAATGGCAGTACATACACAGGACAACAGCACAGGATCTGTTTCGCAGCTGCACACAGGACAAGAGGAAAGAACAGAGCCTTTCCCAGAAGGTTCAGAAAGCACAACACTTCTGGACAGCGGCATAGAGGCGACTACACTTCTGAATAGCAATCCGGACATCAATTATGGACTGGAAAGTTCCCAGAAGGAAACGATTGCCAATGAAGGATCAGGCCAGACGGCTTCGCTATATGGGAAGATGGGCGAAACGGTACTCCTCACACCTGAAATGGAAAAAGTAATCAGAGAAGAGCAAGAAAAGAAAAGACCATATACCGGACGTTTTGAGATTATAAAAGAAATGATGCTGATCCATACGGAAGAGATTATATAGAATGTGATTAGTAGGAGAGGATGATGGGGAGAAAATGAATGTGCTAAAGAAGAGGTTTGCAGGCGTGATGGCAGCTTTTGCTGTATCGGCGTTAAGTCCGGTGTTGATTCCGTTTGCATTTGACAAGAACGAGAATCTGAATGGCATAGGATATATGGCTGGCGCTATGTTCTGGATGGGATTGGCAGCAGGGATTGCCGGTTACATAATGATTTATCTGAGATATAAGAAAATTCAGCTTGAAGAAAAGAATAATAAACAAATACCGATGCCGTTGAGGTTTTTCAGTAACCGACCGGCGAAGATCATGGATGGGATTTTGATCGTAGGGTTAATCGGTATGATCTATTGCATCGTGGATGTAACTGTGAACCAGGGTATAGCAATAGTATTTCTTTTGATGGTATTGACAGGAGTATATGCACATTTCCTGTTAAATGGAGATGTTTATCAATATATATGGAACTATAAATCAGAAAAAAGGAAAATACAGTCTGAAGAGGGAGAGGGACGAGAGAATGAAAAAGAAATTTAAGAGTTTGGAAGAAAGGATATGCGCATTATTGCTTGCAGCAGCTCTAATCGTAACATGGATGCTGCCGGATATGGCAATGACTGCGCAGGCGGCGCCCGGGGATGCCGGGGATGTATATTTCAAGATACAGGATACCGGCGCAGGTAATGCACTTCTTAGTAAAGATGTTGTGATTAAAGTATATGATAATAACACTTCTCAGAAGGTTGCAGAAGTAAAGAATCCAGAGGATGTGGCTTCAGGACATGAGAAGACCTTTAAGGTATCAGATCTTGATTCAGAAAAGGAATATACTTATACGGTAGAAAAAACCGGATATGAATATGACACGGCGAATCTTACAGAAGAGCGGAGAAAATTTACACCGGATAAAACAGAAACATCTATAGAAGTAAATATGAAGATGTCAGAAATTTCTACAGACAAAGCTAATGTATCTCTGAAAGTCGGTGAAGAGGAAACAGTAGAAATTACCAATAAGGTAGCAGAAGGAAATTATGGCTGGTCAGTTGTAAATGGAGCCGGATATATAAGTGTAGATAACACTGGGAAAATTACTGCAAAGGCTGCAGGCAGCGCCGGAGATGATGCAGATAAAGATGAAACAGTACAGGTTCAATTGGGAACTCAAACAAAAACAATTGTTGTAACTGTATCTAAGAACAGTTTTACCATGGGATTGTCCGTGAATCCAGGAGAAGGTTTGGACCAGGATAAGGTGGAGCTTTCTGCAACCGGTATTCCGCGGGATGCAACGGGTAAACTTACGTTTAAAGCGGATGGAACAGAAATTGGCACGGCAACCCTTCCGAATGCGACAGTGACATACAATGAATCAGCATCAATTATAGGATCAAAATCATTTACTGTAGAATATAGCGGAGATACGAAATATACAAAACAAGACGCGTCTGCTTCCGGGAACTATACAAAGACACAAGAACTTGAAATTGATGGGGATACGGAAAAAGAAGTTACATATGGTGATCCAGAATGGAATAAAGAAATCAGTGTTTCCTTAAAAGAAAATACTATCAAGGATAGGAATATCAGCGCATCAGCAGTTTTTGTAAATCCCGACGAGTATCCTGATTTGGTAACGCCGGAACAGATAGCTGATATCAAGGTAGAGAATAATATTATAAAAATCACACCAAAAAATGCAGGAGAAATTAAGGTAATTATTACTGCAGCGGGAAATCAATTATATGCGCCTGCTGATGTATCATTCACTCTTAAAGTAAATAGAGAAAAGATTAATCTTGATAATATTGCATGGGATAAGAATCTTTCTAAAATTTATGATGGCACATCCGGGTTTCAGATTGCAGGAACGGTAGCGGGAACAAGTGATAGAATTGTAATCGATTCTGCGAAGGTACAGATGGATAATCCGGATGTTGCTAAAGATGAGAATAGCGGCAATCTTGTTGTAAAAGATGTAACCATTGAAGCCGGAAATTATAAGTCTACGAACGAAAGTAATCCTGCAAATTATTTGTTAGAAGTATCAAAAGACAGTAAAGTTTATGGGGTTGCTACAGTTACTTACCGACCAATTTATGTTACTGCAAAAGATTGTGAAGTAAAGACATTTGAATATGGACAGAACATAAAGGATGCAGTAGAAAAAACGGAAGGATTAATAAAACTTGAAAATAACACAGGAGCCATTGATCAGGATGAAAACAGTGGTTTGGTAAATGGAGAGAGTGTTTTAAAATTACCGGGAGCCACAGTTGATAGCACCGAAGAATTTGTTCGGCTTCAGGTTCAGGAAGAAGCATTTAATATCATAAAGCCGGATATTGCTGAGCAGAATAAATATTACGGGAATTATGAATTTAAGTTTAATGATACGCCCAATAACAGAGGAAGCCTTAAAGTAGCTCAGCAGACTATAACAAAAGATCAGCTTTTGAAATGTATTGAACTGTCTGGAAGTACTTCAGGAATATACGGGGTTACAGAAGCAGATTCAAATGATAACGTATTAAGAGAAATTTACGTAAGCGCAGGTGGAAAAGATGAATTCGGAGCCGATAAATATGAGAATGATTCTCCGGTGCTAAAGCTGCGCATAAAAGATTCGGAGAATTTTAAAGCATCTGATTATTATGATACAGTATTTATCAGCATAGATAATCAGATTATTGATGCAACCAATGAGGGTGTTTCACTAAGTGGATTAGAACATGTTTTAGATAAATTAACGGATAAAGAAGTTGATAGAGAAGCTGTTGAAAATGTGCAGGTATATTTAGGCCGTTCAGATAGTGGAGAGACAAAAACCAATCAAGTTGATTTAGATGATTGGCTTTATATTGATAATAAAGCTCCGGTTGCGAATATATCGGATTTTACACCAACAGCATATTCAAAAATGGCAGATGCACTTTCTTTCGGATTGTTTACTAACAAGATTTATACTGCGACTGTGGAAGTTTCTGATGAAGGAAGCGGTTTATCGGATAATAAGCCTCAGCAATATTATGTCTGGGAACTTGGATCTGATATCGAAGAGGAGAATTTGTCTAAAACGGCAGTAGAAACACAGATCAAGACAATAACAGAAAAAGGTCAATGGAATAATCTGGATGAATCAGGGACTATTAAAGTTGGCGAAGGAGAAAATAAAGAGATTATAGAAAACAATTATGTGATCTTTATTAAAACAATAGATAATGCAGATAATTGTTCTGTATATGTGTCTAATGGAATGGTAATTGATATCTCTCAGCCGACAATAAATTGTACATTTGCTCCTGCGACCGCAACACAGGATGGAATTGATAATTATCAGGGGGATGCTGAATATGAGATTGCGATTGAAGATCCGGGATCATATTTTTCAGGTATCAAATCAGTTCAGGTTAATGTGTATGTGAATGGAAAGAAAGTTGATTCAGGAGAAGTGATCAGTGAATTAGATGAAACGACTCTTGCCGAAACATATAAGAATTCTTTTAGCATCCAGCTGGACGGGGAATCATATACTCAACTAAAAAAAGAATCCGATTTCACAATCAAGGCGGTTGTGCCTGCGCATAATGTGGAACGTGATTTAAATAATGTAAAGGTCGAGATAACAGCAGAGGACAAAGCAGGAAATATATCAGAGATATATGAAAAACAGCTGATTATTGATAATATACCGCCACAGATCGAGGTCACTTATAACGACGATACGAATACAGCTCACAATGATATTTACTTTAATAATGAAGTAGAAAACCGTATCATGACCATTTCATACAAGGAACGTAATATGAATGTCGGAGATGAGAAAGATCCATATCCGGATATATTGTTTGATGTAACAGTTGACGGAGCATATGCGGAAGGCGTCCACTTAAGTGATCTTGCTGATTACGGAATAACCTGGGTAGATAAGGAAGTAAAAGATTATATCGGCAATACACCAACAAGTGAATTTGATGTGACAGAGTATACAGAAGAAAGAACATGTACATTACAGTTAGAGTTTGTAAAAGACGGCGAATACACGATTATTCCGTATTGTAAAGACATACTGGGAAATGAGTCGGGAGAAATTAATTATACGAATAAAATTTCAAAAGCAAATAAATCTTTTATCATTGATACAACTGATCCTGTTGTAACAGTTATTTACAGAGTGGATAAGGCGGCAGACGTGGCAGCTGATATAGAAAATGCATCTGATGAAGAAAACCGGGTATATACGAACAATTCTGTATATGCGCAGATCAATATTGATGAGAAGAATTTCTCATATGAGAAAGAATTTGCTGAGGGCCAGTGCGACTTTTCTGTCACAAAAGGAACTGATGCACCTAATGAAACGGAAGATTTCAGTGAATTTGAAGGTAGAGAAAAGTGGGGATATGATGGTAAAGTAGGTACGACAACACTTGATTTTACAAAGGATGCCAATTATACTTTCGGATTTACTTATACGGATTTGGCAGGTAATTCATATACCTATGCTCCGCATTATTTCACTGTAGATAAAACTGCTCCAACGGGAGAAATTGTGGTAAATGGAATAGATGAGAGTGGAACGACAGTGAATAACGCAGTAGAGGAGTTTATCCGGACTATTTCATTTGGATTATTTTTTAACAGTTCTGCAGAAATTAAGTTTAGCAGTGAAGATGCCACATCCATCTATAAGCAGCAATACTATATGTATAATCCGGGAGATATACACGGAGAGATAGATCAGTTAGATATTGTCGGAAATGATGCAAGCGAAATGACGCTCGATAATATTAAAATGGAAGACTGGATAGGAGCAGACAATTTTAGTCGTACAAATGAGCCTGTTATATATCATACAACAGCGAACACACAACAGGTTCCGTATATGCGTCTGGAAGATAAGGCTGGTAATGTTTCCTTTATTACTACAAAAGGTGTAATAGATGACCGGCAGGCACCGGATAATTATCCAAAGATTACGATAACCACAGCAGAGCCCACACACGGAATATACAATCGAGATGTTGATTTCAAAATTCAGGTTACAGATCCGGAAGTAAATGGGACATATGCTGGATTGAAAGAAGTATCTTATGAAATATTAAACGATGGTGTGGTAACGCAGGAAGGAAATTATAATACTGACCCTGACCTGGCTGATAAAACAAAAAGAACATCGTCAATAGTAAAAACTGGAACGGTGAATGCTGAAATGAACAACAGTAATAAGGTTCAAATCAAAGTTACGGCTACAGACTGGTCTGGCAATACCGCATCGGAAACAAAAGATATCATGATTGATATTACCGCACCAACCATCGACGTAACCTACGACCTGAATAGTCCGCTCAACGAGCGATACTACAATGCAACCCGCACGGCTACGGTTACGGTAACAGAGCGTAACTTTGATCCGTCAGCTGTCCGCTTCAACATCACAAACACAGACGGAACACAGCCGTCGATCAGCGGATGGACTCACAGTTCAGATTCAGGGGTATCGGACAATGCCACCCATACATGTACCGTAACATTTGCAGCGGACGGTGATTATACTTTCACGCTGAACACAACGGATCTTGCAGGAAATGATTCCAATTATACTAGAGTAGATGACTTCACCATCGACCAGACGGATCCGACGATTCAGGTATCTTACGATAACAACAACGATGCAGAACCGGGTTATTTCAATGCAGACCGTACGGCGACCATCACAGTGAATGAACATAACTTCAACGCAGCGGATGTCAACGCAGCAATCACAGCTTCGCTGGAAGGCAGAGGCGTGGCTGTTCCGAGATTGGGCGGATGGAGCGCCAGAGGCGATGTTCACACGGCCAGCGTGACATTCTCTGCAGACGCGGACTACACATTTGACGTGGATTATACGGATCTTGCAGGAAATGCGGCAGCAGACTATGAGCAGGACAGCTTCACGGTTGACCAGACGGCTCCGGAACTGGAGTTCTTCGATATCGAGGACAAGTCGGCAAACAACGATGTGGTGGCGCCGGGCGTACGTTACAGCGACAATAACTACACGGAAAATGGCGTAGAACTCACGTTGACAGGTGCGAACAATGGTTCCATGGATATTGACGGTGAGCACACATCCATCCCCAACGGAGAGAGCATCAAGATGGCCGACTTCGAGAGGGTAAAAGAAAAAGACGACCTTTATACCATGACAGCGGTTATTACAGACCGTGCAGGAAACGAGACAGAGAAATCCGTGATCTTTTCCGTTAATAGATTCGGTTCCGTATATATTATCGGAGATGCCACAAAAGAGTGGCTGAAGACGGGAGAAAACGAACATACATATATTAATGAAGAGCAGAATGTGTATGTAACGGAGATCAACGTAGACAGCATTGTCGCCAGCGATATCTCTTACGGACGGGACGGTCAGATCAAGAAGCTTGAAGCTGGCGAGGATTATGAAGTTAAAGGAAGCGGCTCCGAAGTATCTTGGAAACAATATAATTATACAATTAATAAAGAAAATTTCGAAACAGAAGGAAATTATACTGTAACGATTGATTCCAAGGACCGGGCAACCAACGTAGGAAACAGTAGAGTAAAAGGATGCAGTATCGATTTTACGATAGATAAGACAGCGCCGACGCTGGTTATCACCGGCATTGAAGATTCAGGTTCCTATCGTGCGGATACAAGAGAAGTTACAATCGACGTCGTGGATAATTATGCGATGGATAATGTCGTAGTATCCAGCAGTATTGATGGAGAAGAAGAGGAATACAGCCTTGATCAGATTCAGAAATCGGGTGGAAAGCTGATTTACACCATGAAGAGCGCAAACTCGGATCAGGATCTGAAAGCAGTTGCTACAGATGCAGCGGGCAATACAGCAGAAGCGGAGACGGTAAGCGTTCTGCTTACATCCAATCTGTTGATTCAGTATATCAATAATACGCCATTGCTTGTGGGATCCATTGCGTTTGTTATAGTGGCTGCAGGGGGGCTGCTCTGGTTTTTCCTGGTATTCAAGAGAAGAAAAGAAGAACAGGCAAATAAGTAATAGGTAATTGCGAAACAAGTTTGTAATTATGGTTGAAAGAAGGGATGCTATCTAGCAACACATGATGAAGATGGTGAGAAAGTGATGGTTCAAAAAATGGGCACCACAAAAAGACTTCCCAGATAAACAGCAAAGAGAA
>CASEIR010000098.1 GCA_949287925.1 uncultured Lachnospiraceae bacterium
GGCACAGGGCGATGAGGAAGCCAACACCACAGACGAAGACTTCCTGAACGCGCTGGAGATCGGTATGCCGCCTACCGGCGGAATCGGTTTCGGAATCGACCGTATGTGTATGCTGCTCACCGACAGCGCAGCCATCCGTGATGTGCTGCTGTTCCCGACAATGAAATCTCAGGGGGCAGAGAAAAACGCCGCAAACAATGCGGCACAGTCTGCGAAGACAGCGGAAAAGCCGGCGGAAAAGATTGATTTTTCCAATGTAAAGATTGAACCGCTCTTTGAAGAAATGGTAGATTTTGATACGTTCAGTAAGTCTGACTTCCGTGCAGTAAAGATTGAGGCTTGCGAGGCGGTTCCGAAAAGTAAAAAGCTTCTGAAATTTACTCTGAACGACGGAACAGACCGGAAACGCACGATTTTAAGCGGTATTCATGAATATTACGAGCCGCAAGAGCTGGTTGGCAAGACGGCGATCGCAATCGTAAATCTGCCTCCAAGAAAGATGATGGGCATTGATTCCGAAGGTATGCTGATTTCAGCAGTACACGAGGAAGACGGACATGAAGGATTGAATCTGCTGATGGTAGATGATCGGATTCCTGCAGGTGCGAAATTATATTAATAAAGTGAATGCTCTTATATGCAGAGCAGAGTGAAATACTCTGCTCTGCATTTTGTTAATACTGTTTGGTATAGAACGTCTGGCGAGAGTATAATGAGAAAACAATTTCGCAATTCGGCGTTGTGCGGAGGAGAGCATGTAGTTACAGTTTATGAGGTCGATGATAATATTTTAGATAAGGATGAGCTGTAAGCTTACAATATTGTAAGCGCAGAAAGGATTTGACTATATGAATATTGAATTAGAACGAAAATGTAAATTGTTGGTGAAAAATCGTGATGTTATGCACGAGGCATTTCGATGGAACAATGAATCTATGATGCTGGCTGGAAGTTCATTCTTTGTTGGATTAAATATGGAAGCAGACACAGATCAGTTAAAAGCCTGTGAGGAAATTCTGAAACGAAAGACCGGTATCTTTTCTCCCTATCGGGGAAATGTGAGAATGCCGCTGCTTTGTAAGATGGCGGCTGCAGAGAATCCGGAACAGTATTTTGCAGATGTGGATTCTATCGTACAACAGTTGAAACCGCTGAAGTGGATTGAGACAGATTATAAGGTATTGGCATCTATGACACTTCGAGACCATCTGAAAATGGAAGAGATCCTAAGCGCGGCTGAAAAAATGATTGGCTTGTATCAGGGGATGAGGGAGAAGCATCCGTGGCTTACAGGAGGGGAGGATGTTCCTTTTGCGGCAATCCTGGCGGTATCTGGTCTGGATACAGATGTATTGATGGCAGAAATGGAAAACTGCTATCAGGAATTGTCCAAGGTATTCCGGGACAAGAATGCCGTGCAATCCCTAAGCCACATCCTGGCCATTGACCCTGCGGACACCCGGGTAAAATGCCGGAAGGTAGCGGATATTTTTGATATTCTGAAGGATGGCAGACACAAGTATGGCACGGGATCTGAATTGACGGTGCTGGGGACGTTGGCTATGCTGGATTTGACCGCGGAACAGGCTGCGGCCGAAATTATGGAAGCTGACGACTATCTGAAGACTCAGAAAGGATTTGGTACATTGGCAATGGGAGATGCCGTGCGCAGAATGTATGCGGCCCTCATGGTAATGGATACGCATATGCCGCCGGCGTCCCACAGTCACGAGAGTCTTGTGAATTCCGTGCTGGCTATGGTGATTGCAATGGAAGTTTGCATGATGATTGTGATGACATCGGTGATAGCTGCCACAACGACAAATTAAAGGAGCAAAATCTTTTACATAGATTCAGTAAGGTTTTATTTGCTTAAAATTGTTCTGATTTCCGGAATCGTTTTCCCATCTTTCCGTAACTGCTTAATATAGGCAATACACTTTATCAGAATACAGCCTTTCGCTTACTGCATTAAGGATACATCTCCGTTGTTCTTACAGCTGGTGATGATAATGGTATTCTTTCCCTGAGATTTGGCCTGATAGAGGGCAGCATCGGCAGCCCGAAAGACAGTGTCAAAATCAATGTCTTCCCCTGCTGCAGTGGCAATGCCAATACTGCAGGTTACTTTGATGGCCGTTTCACCTACAGGGATATGCGAGAATTGTTCCTCAATACCCCGGAACTTTTTCTCTAGTAGCTCAGGTTTGGTAGTACCTTTCAATAAAACAACAAACTCATCTCCTCCAAAGCGTCCTACCAGATCCGTGGCTCGGAAAGCCTCAGACAGGACAGTACCAATGTATTGAAGAATCTGGTCGCCGATAAAGTGTCCCAATTGGTCGTTAATGCATTTGAAGTTGTCTACATCCAGAATTGCCATGGAACAGGCATTATCAGAACCCTGCAGCCACAGATATTGTTTGACAGATTCGGTCCAGGCCATTTTATTAAGAATGCCCGACAGAGTGTCCAGCGTACTAAGCTGCTTATACTTCATTCTAGACGCATAATCCCGAAGGCGCAGACGCATGATTACTTCCGCTACAGCTAAGGAGAAGGCAATTCCCACTACGGAGTTGAGAATATCATATTGTGCCAGGAAGGGATCTTTGAAATTGTTTGCAACCCAAATGTAGAGAACTTCAAAGGTGAGGATCACGCCATAGGAATAGCGAAAGGGCATGATAAACAGTACTGGAAGCGCGATACACAATCCAGGCATAAAGGAAGCAGGAGTACTCGGCGCAGCCAGCAAGTCAATAAACAGGACAAAAGTAAATAAGACCGACTGAAACAGCAGGCATATGCATAAAATAAGGAGGTAACCTATTTTTTTCTTTTGGAAGATGATACTAATCAGCCAGAATATCAAACTTGCAGGCAGAAAAAAGATATGATACGGCGTAATTGTCCAGTTGGGCAGGACTATGGGTGTAATCAGAAAAAAAATATGAGCAGAGCGGCTGTAATTAAACTAAGATGTTCCAATAGCCGGAGGTTCTGCTGTGCAATGTGATCACGCTCCTCATGAAAGTACGCGCGATAATTTTCTGAGAATGACAAAAAATGCTTCTTGAATGATTTCATTAATATTTCTCCATGATCAAGAATTATGAACCGTTATGTTGATATAAAATGAATATATACTTTAGTATAATAAATGAAAATACACAGCGCAATAAGAACAATGGGCAGGAAAACATATTTGCCTGATAAATTACTTTTATAAATTTCTCAAGAGAATCATACCCTTGCATGCATTGATGATGTACGTAGAAAAGAGAGGGATTCTTTGGTATTACAGATCCGTCTGATCTGGTACATTCAAATCAAATGCCGGTATTGCCCTGGAGAATGACCGCACCTTTTCCGGAAAGTGGTGTTGAAACTGCTTTCACTGGAAAATCCGCACCGATAGCCAATTTCTTTTATAGATAGAGAGGTGTTTTTAAGAAGATATTTTGCGGCATCAATTCTTACAGAAATTATATACTGATGCGGAGTTACGCCAACTGCTTTGGTAAATTGCCGTGAAAAGTAATACGGACTCAACGAGGACATGGCGGCTAATTGGTCAAGCGTAATCATTTCATCAAAAGGTACTTCTCATCTCATCTATGGGATTACATAATTTGCAGCAATATCCGGAAGGCAGAGGCTTACAGGATGACATCTATAGATATATGGTATCGGAAAAATTTGCTCCTGAACAGGAGCTATTGCCTGAAACGATTCAATCTATTTTAGGCCGTTGAAAGGCAATAAGGTCTATATATTGCTCTTTGTGATAGTTATAAGTTACATGGCTTATCAATACTATCTGCTTGGTCTAGAAAGAAAAGAGGAGTAAATAAATGGGAAAATAATTTGTGAATCAATACAAAAAATAGAAAGATTGACTATTTGATACAACATAACGGAAAAGGAAGATAGTATAAGAAAGGGCAAGATGAGAATCTTGTCCCTTTTTATATAGAATAAAAGTCAGAGATTGTATTAAAAGAGTGGGATTGCTATAATTGAATCAACAAATCTTGGAGTCTGTGCAGAAGATTCTGAAAAATACGGTGATCGAGGTAGAGACAAGAGGATGAATCTATGAAGAGAATGAAGGATATTTTATTTCCCAAAAAGATTGCTCCCGTGCGGCTGGCAGGATTTCGCCTGTTCAATGTGGGCGGACGCATAAGATGGTTTCGTGATCTGTTGAAACGATAAAAGGATGTATTATGATTGCGGTTTGTATCATCGCAGCAGTTGCTTCCGTATTAGCGTGAAATACGGAAAATTTATCTGTATAATGGATAATTAAATGGGGGTGAGAATATGGCGAAAGCGAATGTAAAGGTAACATTCTTATGCCCGGTGGAAAAGGTATGGAATACAGTTACGGATCTGAAGAATTATGGCTGGCGAAGTGATATAAAGAAGATTCGTATTGTGGACGATAGGAATTTTCAAGAATATACAAAAGAAGGAATCGTTACATCTTTTCGAGTGACGAATAAAAAAGAATGTGAGCTGTGGGAGTTCGTGCTGGAGAATCAAAATATAAAGGGGAAATGGACTGGGAGATTTTATCGGCATGGTGATAATACAACGCTGGATTTCACGGAAGAGGTCCGTGCAAAGAAGTGGTTTCTTAAGCCTTTTATGGGGAGCTATCTGAGGAAACAGCAGAGACAGTATTTTATAGATCTGAAGAAGGAACTGGGCTGCGAGGAAGCAAGCAAAATTCAGATATTTTGAGGGAGTAAAATAGTGAGTTTCTATATGGCATATGAGTTGTGAGAGAAAGATGAATATAAGAGAGATTACAGATAACAAAAAGCAATATCTGTCCCTTTTGCTGCTGGCGGATGAACAGGAAAATATGATTGACCGTTACCTTGAACGCGGGACTATGTACGTTCTGGAAGATGAGGGAATAAAGTGTGAATGTGTGGTTACAGATGAAGGGGACGGAATTCTTGAGATTAAAAATATTGCCACGGATTCTGACTGTCAGAGAAGAGGATACGGAAAAATTATGCTGGAATTTATTGCAGAAAAGTATAAAGATCGGTATGACATTCTCCAGGTGGGAACAGGAGACAGTCCGCTGACAATTCCTTTTTATGAGAACTGTGGCTTTGCCTATTCTCACAGAATCAAAAATTTCTTTACGGAACACTATGATCATCCGATTTATGAAAACGATGTTCAGTTGACGGATATGATATATCTGAGAAAAGGATTATAATTTTGATAAGACAGATACATATAGAGAGTTATGGAGGAAATCATGAGACTCGAATTATGTCCGGTGCGGATGGAAGAACTGAAGCAATACAAGCTGGATATGCAGGAAGCTTTTCAGAAAGGCTTTGAAAGTAAATACGGCAAAACGGATCAGATGGTTCTGCCGGAGAAAGATATTGAAAAATCCCTGAATACGGAGGGCGCGGCTGTATATAAAGCCGTTGTTGATGGGAAAATGGCAGGCGGCGCGGTTGTGGTCATCAATGAGAAAACACAGCACAATCATCTGGACTTACTTTTCGTCAAATATGGGACACAGAGCCAAGGGATAGGAAAAAAGATCTGGTCTGAGCTGGAACGGTTATATCCGGACACGAAGGTATGGGAGACCTGCACGCCGTATTTCGAAAAGAGGAATATTCATTTTTATGTGAACATCTGCGGTTTTCACATTACGGAGTTTTTCAATGAGAAGCATCCCATGCCGGATCTGCCGGAAGATTTTATTGGTGATGGCAGAGAGGGCTTTTTTCGATTTGAGAAATATTATGATTCGGATAAACATTGCCAAAACTGAAACAGGTAAAATTGTTGCGGCGAAAAAGAACGTTCCTTTGTATAAAGAGGAATTGCTGATTGAGCAGAACTATGGAATATATGAAGGTGTTGACAGAAAAGATCCCCAGATTCTGAACAACAAGAGAAATTTTGCATACCGATATCCGGGAGGGGAGTCTATGATGCAGGTGGCTTGCCGGATTTATGGATTCCTTGAAAGGATCAAAGAAGAGTATCCGGAAAAGAATATACTTTTGATCAGTCACGGCGGAGTATGCCGTATTATCAGAACATATTTTACGGACATGACGAATGAGCAGTTCTTTCATTATACATTGGAAAATGCGAAATGTGAGGAATACGAGATGTAGGGGTTCAATATATTCATTAGAAGCTACTGAAATGGGACGCCCACTATATGAAAAATATGTATTTGAATTGCGCAGAAGTTTTTGCATATAGAAGTACATCATATCATTAATTTTACGTTCGTTCCGTGAAGGAACGGATTATTCCGATGGAACGGATATTATTGCATTCATTGAAGAAATAAGAGATTCGGAATATTATATTCCGGAATTATCCTTTGTGGCGGAATTGGAAGGGAAAATTGTCGGGCATTTTCTGTTTTCCAGATTTCCCTTATCATCTGAGCCAAGTGGCGGATACAGAGATCAGACAGAAAATGAGATTGCAATGCTTGCGCCTGTTGCGGTTCATGCCGATTATTTTCATCAGGGAGTGGGAAGTACGATGATCACACTGGGCATCGAAAAGGTGAGAGAAAGGGGATTCAAAGGGATAACCGTTGAAGGAGATTATCATTTTTATAATCGCGTCGGCTTTAAGACGTCGTCTGAATTTGGTATTTATCCCACCAGCGGGATTCCACTGACAGAGCCGCGGTGCATGATGTGCCAGGAGTTATATCCCGGTGCGTTAAAGGATGTTCAGGGATATGTTGTATATGATATGTATTATAATGCATAACCACATTCCTTCGAAACAGGTAAATGATTGTGTGCTGAGTAATATGGATTAAAGGAGACGCTGGAGAAATGGATAGTAAAAAGGTAAAAAAATTATTGTTTTCGCTGGGGGCGGACTTGTGCGGAATTGCAGACATAAGTCGTTTTTCAGATGCGCCGGAAGGATACCATCCGTCAGACGTTATGCCCACATGCAAATCGGTCATTTCTTTCGGGTGCAGATGTCCTGTCGGAACACTCATATGTAAAACACCGATTCCATATACAAGAGTACGAAATTCAATCGTACCAAAAGTAGACGCTATAGCCCTTGATTTTTGCATTGAGATGGAAAAATCAGAGATTGTGTGCGTACCCATACCGGCCAATGAAAGCCAGTGGGACAAGCATACCGGCAGATATCGTTCCATCGTATCGTCAAAGCATGCGGCGCAGGCAGCAGGACTTGGGACAATCGGACGGCATTCACTTCTGATTACGCCGGAGTTCGGCAGTATGATCTGGCTGGGAACTGTCCTATGTGACGCGGAGCTTGAACCGGATAAAATGAAAAACAATATATGTGATAATTGCAATCGGTGTGTGGAGATCTGCCCGGTAAACGCATTGCAGCAGCCGGAATTAGACCAGCAGAAATGCTGGAACTATGCATTTGGAGATGATGAAGAAATTCAGTCATGGAGAATCGCCTGTCACAGATGCCGGGATATCTGCCCGTATAATCTAGGAACAAAGAACAATTTTTTGAAAAAGAGAATCTGATTTTCATATTGAATAAATGGAAACAGGGGGAGTTATTATGAAGCGGGAACTTTTTGATGACATGGAAGCCTTGATGAAGTACATAAGATCGGGACATAGATGACCGGGGTAAGTTATATCGGAAAATCTGAATAATGGAGGCGAAATAATGGATATGAGAATCGTGCCTGCTTATACACATCATGAAGGAGTAAGCGAATTATTCTCGGAATATACTGGTATGCTGATTGCAAATGAAGAATCCTTCAAAGACTATCTTGTCCTTCAGAACTATGAGGAAGAAGTCAATCATTTAGAAGACAAATACGGCATGCCTGACGGCAGATTGTATCTGCTATACTGTGATGATAAATTGGCGGGATGCATAGGTCTAAGAAAAATAGATGCGAAAAATTGTGAGATGAAGCGTCTTTATATAAGGCCGGAGTTCAGATGAAGAAAATTAGGAAAATTACAAAGCGCAATACACCTGTACCGGAAATTTGGCTTTTACGAAACAGGCTGCTATAATGACAGTCCTCTACATACATCTATTTTCATGAAGCTTGACTTATAAATAGAGCTGCTGTGAATATAAAAAGGTTTGTAACCGAATCATTCAAAAGGAAGAATTTACACGATACAGAATTTGCAATGAGGAGTGCTTATGAAAAAATATATCGCAGAAATCGTGATATTTTTATTACAGCTTTTTATGTTCTACATTTCCCCGTTGTTTGCAGGCCCAACGGATGGGATGGGAATGGTAGTTTTAATTATACTGGCAACGCTGATTCTTTCCGTATTCATCGCCTGTATTTCCAAAAACAGAATCAAGTATTTGTATCCGGCAGCAACGGCCGTGGCTTTTTTGCCGTCAGTATTTCTATATTATAATGAAACGGCATTTATACATGCCATCTGGTATTTGGTGGTATCGATGATTGGCATGTTAATTGGATTGATCTTATATAAGATACTGCACTGGAAATATTGAAAGTTGAAAGGGGAAGAATTTCAAAGATGACAGAACTTTTCATTGTAGAAGATGATAAGGTTCTTGCAGATGGACTTGCAAGAGCGTTGAAGGCAGATGACAGAAGAATCGAATGCTTCGGGAAACTTTCGCAGGCGCGCCGTATCCTTGCGGAGCGTCAGCCGGATCTTCTAATCCTGGATGTGAATCTTCCGGATGGAAGCGGATATTGTGGCAGGGCTGGAAGCCGTCCCGCTCTTTCTGTGAGTTCAACAGTACGGAAGATTTTTGAGCAAAATATCCTGTTTTCTGCTATAATTAGCTCAACTCATCAAAAAATACTTGATTTCTGGACATGGGAAACGGACCGCTGAAAAACAGTGTGCGAGACTGAATTCCACCGGACACATCTAAAAAATGTGAAACGTTTACTTCCAGTCTGACAGCAGATTTTGATCAGTTGATTAGTGGTTAAAGCGGATCAGCTTAGGTGTCAGATTTACCTCATCCGGGGCAATCGGCCTAAGCTGAAATGCATTTAAGGCCTCTCCGCCAACCGTTTCCAATGCAACGTTGTATGGCGTTCTCCCACCCAGGCTTTCCCTGGGAGTAGAGTTGATGTGGTTCACGATCAGATTGACGTCCCATTGTGTAAGGAACTCAAAACTGGTCCCTTTGGGCAGAACCATCCAGAGCATGGTGTGGGCCTGTTCCAGCCCGCCTTTCTGCCCGCTTTGCATGGGGTCACAATAATAAATGCTGGAACGCTGGACTCCGGTCATACCGGTTTCTAAAGTGTCAGGATCACCGAATTCAGAACCACGGTCCGTCAGGATATATTCAAACACGGAAGCGAATTCATAGGTTCCCATACGCTTTTCTAAACGGTCAAAAACCAGACGGACAGCGCCTTTGGTGCATCGGTTCATCAGAAAGGCGAGGAAGAGCTTCTCTTTGGTGAAAAACATGGTCAGTAAGTTTTTTTCGATTCCTTGGAAGAATGGACCGTATCCATTTGGACATAGCCCGTAAGGCCAAGGGAGCAAAAGTCACGATACAATCGATTGGTGAAGACGGCTCTGTTCGTGATCTGTGTTTTATGGCACTTTCTTGGCTTGAAATGAACCTTCCGCTTCAAATCTATGTTCCGTGCCGTAAAGAGACCCTGATCAAGATAGGAATACATCGTACGGACAGACATATCCAGCTCCGGGTGGTTCGTCAGGATATGATAAGGGGACTGCCCCTGTTCGCTCAGAGGAGAAATGATCTGATCCTTTTTACGAAGCTCCTTTTTCGTCATGTTGATCCCGATCCTGGAATCCGGAGTTTTTCGCGGTATTTTCTGTCAGCAAACCTGGCGTTATAAGAGTATTTGTGGGCGATGGTGCAGTGGCTGATCTTTTTGGTACAGCCGTTGCAGACATAAGGAGCCCGGTCAAGTCTTACGCAGCGCTCTTTTTCAAAGTCCCTGCAAGTCTGATTACAGGTAGGGCAGGATGGGCATTTGATTCCGCATAGGACAATTTTTCTGCAGGCGTTGGTCTTCTTACAGTGATAGCGGTGGATACAGAAGTTTTTGGCATTATAGAAGGTGCCTTTGTGATACCAGTCAGAAAAGCGGTGGGCCCGGATTTCTTTCGAGATCGTAGTGGGATCTTTGCACAGGAACCGGGCAATATCTTTAAAAGATGTGCCTTTGTTCAGTTCATTTTCGATATAGATACGGTCTTCAAGGGTAAGGTGCTTCTGGTTGCCAGGAATATATTTACTCATCATATGCCTCCTTCTACTGCTGTCAGAAGGAAAGATAACCATACCATGAATATTTGAAAGAGTAAATATCGACTGTGCAGAAGTAAACTCTACTGCCCTTGGAAGAGGTGGAATTTAAAATTTCATTTTTGGTAAAAATTTGCTGTGATGAAGAATCAGTTGTCCTTTTATATGCCAACAGATATAATAAAGAAAAAGCGATAGAAAGATACACGGCT
>CASEIR010000099.1 GCA_949287925.1 uncultured Lachnospiraceae bacterium
GACGCCGTCATACTTCCTTTCAGAATTCCCGATTCAATCAACTCCAGCAATTGATCAAAATCCCTGTTCAGCACCTTCTCTAACTTTGCCATAAAAACCTCCTGCAAATTAAACTTGAATCTTCTTAGATATCATATTATCTTATAGTAAGATGAAAGTCTATAGGGGGTCTAACCCCCTTAGAAAGGTGGGCACGATGAATATGACTAAATGGTGGCATGATAAGGTTGCTTATCAGATTTATCCCAAAAGTTTCCTGGACACTAATGGTGACGGTATTGGGGATCTGCAAGGCGTTATCTCAAAATTAGATTATCTGAAAATGCTGGGAATCGATATGATCTGGCTTTCGCCGGTCTATCAGTCTCCGTTTGTGGATGAGGGCTATGATATCTCGGATTATTATGCGATCGCGGAGGAGTTCGGCTCCATGGCGGATTTTGACGAACTACTGGCTGAAGCGAAGAAGCGGAACATGCATATTATCATGGATCTGGTAATCAATCACTGTTCAGACCGGCACGAGTGGTTCCAGAAGGCGCTGACGGATCCTTACGGAGAATACGCAGACTATTTTTACTTCCGTAAAGGAAGAAACGGCAATCCTCCCAGCAATTACCGTTCTTATTTTGGCGGAAGCTGCTGGGAACCGATTCCGGGCACGGACCTTTATTATCTTCATATGTTTGCAAAAGAACAGCCGGATCTGAACTGGGAAAACCCGAAGCTGCGCCAAAAGCTTTATGATATGATCAACTGGTGGCTGGACAAAGGCGTGACCGGTTTCCGTATTGACGCTATCATCAATATTAAAAAGAATCTGGATTTCCCGGATTTTGAGCCGGACGGACCGGACGGTCTTTCCAGTTGTTGGAAAATGGTGGAAAGTGTGGATGGCGTCGGAGAATTTCTGGACGATCTGAAACGGAATACTTTTGATAAATATGATGCCTTCACAGTGGGTGAAGTCTTCAATATGAAAGAAGGCGCCTTATCGGATTTTATCGGGGAAAATGGGTATTTCTCCACGATCTTTGATTTCAGCGCTCATTGCCTCAGCGACGGAGAACACGGTTGGTACGATGCGCCTTCCGTGGATTTTCAAACCTGGCGGAACACCATTATCCGATCCCAGTTAGAGATTCAGGAGTGTGGAATGGAAGCAACTATCATCGAAAATCACGATGAGCCAAGAGGCGTATCCCGGTTTCTGCCAGAGTATGCCCAAACACCTGCCGGAACGAAGATGCTGGGTACTGTAAATATCCTGCTTAGAGGCATTCCGTTCATCTATCAGGGCCAGGAAATCGGTATGCAGAACGCTTCCTGGGACAACATTGAGGAATTCGACGATATCAGTACAAAAGATCAGTACCGGATGGCCATAGAAGCAGGGCTCACCCATGAACAGGCTATGGAAATCTGCTGCCGGATGAGCCGGGATAATGCCCGGACGCCAGTGCAGTGGAACGATCAGCCCTATGCCGGCTTCACCACCGGCACTCCTTGGCTGAAGGTGAATTCCAATTACAAAGAGATCAACGTGGCATGTCAGGAGCAGGACCCGGACTCCGTCCTACATTACTACCGCCGCCTCATTGCCCTGCGGAAATCTCCGGAATACAAAGGCGTGCTGACTTATGGCAGATTTGTTCCGGCCTATGAAAATACAGACTTTGTTATTGCCTATTACCGCCAGGATTCAAAGCAGCGCGTTCTGATAATCGCTAATTTCGGCGTAGAACCGGCAGAACTCGCCTTGGAATACCCTGCCAGACGAATCCTATTATCCAACCAGGGGCTTACAGAAACTCCCGGACAAGTTCTGCACCTGCAAAGCTGCGAAGTAATGGTGCTGGACTGCAGCGACTAATTAAAATACAGGAGGAATCATCATGACACATCAAGAACGAAGAGACGCCGGACTGGCCTATATTTCAGATAAAGACGTATTTGAGGAGCAGAAAGAGTGCCGGCGTATTCTGCAAAAATTAAACTTTATGGACCGCTCAGATTTTGAGGGAATTAACAAACTGGTATCTGAACTGTTCGGCAAGACGGACGGCGCTTTCGTAAATCCGCCCTTTTACTGTGATTATGGGAAACATATCGAGACCGGGAAAAATTTCTTCGCCAATTACAACTGCACTCTTCTGGATGTGGCAAAAATCCGATTCGGCGATAACTGTCAGCTGGCGCCCAACGTAGCCATTTACACAGCCGGGCATCCGATTCATCCGGTCACCCGCAACTCTGCCTATGAATACGGCAAGGAAGTCACCATCGGCGACAATGTATGGATCGGCGGCAACACTGTGGTCTGTCCCGGCGTACACATTGGCAATAACGTAGTCATCGGTGCAGGAAGCGTGGTCACAAAAGATATTCCCGACTGGTGCGTCGCCGCAGGAAATCCCTGCCGGGTCATCCGGAAAATCACCGATGATGACCGGAGAAAACTGTTCCGCGATGAAGAGATCGACGACGAAGCATGGGCGGATATTACGACTCATATGACATTTTAAATAAAAAGCCTTTTCTTCAGCCGGAGAAAGGCTTTTCTTTTTATATACGTGGCTTTTCCTATAAGAATTGACAACCTCTTATCCGATATCATATAATCTCACATGACTGCCGGACGGCAGATCTAAGAGAATAATGGAGGGACACTATGCTATTCACAAGAAAATGTATCTGGATTGCAGGGAGTTCCGGAAATCTGGGGGCAGAAATCTGCTCCCATATTCCGGTAGAAACTTACGAACTGCTCAAAACCGACCTTGATGTTGACATCACGGATCTGAAAACGGTTACACAATTTATGGACATGCACCGCCCCGAAGTGGTGATCAACTGTGCCGGCTTTACCGATCCGGAAGCCTGTGAACAGGACATGGTATCTGCATATAAGGTAAATGCTCTGGGAGCCCGCAATCTTGCGACTGCCGCCAGAAAGATCGGAGCGAAAATCATCTATATCTCCACAGATGATGTTTTCGCTGGTCTTAATACTTCCACTTTAACGGAATTTGATACGCCAACGCCTATGAGCGTTTACGGGAAATCCAAGCTTGCCGGGGAAAACCTGGTGCGGGAACTGAATCCGAAGCATCTCATCATCCGGAGTTCCTGGGTATACGGCTCCGCCCACGGAACCTTCATTGGTAAACTTCTGAAAGAAATTCAAACCAGTTCTGTGATTCAGGTTCCCAATGACCAGATCAGCTCACCCACCAGCGCACGAGCACTGGCCGGGTTCGTAGTATCGCTTCTGGAATCTACAGAATATGGAATCTACCATGCAGCCTGCGAAGGCTCCTGCACCCGTTATGAATTTGCCCGCACCTTCCTGGAAATGGCTGGTTTTAAAGATATAACAGTGGAAGCCGGTCTTTTGGAGAAACTGGGCAAGGCTTCCGAAGTTCGCTGCACGCTGCTTCGGAATCTGATGATGGAAATGACCGGAATCTACCGGATGCCTCATTGGAAAGACGCGCTTCAGGAGTATGTAGATTCACGCGGATGGGAGGGGCTGAACCTTGAAAACTAATAATGAAAAGAAAGCAAGAAAACTGGGACTTACCACCTGGATCTTCCTAGCCCTTCTGGGCGGCATGGCAACGGGATGCATTCTGCACTATCTGGTTCCGGACTGTTATTTCAAAGACACAATTCTGATCGGCGGAATTTTTAACGTGGTGGGAAATGGTTTCCTGCGTCTGATGCAGATGCTGGTAGTACCACTGGTATTCTGTTCAATCATTTGCGGAAGCTCTGCCATCGGAGACACCAAAACGCTGGGAAAAGTCGGGATTAAAACGGTGATTTTCTACCTGTGTACCACTGCCTGCGCCATCGCTGTAGCGCTGAGTGTTGCACTCATCATCAAACCAGGACTTGGGATTCCGGAATCTGCACTTCAGACCTCTGAAAGTGTCGAAGCAATCGAAACCACTTCCCTGACTGACACTCTTTTGAATATCATTCCGAAGAACCCGGTTCAAGGACTTGCGGAAGGAAATATGCTGCAGATTATCCTGTTTGCGATTATCATCGGAATCATCCTGGCAAAAATCGGCGAGAGGGCCGAGCTGGTTTCAAACTTTTTCGCACAGTTTAACGATATCATGATGGAAATGACCACTATGGTCATGAGCCTGGCTCCCATTGGCGTTTTCTGCCTGATTGCCAAAACATTTTCAGGAATCGGCTTTTCTGTATTCCTGCCGCTGATCAAGTACATGCTCAGCGTTCTCACCGGATTAGGCGTCCACCTGTTTATCGTATATTCAGCCATGTTCTTCCTGTTTACACGGCTGAATCCCTATCATTTTATCCGGAAATACCTTCCAGTCATGGGATTTGCCTTTTCCACAGCTACGTCCAACGCAACGATTCCGCTGGCAATCGAGACTCTGTATAGCAAGATGGGAGTATCTAAAAAAATCTCATCCTTCACTATCCCGCTTGGCGCCACCGTCAATATGGACGGAACCGCAATTATGCAGGGAGTGGCCGTTGTGTTCGCTTCCGAAGCTTTCAACATTCCACTGACCGGAGCCGACTATGCTACCGTCATCCTGACCGCAACACTGGCGTCTATCGGGACTGCCGGCGTACCGAGCGTCGGGCTGGTCACCCTGACCATGGTCTTCGCCTCCGTGGGCCTTCCCACCGAAGCCATTGCACTAATCATGGGAATTGACCGGCTGCTGGACATGGCCAGAACCACCGTAAACATTACCGGCGATGCCCTTTGCACATCTATTGTGGCATACCAGGACAAAGCCATGGATATAAATGTGTTTAAAAAGAAACAATAACCTTAATGGGGACGGGGAATTTTTAAAAATTCCCCGTCCCCATTAAGGTTCTGTAGCAATCGTTTTCTATAATCAGCTGTCCCAGCTTCAGCCTGCACTGCATCAGGTATTTCATGTTTTCCACATAGACATTCTTTTCTTCTTCGCTCATCTCCACGCCTTCCGCCGGTGTAAATGTACCTGTAAAACGGTTATAGGTTCCCCGGTCTGTTTTCCAGGAATTGGACGTGAATACTACCAGCGGATCCGCTTCCGACAGAACATCTACTCCCGCCAGCATTCTAGAATCGTACTCTTCTCCCAGAAGATTCAGCACGGTGGGCAAAATATCTACCTGTGAACATACTTTGTCTACCTCCACCGGCTCTTTCATAGACGCTGACCAGAGAATCCATGTATTTCTATAAATATCAAGATCCACATCCTGCTCATCCAGATTCGCCAGGCCTGACCCGCCAAAGGACCGCCCGGCAAGTTCTTCCAGGATATCCGGATCGGAATATGGAATATGATCCGGCGCCATTACGATCAGTGTCTTGTCAGCGATTCCCGTCTCTTCCAACTTGTTTACCAGCCAGGTCAGACCTTTTTCCAATTCCATATTCGCCGCTATATAAGCCTTTGTCTTTTCCGAATATGGGAGGCCTTCCACCAGTTCCCGGTTGCGGGCCGACATCATATTACTGTCGTAACCATAAGGAAGATGGGCGCTGATGGTAAGATAATAGATGTTAAAAGGCTGTTTGTCTACATAATCGGCAAATGTCTGCTCTATCATATAGTCATCGGACTGCGGCCAGTACGGCTTGCCGCTTTCGGCCAACTCCCGTTCAATAGGCCGGCTGCATTCGGTTGCCTGCCTCCATTCATATCCCAGATTGGGATGGGACAGTTCCCTCCCGTACATATTGCTGTTAAAATGATACCCAATAGAAGTGTAGCCTTTGGCATTCAGTCGGTTTGCCAGTGTAAAAGGAAGATAGGTTCCACGTTTCCCGGTCTCGGTCATGCTGACCGGGAATCCGGCCTTGGGATAGAGTCCCGTCAGATTCTGGAATTCTCCGCCGGATGTACTGGTGAAATGCAGCGTAGAATAAAAATTCGAGAATACAAAGCCTTCATGCGATAATTTATATAATGTAGGCGTCAGTTCCGGATCAATTACATATCCGCTGAATCCTTCTGCCGTCAGAAAGATTACATTATAGCCCTCAAACATCCCCGTATATTCATTCTGACTGGTAGGCGTTACACTTTCAAAATACTGGCTGAGCCAGGCCGCATCTTCCGTTGCCGCCGAAGCCTGCATTGATGCAAAATCAATATCCAATACATTGTCATCATATACAGTTTCCTCCGGCTCATTCGACACCTCTTCTGCGTTCTCCCGAACCTGCGGAACTCCGCTGTCAGGCACTCCAGATACCGTATGAATCACATCCAGCCGAAGCATATTCAAAAGTCCCAGCTGTTCTACCTGCTCATCCGTATATAAGTCTGTCTTATAGAGACTTTTCGGCGTAAAATCTCCCTCCCATGGATAGAGTTGAATAATCCCTATCATCACCAAATGAAAGAAAACGGCAGAAGCCAAACAAACGGCAGCAACTTTTTTCTTTCTTTTAATAGAATAATCCATCCTGTTCCGTCGCAAAAACAACCAGACCACTGCTATCCCTACCGGAAATACAAATAGAATCACTATACCTGGCAGATTTTCTACACAGGCCTGAATTACCGCATCTTTATAATCTGTCAGCCGGTTGCCCGCCGCCGTATCCAGTCCACTTAATATTGGATAGAACTGCTGCAATGTCACTTTAAACAGACATTCCCCCAGATACACCAGCGATATTAGGATTATCAGAATCAACTCTACATAACGTCCCATCCGGTCCGGAAGCACAAAAAGGATTGCCGCCACAAACAGCCCCGCAGATAAAGAGGCCAGGACGACAATCCCTATAGAGAAAGGATTCAGCTGCATATAAAAGTGAAACGCCGCCGCAAGATACACTATCAGATATATCATCAGCGATTCTTCACTTCCTGCAAATTTCACTGCTTTTCTTCTGATATTTTGTGTTTCCGGCCAAAACGTATTCATAAATAATCTTCCTTTGTATCCATAAATGTACAGATAATTTCTGTCTATTCAATTATAAATGAAAACATTCTTTCCCGCAAACAAAACTATTTTTATTATGCTTCATCCATATCTTCACAACGTTCTGTAGGATATACCACGCCTTCCTTCATAACAAAGGCACAATCCATCAAAGCCTTCGGATCCGTCAGCAGATCCCGTTTCCATGCCGAAATGTCTGCCAGCTTGCTTCACTCCCAGGTCCCTCAAGATCTGGGCTCCGATATAATATTCTCTCTGATCCGCCTCAAATCCAAGGGCCAGATTGGCCTCCAGGGTATCCATCCCCTGCTCCTGAAGCTCATAAGCTTTCAGTTTGTTGATCAGACCGATGCCGCGGCCTTCCTGCCGCATATACAGCAAAATCCCCCGGCCTTCCTCCTCAATCTGAGTCATGGCCGCATGCAGCTGCTGCCCGCAATCGCAACGAAGAGAGCCGAAAGTATCGCCGGTGAGACATTCGGAATGTACCCTGCAAAGCACATCTTTCCCATCTCCGATCTCGCCTTTGACCAGAGCCACATGATGCTCTCCGTTCAGTTTGTTCACATAACCATAGGCATCAAAATTTCCATACCGCGTCGGCATCTTCGTCACCGTCACACGATCCACCAGCTTTTCATGATATTTCCGGTAATCCTGCAGCGATTTGATGGTGATAAATGTCACGCCCCATTCTTTTGCTTTTTCCATCAGTTCCGTAGTCCGCATCATGGTACCGTCTTCCCGCATGATCTCACAACACAGACCGCACGACTTCAAACCCGCCAGCCGGCACAGATCCACCGTCGCCTCTGTATGGCCGTTGCGCTCCAGCACTCCATTTTTCCTGGCCAGCAGTGGAAACATATGACCGGGTCTTCGGAAATCTTCCGGACGCACCCCGTCTTCCACACATTTCATCGCCGTCACAGACCGCTCCTCCGCCGAAATTCCGGTGGTAGTCTCCACGCTGTCTATGGATACGGTAAATGCCGTTTCATGATTGTCCGTATTCTGCGTCACCATCTGCGGAACCTGCAGCTTCTTCACATACTCTTCCGACATAGGCATACAGATCAGCCCTTTGGCATGAACCGCCATAAAATTAATATTCTCCGTGGTGGCAAACTGCGCCGCACACACCAGATCCCCTTCATTTTCCCGGTCCGGATCGTCTGTTACCATAATCAGCTTCCCCGCCCGTAGATCTTCCAGCGCTTTCTCAACTGTATCAAACTGAAACATGTTTCTTCCTCTCCCTTCGTATTCTTAAAATCCATGCCTGGACAAAAATTCTCTTGTGAGCTGCGTTTTTTCCGACTGTACCGTCTCATTCCGGTTTAACATAAACTTCTCAATATATTTTCCCACCATATCATTTTCCAGGTTAACCATATCCCCCGCTCTGCGATCCCCCAAATTCGTCACAGCTACCGTATGAGGGATAACGGACACGGAAAAATCTGCTGCTGAAACCGATGCTACCGTCAGGCTGATACCATCTATAGCAATGGATCCTTTCTCAACGACATAGCGCAATACTTCCGGCTGTGCGGATATGGTATACCAGACGGCATTATCGTCTTTTCGGATCTGGATGACCTGACCGGTTCCGTCCACATGGCCCGCCACTATATGGCCGCCGAACCGCCCATTTGCCGGCATGGCCCGTTCCAGATTCACCCGGCTGCCTGGCTGCAGCGCTCCAAGGGAAGACCGGTTCAGTGTCTCATGCATCACATCTGCTGTAAATCCTACTGTATCAAAAGACGTAACCGTCAGACACACTCCATTGACTGCAATACTGTCTCCGGGCTTCACGTCTGTCAGAACCTTGCAGGCCCGGATCCGCAGCACCGCGGAATCTCTCCCCCGCCATGTCCGTTCCAGGGTTCCGGTCTCTTCAATAATCCCCGTGAACATATCCATCCACCTCACTTTCAATCAGAAGATCCTCTCCCAGGCAGATTACTCGGCTGTTTTTCAACCGTACTGCCGATTCCGGATCTGGGAACCCCTTTCCTTCCACAGGCGACTTCGCGTCTTCTCCACCCAGAATCTTTGGCGCTACATACGTTTGCACTCGATGTACGATACCACTTCCCAACGCCGACCAATTCAGACCTGCTCCTCCTTCCAGCAGGATGCTGTCTATCTTTTCCTCTCCCAAATGTTTCATCAAAATCTTCAGATCCACCCGGCCGTTCTGCTCCGGAATCACCATAATCCGGCAGCCTGCATCCAGGTAAAGGCGGTGCCTGGCTTCTTCCTTACAACAGGTGGCAAGAATCGTCGGAATCTTTCCCGCCGTCTGCACCAGCTTCGATTCTGCCGGCGTTCTAAGATTAGAATCACAGACGATTCTTATAGGATCTCTGCCTCCCTCGATCCGGCAGTTCAGCATCGGATCGTCTGCAAGTATCGTTCCCACACCCACCATAATGGCAGACAACCATTTCCGCTGCTTATGTACATGGCGCCTGGCTTCTTCGCCGGTAATCCACTGGGACGCTCCCGTATAAGAAGCAATCTTTCCGTCCATGGTCATGGCATATTTCATCACCACATAAGGACGGCCGGTACGGATATAATGAAAAAATACCACATTTAACCGGTCGCATTCATCTCGTAACACATCCTGTATCACTTCCACTCCATGGGTTTCCAGAATCTTTACACCTTTTCCCGCCACCAGGGGATTCGGATCTGCGGAACCGATAAAAACCCGCCGGATCTTCGCGTCTAAGATGGCGGCCGTGCAGGGCGGCTGTTTTCCATAATGGCAACAGGGCTCCAGCGTTACATACATATCGCCCCCTTCGGGAGACTCCCGACAGGACGCCAGAGCATTGCGCTCCGCATGGAGCTCTCCGTACCGCTCATGATAGCCTTCCCCTATGATTCTCCCATTTTTTACGATCACCGCGCCCACCATAGGATTGGGAGATACATGACCGCCCCCCTTTTTCGCCAGTTCCACCGCCCTCCTCATATAATCCTGTTCATTCATCCATCCTTCACCTCCAAAAACAACAAAAAAAACCCTGAACTCTTGTCAGTTCAGGGCATATAAATTCTGCCGGAGTATCACAGAAGATATCCGGCGCTTATATCTGTCTTG
>CASEIR010000100.1 GCA_949287925.1 uncultured Lachnospiraceae bacterium
GGTATGGAATGACGTTATGACTCCGCTGATTATCATGTCCGGAACGGGACAGAACACCCTGCCGCTGGCACAGCTGAACTTCCAGACCCAGTTCGGAACGAACTACAACCTGGCGTTCGCATCCTACCTGCTGGCCCTGATCCCGATCCTGATCTTCTACATCATCTGTCAGAAGCAGATCTTAAGCGGTGTAGTCAACGGTGCGGTAAAATAATAGAATAATATAAAACGAGGACAAACTTATGGCAATAATACTAGATAACGAAAACAAAGTTTTCACACTACAGACAGACCATAGTATGTACCAGATGAAAGCAGACAGGTATGGAGTTTTACTCCATACCTGGTTTGGTAAGAAAGGAACTCCTTTTGACCACTCTTATCTGATCACTTATGCAGACCGCGGATTTTCCGGCAATCCATATGATGCGGAAAACGAGCGTACTTATTCTCTTGACGCTCTTCCGCAGGAATATTCGTCTTTTGGAAGCGGTGATTACCGCGCTTCCTCATTAAAAGTCCGTTATCCGGACGGTGCCTCCTCTTGTGAACTGCGATATGTAAAGCATGAGCTCTGCCAGGGGAAATACTCCATCCCAGGACTTCCTGCAATTTATCATACCTCCGAAAATAAGGCTGAAACACTGATTGTAACGCTGGAAGACACTCGGAAACACTTCTATGTACACTTATACTATGGTGTTATGGAAGATCTGGATATTATCACACGCAGTGTGCGAATAGAAAACCACAGCGGTCAGCCGATCTGGCTGGATAACATTCTAAGCTTATGCATTGATTTTTTACATGGCACTTATGATATGCACACATTTTATGGCCGGCACACCATGGAACGGAATCATCAGCGTACAGCGGTTCATCATGGTATCCAGTCCATCGGAAGCACCCGCGGAATGTCCAGCCATCATTACAATCCTTTTCTGATATTATCAGACGCCAATACTACAGAAACATCCGGTGACTGTTATGGATTTTCTTTTCTATACAGTGGTGATTTTATCGCAAGTGCTGAATTTGACACCTATAATCAGACCCGCATACTGATGGGTATTCACCCGGATAATTTTCATTACTGTCTGGAACCCGGCGCTGTCTTTTGTTCTCCGGAAGCAGCTATGGCCTATTCAGAAAATGGGCTGGAACAGCTTTCCCATATATTTCACAAGGCTTATCGAAACAATCTTTGCCGTGGAAAATATAAAAACACAAGACGGCCGGTACTGCTTAATAGCTGGGAGGGTGTCTATTTTGATTTCACAGGCGAAAAGCTTCTGAACATGGCAAAAGATGCCGCCGATATGGGTATCGAACTTTTTGTTATGGATGACGGCTGGTTTGGAAAACGTGACAATGACGTATCCGGTCTTGGGGATTGGATTGTTAATGAGAAAAAACTTGGATGTACTCTTGGAGAATTATCGGACCGGATCCACGAATTGGGACTTCAGTTTGGAATCTGGTTTGAACCCGAATGCGTCAGTGAGGACAGTGAGCTATACCGTACACATCCTGACTGGGCGCTGAAAATCCCGGGGAAATCCCCTACCCGTTCTCGTTATCAGCTGGTATTGGATTTTTCCAGAGAAGAGGTCAGAACGTATATTTTTAACCAGATGTGCCAGGTCTTGGATTCAGCCAGAGTAGAATATCTCAAATGGGATTTTAACCGGAGTATCAGCGATGTTTACAGTGCAGACCTTCCACCTGAACGACAGGGAGAGGTGCTTCACCGGTTTGTCCTGGGACTGTATGATATGCTGGAGAAGTTGTCAGAACGCTATCCGGATCTCCTCATAGAGGGATGCTGCGGCGGCGGCGGACGGTTCGATGCCGGAATGTTGTATTACACGCCCCAGATCTGGACCAGTGATAATACAGACGCTATCGAACGGCTTACAATACAATACGGCACCTCCTTTGGATATCCGGTTTCTTCAATGGGCGCTCATGTTTCACAATGTCCGAATGAGCAGACAGGACGCTGCACACCGATCAACACGAGAGCAATTGTAGCAATGTCCGGAAGTTTCGGTTATGAACTGGATGTCAACCATATGTCCGCAGAAGAAAAAGAAACTGTCCGCAGACAAATTTCTCTATTTAAAGCATATTATGATTTAATTCAATACGGTGAGTATTACCGGCTGACAGACCCTCAGAAAACAAAGGATTATCATTGCTGGCAATTTACATCGCCGGACAAGGGCGAAGCTCTCCTGTGCGCTGTTGCACTTCAGATCCGCCCCAATGGACCCGGATGCTGGACAAAATTAAGAGGCTTGATTCCCGACGCCATTTATCTTGTCAATGGAACCGAATATCCGGGCGATGCATTAATGCATGCCGGAATTCCCCTTCCCAAAGCAAAAGAAGAATATGAAAGCTTTCAGATACACATCACCAAAAAATGAAAGTGAGAATAAGAAACCAGCCCCATCACATTGCAGGGCTGGTTTCTTACTCTCCTGGAGACGGTACAAAGTTCCCGTCCTCGCTAATTTATCTGTTCATAGATGCCAGATGGTCTGTATGCAGCAGCTGATGTGCCTTGTGAGACATGGGCTCCTCCATGTATTCCTGATACAAGAGCTGAACATCCGGATTCTCATGAGAAAACCGTATCTTCGCATCCTCATCCAGATGGTACAGATTCTTGCCTCGTTCATAGGCCCATTCTTCTCCGTCATGGATCGGCTGTCCGCCTCCGCCTACACAACCGCCCGGACAGGCCATAACTTCTACAAAATCATACCGGACTTCTCCCCGCTCAATCTTTTTTAACAGTGTACGGGTATTTCCCAGTCCGCTGACAACCGCTGTTCTCACCTTAATGTCATCAATTGAGAATTCTGCTTCCATTACGCCCTCATTCTCCTGGAATCCAGGGCTTCTGACTGCACGGAACGCATCTGCCGGCGGATTCTCCTTCTTTAACAGATAATAAGCGCTTCGCAAAGCCGCTTCCATTACACCTCCGGTAGCGCCGAAAATCACACCCGCGCCAGAACCTTCCTGCATCGGGCGGTCGCCTTCAATATCCTTCAGTGTATCCGGGCTGATATGCGCCGCACGGATCATCTTCACAAGCTCACGGGTAGTAATAACCGCATCGATATCATGGCCCGCATATTCTCCATAGAACAATTCCATCTCACGTTCGCCCTTCTTAGCTACACAAGGCATCACTGATACAGTATAGACTTGTTCTGGAGCAACTCCAAGTTTTTCTGCAAAATAAGTCTTCATGACTGCGCCGAACATCTGCTGCGGCGATTTTGCTGTGGACAGCTGCTTTACCAGATGCGGATACTGGGATTTGATAAACCGGATCCATCCCGGACAGCAGGAAGTAAACATGGGGCGGTCTTTCAGTTCTCCGGCTGTGAACCGTTTCAGGAATTCCGTCCCTTCCTCCATAATTGTCAGGTCGGCTGAGAAAGTCGTATCGAAAACATAATCCACTCCCATCCGTTTCAATGCATCCAGGATCTTTCCAACCGTGGCGTCTTCTTTTGCCATTCCCAGTTCTTCTCCCCATGCAGCACGGACTGCCGGAGCCACCTGCGCTACTACAATCTTATCTTCTGCCTCAATCGCTTCCCATACTTTCTCTGTATCGTCTCTTTCTCTTAACGCGCCTACCGGACAATGTGTAATGCACTGTCCGCAAAGAGCACAGTCCGCTTCCTCTATCGTCTTATGACCTGCCACATTTACAGTTGTTCTGGAACCGGTGCCTTCTACGTCCCAGATTCCAAGTCCCTGTACTTTCTCACAGACCTGAATGCAACGCATACACTGAATACATTTAGCCGAATCGCGGATGAGCGGGAATTTCATGTTCCATGTCTGTTTCTCAATCTCCTGTTTAAACGGTACATCGATAATATTCAGATCGTTCGCAATTTTCTGGAGACTGCAGTTTCCGCTTCTTGCACAGGTCACACATTGACAGTCATGCTGAGAAAGGATCAGTTCCACATTCGTCTTTCTGTGACGGCGAACCTTGGGACTGTTGGTATAAATGACCATTCCCTCTTCTACCACATTATTACAGGAAGTAATCAGCCTGTTTTTTCCTTCCAGTTCCACCACACAGACGCGGCAGGCTGCAATTTCATTAATTCCTTTCAGATAGCACAAGCTTGGAATCGGGATGCCATTTTCAGCGGCAGCCTCCATAATGGTTGTATTCTCTTCTACGGATATCTTTTTTCCATCAATTGTAAGATTTACCATAATGTTTCTCTGCCTCCTTTCAGTATTCCAAAGCCAAAGTGATCACACCGCAGACATCTGGACGCCTCTTGCTCCGCCTCTTTTTCTGTCATGCAGTTCTCCACTCCATCGAAATCACAGACTCTTTCACATGCTTCCCGTTCCGTCATATTTACCCTTCCGCACGGCGTACGGTCGCTTAAGTTCGGCTCAGGGATCTCCACATCGCAGGAAATCTGGTGATGATAACCCAGATACTCGTCGATATTGGCGGCCACTACTTTTGCGGCTGCTATGGCTTTGATCACAGAAGCCGGACCGCTTGCGCAGTCTCCGCCGGCAAACACACCCGGAAGGTTCTCAAATGTACCCGTACTCTTGGTCATAATCTTTCCCCGTTCAACCGGGATTCCCGCATCCTCAAAATGACGGGTCTCTATATTCTGTCCAATGGCAACAATCAGAACATCGCAAGGTATGTAAATATCCGGTTCACCCGTTGGCCGGATACTGGCTCTTCCGTCTTTAATGGCGCTTACCATCTGTGGCGTTACATAAATTCCCTTTACATGATGATTCTCATCTACATCAAGCGAAGCCGGTGCTTTCAGCGTCTGCAGCTCAATCCCTTCCGCCACTGCTCCTTCGATTTCCGAAGGCAGCGCTGTCATATCCGCAACTCTTCTGCGGTACACGATACTGACCTTCTTAGCGCCAAGCCGTTTTGCCGTGCGCACTGCATCCATAGATACATTACCGCCTCCGATAACAGCTACTTCCTTGCCGCTCAGATCCATAATTTCGTTTTTCCCTACATTTCTCAGGAACTGAACCGCGGAGAGAATTCCCTGCGCATCTTCCCCTTCCAGTCCCAGTTTCTTATCCGTACTTGCCCCGATCGTAATCAGAACTGCATCATATTCTTTCTGCAGTTCCTGAATTGTAATATCCTGCCCGATCTTCAGACCGTACTTCACTTCCACACCGGTCTTCAGAATTGCCTTAATATCATCATCCAGCCGGTCCTTTGGCAGACGGTAATTTGGTATCCCGTAACGCAACATGCCTCCCAGCTTCGGCAGCATCTCGTATACGGTAGTCTGGTGGCCCATCAACTGCAGATAATAAGCCGCGCTCAGGCCTCCCGGTCCTCCGCCCAGTACAGCAACCCGTTTTCCAGTAGACGGCGCGCAAGCCGGAGGATCTACCTCTCCCGCGTAGTCAGCTGCCATCCGTTTCAATCCGCGGATATTGATGGAATCGTCCACCATGTTCCGCCGGCATCTGGCTTCGCAGGGATGTTCACAGATAAAACCGCAGGTAGTCGGAAACGGATTATCCTTCCGGATCAGACGGATCGCATCCCCATAACGCTTTGCCCCTACTAACGCCACATACCCTGGAATATCCACATGGGCAGGACATAAAGATACACAAGGCACCGGCTGACTATAAGCACAGGTACAACGGCCGTTCTGTATATGTTCAATATAGTCGTCTCTATATCCAACCAGCCCCTTGTAAACCATGTTTGCAGCCTCATACCCAATCGCACAGTCCGCGGATTCCATGATTGATCTGGCCGTCTGCTCCATGATCTCCAAAGTCTCCATGGTTGCTTTTCCGTCCAGCACATCTTTGATGAAATGATTCAGCTGTCCAAGGCCGATCCTGCACGGAACACATTTACCACAGGTCTGTGCATGGCACAGTTCCAGAAATGCCCTTGCCATATCAACCGGGCACAGCCCCGGAGGGCTGGATTCGATTCTTCGCTCCAGATCCTTATACAGTCCTTCCATGACGATTCTGGCTCTTTTGGGCGAATCGATTTCCAATCTGCTCATACGTTTTCACTCCTTTTCTCTCTAATGACAAACTGTTAACAAATCGCCGTAACCAACATGGGACGCAGGCCAAAAAGCCTACGTCCCGATTTTCTGCTCCAAACGATTTAAACGTTGTACTTTTGTAAATTATAACGGATATTTATATAGATTGTCAATCATTCTTAGTTGTTTTGTCTATTATTCAAACTGCCATTATCAGACTTTTTTGCGCTGAATGTTTAACAATACGTTTACGCCCAGAGGATTTATCGCCACCCCTGCCGTTTCCGGCATTAACATTTTTGGTATTTTATCCGCCTCTACAACTGCGGTCTGGTATTTCTGATCTTTGTTAAATTTTTGGAATTCCTGGAAATCTGTGAAAACCGGCTGATAAGTCTGGCCATCTTTCTGCCGGAGCACAGGAACCCCCTGTCCTCTCTGCACCGCTACAATATAACGTCCTCTCTGAAAATGAGCCATCATCTCTTCATTGAGTTCCTGCAATTCTTCCGTCATCTTTGTGCCTGTACTTTTCCGGTATGCCTGGACAAAATACAATGCCGTAAGATGAAGCTCCGGATTCTCTATCCTAATCTGTCCTTTCGGGAGCTGCTCCCTGGCAGGCCGGGTTACCAGCTCATGAAGCTGGATCTGCATACCGCCCTCTACTCCAGGATTCACGGACAGACAATTAACCCCCATTGTGAACAGGGTGGTATAAAAGGGAAGCAGCATGGCATTGGTAAGTTTTATAACTCTTACCGGTTCCCCCCCCTCTTTTAATCTGTCGCTTTCTTTGACCGCATCTTCTTCCCGGCTAAATAACAAAACCTGGTCATCATAAGTATGCGGGTCACAGACCACATATGGCATATGGGAACATTCAGACAGAATCAGAAACAAACATTCCGAGAGCCGGAGTAGTTTTAAAACCTTATTCTTCTCATCCATATTCTTTTTAAGTCCTTTCTCATACTGGTCTTATCTTAACATGTCCGCTAAATTTCTTCAATTCCAAACCTTCTGAAAATGCAATGTATGAAAAGTCAATATAGTACAACTTTTTTCCAAAATAGTGTAAGACGATACGATGTACTTCCTGTAAAATAAAGAAAAAAAGATACGAATCCAAAAAACAGGAGGACAACTACATGATTCAAAAATATGTCTATGGAACACCATTCAACACGGAGTCCGTAATAGCAGACATTCCCTGCGCAGGCCAGTCTCCTGCTTACGGAAGAATCTCTGTCGGCCAAAATTTTTGTTTTTCTTATCAGATGGGGAAAAAGGACCGCATCTACGGGCTTGGAGAAGCAAACCGTGGAATTAATAAACGAGGATATCAGTATACAAGTTTTTGCTCTGATGATCCAAACCATACTGAAAGCAAGCGTTCTCTCTATGGAGCGCACAATTTCATTGTCATCTGCGGCGATAATACCTTTGGTCTTTACTTCGATTATCCCAGCGCGATTACCTTTGATATCGGATATAGCAGCCCGGATCTTTTGACCGTATCCTGTGAGGGAACAGACCTGACTCTTTATGTAATCGATGGAGAATCTGCTCTTGATATTACCAAACAATTCCGGGAAATTATCGGACGCAGTTATATTCCTCCCAAATTTGCTTTCGGTTTCGGTCAGAGCAGATGGGGATACGCGGATGAATCCGACTTCCAAAAAGTTGCGGACGGTTATCGTAACAATCATATCCCTCTTGATATGATTTATATGGATATCGATTACATGAAAGATTACAAAGATTTTACCGTTGATTCGGATAAATTTCCGGACTTTCACGCCTTTGTCGAAGAAATGAAATCAAAAAAAATCCATCTGATACCAATCATAGACGCCGGCGTCAAAATTGAAAAAGGGTATGACGTCTATGAGGAGGGCTGCGAAAAAGGATATTTCTGCAAACGGGCTGACGGAAGTGATTTTGTAGGCGCCGTATGGCCGGGACGCACACATTTCCCGGATATGATCAATCCCGAAGCCCGCGCCTGGTTTGGCCAAAAATATGAGCGTCTGATTTCAGAGGGCATTGACGGTTTTTGGAATGACATGAACGAACCTGCCATCTTCTATTCTGATGAAGGTCTTGCAGAAGTAAGAAAAGCGCTCCGGCCTTATATGGATGACGATGTAGAAATACCGAATTTTCTGCTGGGTGATAAGGTAGATGCCCTCGCAAACAGTCCGGAAGATTACAAACGTTTCTACCATAACGTCAATGGTAAAATGATCCGTCATGACAAGGTGCATAATCTTTATGGATTCAATATGACCAGAGCTGCTTCGGAAGCTTTTGAAAAGATTGCTCCCGGAAAACGTTTTCTTATGTTCTCACGTTCCTCCTATATCGGTATGCACCGCTATGGCGGCATCTGGATGGGCGACAACCATTCCTGGTGGTCACACCTGCTTCTGAACTTGAAAATGCTTCCTTCTCTGAATATGTGCGGATTTTTGTATACCGGTGCTGATCTGGGCGGGTTCGGATCTGATACCACAAGAGATCTCCTGCTGCGCTGGCTCGCACTCGGTGTGTTTACACCGCTGATGCGTAATCATGCGGCTCTTGGCACCAGAGAACAGGAATGCTACCAGTTTGAAGATGTCGAAGATTTCCGCCATGTAATTGGTGTGCGTTACCGCCTGCTGCCCTATATCTACAGCGAATATCTTAAGGCAGCTCTCAACAATGATATGATGTTCAAACCGCTGGCTTTTGAATATCCTGACGATGAGATGGCATGCCAGGTAGAAGATCAGCTTATGCTGGGTAATGAAATAATGATCGCTCCTGTCTACACGCAGAATGCAGATGGCCGTTATGTCTATCTTCCTGAAGATATGGCATGCATCCGGTTCCTTCCGGATGGAACAATTGCAAAAGAAACGCTTCATGCAGGCCATCATTATATAAAAATCGCATTGAATGAAGTCGTATTCTTCATCCGTAGTGGAAAATGCATCCCTGTTGTAGACGCGGCTGAAAGCGTAGACGATATTCAGATGGACACCCTCCAATACATTGGTGATCCAGAGGGAAATTATCTCTTATATGATGATAAAAACCTATAAACCCAAAAAACATTCCGGAATCTATACATTAATAGGAGCGGCCGTTTTCTCGGCCGCTCCTTTCTTTTCTATTCTGCCATCTTTTCCAATGTTCTCCTGGTAAGACGATAGGTAGTCCAATCACTCAAAGCTTCCGCGCCGCATGATTGGTAAAATGCAATACTCGGACTATTCCAGTCCAGGCAGCACCATTCCAGTCTTCCACACCCCCGTTCCACCGTAATCCGCGCCAGCTTTTTCAATAACTCTTTCCCGTATCCCTTTCCCCGATATTCTGGAAGCACATACAAATCTTCCAGGTAGATGCCTGCTTTACCAAGAAATGTTGAAAAATTGTGAAAGAATAATGCGAACCCCACTGTTCTGTCCTCTTCTTCAATCAGCAAAACTTCGGCCTTTTCCTTATCGAACAGCCACTCCTCTAGAAGCTCTTCTGTCGCGGACACCTGATCTGTCATATGTTCATACTCTGCAAGTTCACGGATAAATTGCAGAACTATTTTCGTATCTTTTCTCTTTGCATACCGGATTTCCATTATCTTGCAGCCCCTTTCTTGTCTCTGAACAGAATCACCGCTTCATACGGCTTAAATTCCTTCTGCAGCGGCGTCTGATAATTATGGGTCAGCATACGGGCGTCCTTCCATTCTTCTATCACAGGGCACACTACCGGTTCTTTGGAAAAATTCGCACATACCAGAAGTTCCTGTGTCCCCAGTGTCCTTACATATGCAAAAATCTGCGGATCCTCTTCATAAAGCAGCGTAAACGATCCTTCTGAAACAACCAGATACTCCTTCCGGATCCGGATCAATTTCTGGTAAAAATGGAACACGGAATCCGGGTCCTGCATGGATTCCTTAGCATGGATCTGCGTATAATTCGGATTAACCTCAATCCATGGAGTTCCTCTGGTAAACCCGGCATTCTCTGAATCGTCCCACTGCATCGGTGTTCTGGCGTTATCTCTGCCCTTCGCATGAATGGATGCAAGAATATCCTCCGGCTTGTATCCCTCTTTCAGACGTTCCTCGTATAGATTCAGCGTTTCAATATCACGATAATGACTGATATCTTCAAAATACACGTTCGTCATTCCAAGCTCTTCTCCTTGATAAATGTAAGGAGTTCCCTGCATTCCATGCAGCACTGCGGCAAGCATCTTGGCTGACTCTTTCCGGTATTCCCGGTCATTTCCCCAGCGGGATACAATTCTTGGAAGATCATGATTATTCCAGAACAGACTATTCCATCCACACCCATGCAGCTCTGTCTGCCATTTCGCCAATGTCTGCTTTAACTTTATCAAAGGAAGCGGCGCCAGATCCCACTTCGTCTTTCCTTCCTGCTGATCCAGTCCCACGTGTTCGAACTGAAATACCATGGAAAATTCACTTCCATCGGGATTGCTGTATAATTTTGCTCTCTTGGTATCGGCTCCCCAGGCTTCTCCTACTGTAATCAGATCGCCCTTCTGAAACGTTTCTTTACTCATTTCCCGGATATATTCATGCAGACGGGGACCGTTTGCGGTGATCCCAAGATCTGGCTCTTTCGCAATCTGATCGATCACATCCAGACGGAAACCACCCACTCCCTTTTCCATCCACCACAGTATCATATCATAGATTTCACGGCGCACTTTAGGGTTCTCCCAGTTCAGATCCGGCTGCTTAATGGAAAACTGATGGAAATAATACTGCTGAACTTCCGGCACCCATTCCCAGGCAGAGCCTCCGAAAGCCGCCTTCATCTCATTGGGCAGAACGCCTTCCTTGCCATCTCTCCAGACATAATAGTCGTGGTAGGGGTTATCTCTGCTCTTTTTTGCCTCCTGAAACCAGATATGTTCATCTGAGCTATGGTTCAGCACCAGATCCATTACAATGCGTATCCCATGCTTTTTCGCCTCCCGGATCAGCTCCTCCATATCTTCCAGCGTTCCAAACATGGGATCGATATCCCGGTAATCGGAGATATCATATCCATTATCATCCTGTGGAGACCGATAAACCGGCGAAAGCCAGATTACATCAATCCCCAGCTCCTCCAGATAAGAAAGTCTCTGAATGATCCCTTTCAAATCTCCAATTCCATCTCCATTACTGTCCTGAAAACTTCGGGGATAGATCTGATACACTACTGCATTCTGCCACCATTTATGTTCGCTCATCTCAACGCACCTCCTATTTCATCCACCTTTCCCGTTCCATTGTCCGGTTACAGCCCAGCCGCCTAAGAGCGGTTTCCGCCGGTTCAAATTCCGGCATCCGCCACTCCCAGTTGGGCGGTCCTACTGTTCCCGGTGTATTCATATGTCCCTCTCCTCTCAATCCCAGAATGTCCTGCATCGGAACAATGGCATACTGAGCCCGGCTTTCAAATGTATACGCCAGCAGCCTCTCCTTTACCGACCCCTGTCGGTATCCCTTCCTGCTGAGGAAACGTCGCACCTTTCGTCTGGCTGCGCAGCTAAGATTCCAGTACCATTCCATCAGCGTATCATTGTCGTGAGTACCAGTATATATGATCATCTGGTCCACATCCCGGAATTCATCGTATGCCCATTTCCCATCTGTACGTATAGAAAACATCAGGATTTTCATCCCTTTGAGTCCATAATCTTCTTTCAGTTTCAGAACCTCTGGCCGCAGATCGCCCAGATCCTCCGCTACTAGTTCTACATCCTTAATCTGCTCTGTCAGAATATTCAGGACTTCATATCCGGGCGCCTCTACCCATTCTCCTTCCACCGCCGTGGGACAAGAAACCGGTATCTTCCAGTAAGTATCGAATGCACGGAAATGATCGATCCGGACAATATCAAACATTCTGCCGCTGTAGCCGATTCTGTCTGTCCAGAAACGGTACTCCTCTTTTTTCAACTGTTTCCAGTCATAAATAGGATTCCCCCATCTTTGTCCGGTTTCGCTGAAATAATCTGGAGGCACCCCGGCAATAAATACAGGCCTTCCGTCTGTATCCAACAGAAATTGATGTCTTCCGCCCCAAACATCCGCAGAATCCAGGCCCACATAAAACGGTACATCTCCCATAATACGGATTCCCGCCTCGTTTGCTTCTTCCTTAATCCGCATCCACTGTCCGTAGAAAATATATTGAAGGAAAGACTGATAATCCACCTCTTCTTGTTCTGTCCGGGTCAGCGGCCGTCGCAGCACGGGCCAGTCGCGGTCTTCTGCCTCCCATTCATTCCAGCACACATTCCCGTTCTTTTTTTTGAACGCCCGAAATGTACTATAAAGCAGAACCCACTCCTGGGATACAAATTTCTGATACTCTGTGTTTTCCTGCTTCTTCCGGGCAAAAAAATTTCTGCATGCCTCCCGCAAATAACCGTTTTTATAACCCCTTACTTTATCATAATCTACACGGCCGGCTTTTGCATCGCATTCCTGCGGCTTTTCTTCCAGCAGGCCGTCTTCCCACAGCTGATCCAGACTGATATACACCTCGTCTCCGGCATAAGAAGAATAGGGCTGATACGGGGAATTCCCATACCCTACCGGATTCAGCGGCAGAATCTGCCAAATGGTAATTCCATGTGTCCGCATCAGACGGATCCAGCGTCTCGTCCCTTCCCCGAAATCTCCTATACCGCAGCGTGAAGGAAGAGCAAAAACCGGCATCAGTATCCCGGCCTCTCTGCGCATATATTCTGTACTTTTCCTCATTGCTCCATCTGCTCCTTTTTTTCATTCAGATAAACCCAGCGTTCCATCTTTGCTTCCAGCCGGATTTCTATCTCTTCTTTTTCTTTCATTAATTCATTCAACCGGACGGAATTAGCTGCGTTTTCATCAATGTTCTGGTTCACGGATTCCAACTGTTCTTCCAGCTCCGCAATATCTGCATCAATGGTCTGATATTCTCTTTGTTCGTTGAATGTAAACTTATCTTTTTTCTCCTGGTTCTTTCTCCAGCTCTTTTGGGATTTTTCTGCGGGCTTCTCTCTACGTTTCTCCGACCCGGATGTTTTCACCGGGCACTCCAGTTCCCTGTGGATCAGATAGTCCGAATATCCTCCCTCATACTGCCGGATCCTGCCATTTTCTCCAATCTCGAAAATACGGTTTACAACCCGGTCCAGGAAAAAACGGTCATGGGACACAACAATTACAATTCCGTCAAAATGATCCAGGTAATCTTCCAGAATCGTAAGGGTCTGAATATCCAGATCGTTGGTCGGCTCATCAAGAAGCAACACGTTTGGAGCTCCCATCAGGATCCGTAGCAGGTACAGCCTTCTCTTTTCCCCGCCAGACAACTTTTCAATCTTTGACCACTGCATGGCTCCATCAAACAAAAATCGTTCCAACATCTGTGAAGCCGTAATTCTGCCCTCTGCCGTCGTCACATATTCTCCGACCTCTTTTATATAATCTATGACCCGCATGGATGCGTCCATATATTCATTTTCCTGAGAAAAATATCCTATCCGTATAGTCTGTCCCACTTCAATCCTGCCGGAATCCGGCGGCAGCACTCCCGCAATAATCCGCAGCAGGGTCGTCTTTCCACACCCATTGGGGCCAATGATCCCGATCCGGTCATTCTTTAGAAAAATATAGGAATAATTTTCTATAATCTTCCGCTCCGGGAATGATTTACATATCTTTTCCAGTTCGATCGTCTTATTTCCCATCCTGGAAGAAATAGAACTCATCTGTACTCTCTTTTCTTCCTGTATGTCCTCCATCTCCTGCATCGCCCGGATCCGGTCAATATGCGCTTTCTGCTTCGTGCTTCTTGCCCGGGCCCCCCGGTTCAGCCACAACAACTCCGTCCGCAAAAGCGTCTTTCGTTTACGCTCGGATGCCAGAGCCATGTTCTGGCGTTCTTCCTTAAGCCGGACATACTCTGAATAATTGCCGGGGTAGTTGTATAGTTTACCCTGATCCACTTCTACAATCCGATTGGATACCCGGTCCAGGAAATACCGGTCGTGCGTTACCATCAAGATTGCTCCACGGAAACGGATCAGATATTCCTCCAGCCATTCTGACATATTTTGATCCAGATGGTTTGTAGGTTCGTCCAATATAAGAATGTCTGCATCCTCCAAAAGCGCCCGGACTAACGCAATCCGTTTTCTCTGCCCCCCAGACATATGTCCTGTCTTCTCGCTGTAATCAGTAAATCCAAGCTGATTCAGCATGGTTTTCGCTTCCGCCTCCATATTCCAGCGGGCCATTGCATCCTGTCTGGCTGTTACTGCCTCCAGTACAGATTCTTCCCCCTGGAAAACCGGAGTCTGCGGCAGATAACAGATTCGGATCTGATTGCCTGTGTTAATCTTTCCTTTTTCACAACTCTCTGTTCCTGCCGCCAATTTCAAAAATGTGGATTTTCCCACTCCATTCACTCCGATGACTCCGATCTTATCTCCATCATTAATTCCAAATCCTACATCGTCAAGTAAGATTCTGTCGGTATATGATTTTGTCACATGTTCCATTGTCAGTAGATTCATATGCTGCTTTATCCCTTTTCTGTAATATAATCTGTGATTTTACGTTTAACGGATCACAATCTTCTGTCCCGGATAGATTCTATCTGGATCCGATATACCGTTATCCTTGGCAAGTTTCTGATAAGTGGTGCCATACCGGGCTGCAATACCACTCAGCGTATCTCCTTTTTTTACGGTATAGGTTACTGCGGTAGTTCCTGCGGTTCCTGTAGTCCCTGCATAGGCATCCCATGCGTTTCTGTCTCCATAAAATACATCCAGATCCAGATCTCCACTGTATCCCGCCAGACGTCCTCTGGAAGTGTACTGATACAGCGCTGCAAATTTCCAGGGGGAAATGCTGCCTCTAAGCGGCGCGTCCGCCCGGTAACCCATGGGAGTATCTCCCGCGAAATAATCCGCGTTCCACAAACCGTAATCTCCGGCCACTACCGAAGACCAGTCATAACTGCCGATTGTACTGTTGCTCATATAGATAACCGGCTTCACTCCCGTCATCTGGTACACATGATCCAGCCACTGTTTCGCCCACTGGGGTCCTTTTTCTATGGCCTTTCCTTCCCAGTCAAGCGCCAGCAGCGCTTTTCGGATATAGCCTTTTATATTATTTACAAAAAATTCTGCCTCTGTAACTGCAGAATTAGAACCAGCGAAATGATACACACCCAGCTTTTTCCCCAGACGGAGCCCTTGCTGGAACGCCCTGTCACAGTCCGGATTCACATAGGTTTTTCCCTCCGTTGCCTTAATAATGACAAAATCACAGGGAACCTTCGCCAGATCAATTCCACTTTGCCAGGAAGATATATCAATCCCATTCATACTCATAATACTATAAAATTCCTTTCTGATACATATTTTTTGTAGTATTATGATATGGAATTTTCCGTCTTCGGTTAATCCAGATATGTATTGCGATACTCTTCCCGGACGTCGCCCGGTACCAGCCTTCCGCCAGTTCCCCATGTAATATGTACCGCCTGTTCCATTTTGTCAGTCAGATTGTTTCGTTCCAGATACTCTCTGGTCTTGGCATATTGCTCCAGGCGAAGCGGTCCTTCAAAAGCAGCGCAAGAACTGGGTTCAATGAAAATATCTTCTGTATCCCACAATCCACGCATATATTCATACAGCCATTTATCTTCAACAGTAAATGCTCCGGAAAGTACACTCTCCATCACTTTCCCCACAAAGCCGGACGGACGTCCGACAGCAAGACCATCTGCATGAGTCAGTCCCGTCAATCCCACATCCTGCACACAGATCTTGTTATGCAGACCCGTTGCCATACCAAGGAGCATACAAGGCGCCTGTACTGGCTCCACAAAAAACACATGTACATAATCCCCCCACAGTTCCTTTGCTCCAAATGTAACGCCTCCAGGCGCTCCGCCAACGCCACACGGGATATAGAGAAACAAGGGATGATCCTCATTTACGGAAATATTCCGCTCCGCCAACTGCCGCTTCAGTCTCCGGGCTGCAACTGCATACCCCAGAAAAAGATCCCTGGAATTTTCATCATCCACAAAATGACTGAATGGGTCTGCATCTGATTCCTGTCTTCCATTCCGGACCGCCTCACTGTAATCAGACTCGTATTCCACTACCCGAACCCCATGGCTTCGCAGCATATCCTTCTTCCACTGTCTGGCATCTGCAGACATGTGAACAGTCACTTCATATCCAATAGCTGCGCTGGCAATCCCGATACTTAAGCCCAGATTCCCCGTAGATCCCACCTGGATCTTATATTTCCGGAAGAATTCTCTGCATTGCTCTGACGCTAAAGTAGAATAATCATCCTCCTTTTTCAGAATCCCCGCATCCAACGCCAGCTCTTCCGTGTGTTTCAGCACTTCATAAATCCCGCCCCGGGCTTTTACAGATCCGGCAACAGCAAGCGCATTATCCTGTTTGAGAAACAGTTTTCCACGGATCACAGCGTGGTACTGCTCTTCCAGATATTTCTGCATTACAGGAACAGGCGTCAGCGGTGATTCTATAATCCCATTCTGATCTGCTGTTTCCGGAAAACACTTCGCGATAAAAGGAGAAAACCGATGAAGTCTTGCTTCTGCATCGTCAATATCCTTGCCGGTCAACAGAATCTCTGTGCTTGCTTCTTTCCAAGGTTTCTTTCCCGGATTGACCCATGCCGTCTGCCTGGCAGCTGCAATTTCTTTTACAACCGGATTTTCACTGATACTTTTTTTCATCTGACGCACTCCTTTCTTTGACAATCGGCGGCCCTTAAAAGGGCCGCCGATCAGTATACACACATTTACTTTTTACAGGAATATATACTTTAATATAAATAATACCGCCAGCACATACATCAACAGACTGATCTTCTTTTCTTTTGCCTTTCCGGTCAGGACATTCAACACCACATATGTGATAACGCCCATGGAAATACCTTCGGAAATACTATAGAAGAAGGGCATCGCTCCGATACACACGTAGCAAGGCAACGCTTCGGAAATATCATTGAAATCAATATGCACCACATTAGTCAGCATATAAAATCCTACAATAACCAGCGCCGGCGCTGTCGCAAATGACGGAATCGCCAGGAAGATAGGAGACAAGAATAATGCCAGTCCGAACAGAATCGCTGTCGTAACCGCTGTCAGCCCGGTCCTTCCGCCTTCAGATACCCCAGACGCACTTTCTACAAAAGTGGTTGTGGTAGATGTTCCAAGCAATGCGCCTGCGGTGGTTGCCACCGCGTCCGCCAGCAACGCCCCGCGTATATTCGGAAGCTTGCCGTTTTCATCCAGCATACCAGCCTTTGACGATACGCCAATCAATGTTCCGATGGTATCAAACATGTCCACAAACAAGAACGCGAAAATTACCACCAGAAATTCCAGGGAAAAGACTCCCGTAAAATCCAGTTTACAAAAAATCGGTGAAAGCGACGGAATAGAAAGCCCAGAACTAAAATCCGGAAGCAGACTGTAGAAACCTAATTCTGCATTCGGCACATACAGACCTGCAAACTGACAGATAATCCCCAGAATCCAGGTGATCAGAATTCCCCAGAGGATATTACCCTTAATATCTTTTATCACAAGATATCCAGTGATCAGAATTCCAATAATTGCAAGCAGAACGGTGATACCTACATCCTGGAAAGATGCTTCCACACCGTTAACTTCATTATAAGCATCAACAGAAAACAACTGCAGGAGGGAAGAGCCTCCAATCACGATTTTCGCATTCTGCAGTCCGATAAAAGCAATAAACAGACCGATCCCCACGCTGACCGCAGATTTTAAATTCCTGGGTATTGCATTGAAAATTGCCTCACGCACATTCGTCAGCGACAAAATGATAAAGATAATTCCTTCAAAAAATACTGCCGTAAGGGCTACCTGCCAGGAATATCCCATTCCAAGAACTACCGTATAAGCAAAATAAGCATTCAGTCCCATTCCGGGAGCGAGCGCAAAGGGGTAATTGGCAAAAGCTGCCATCAACAGAGTACCGATCAGAGCTGCCAGTGCAGTCGCCGTAAATACCGCGCCCTGATCCATGCCTGCAGACGCTAATATACTTGGGTTAACCGCAAGAATATAAGCCATGGTCATAAAGGTCGTGATGCCAGCCAGCACTTCCGTTTTTACATCCGTTCCGTGCCTGCTCAGTTTAAACAGATTTTCCAACATATTGCTTTTTCCTCCATTTCTCTCAAACCTCGCCATTAAAAACGATATCCTTATTCTATCAAAATAGACCCGTAAAGTAAACGGGTCTATCATCATCTTTTTTATTGAATCTCTCTGATTTTCTTACGCAGAGCCAAAACCTGATTCGGCGCCACCGATAACTCATCGATTCCAATCTGGATAAAAAATTCCGTCAGATCCAGATCTGCAGCCAGATCCCCGCAGATACTGATTTTTTTACCTTCCAGATGCACGTTATTTGCAATGATACGGATCATCTTCAGCAACGCCGAATGCCTCGTATTGTAATACTTCCCAAGCTTCGCGTTCTGCCGGTCCATTCCCAGAGTAAACTGTGTCAGATCGTTGGTGCCGATACTGAAAAAGTCCACTTCTCTGGCAAGTTCTCCGCTGATCATAACCGCCGCCGGAGTTTCAATCATCACACCCACTGCGATTTCCGGATCAAAAGGAGTCTTTTCCGCCTTCAGCTCCCTCTTCGCCGCCTCTAAAATGATTCTGGCTTTTGTGACCTCTTCCATAGCTGTTATCATCGGAAACATAATCGAAATATTTCCATAAACAGAAGCCCGAAGGATCGCCCGCAGCTGCGTCTTAAATACCTCTTCTTTTTCCAATGATATGCGGATTCCCCGCATTCCCATGGACGGGTTCATTTCTTTTCCCACATCCAGACAGTCCGCCCGTTTTTCTCCGCCCAGATCGGCTGTACGGATCACGACTTTTTTAATTCCCATAGATTCTGCCGCCAGCTTATATACCTGAAACTGCTGTTCCTCTGTCGGAAGTTTGACGCCGTTCTCCATATACAAAAATTCGCTCCGGAACAGACCGATTCCTCCGGCATCACTTCGGATTACACTTTCAATATCTTCCCTGGACCCGATATTGGCACAGACGTCAATTTTCTGTCCGCTCTGCGTCACATTCTCTTTTCCCTTCAAACGCTCCAGACTCTTCACCTGTGTCACATTGGCGTCCTGCTTCTGCTTCATCTTGGTAAGCGTTGTATAATCCGGTTCAATATAGATCTTACCCTCATATCCATCAACAATAATCGTCTTACCGTCATAATCCTTCTTCAGTGCTTCTCCCAGGCCGATTACGGAAGGAATTCCCTTCGTGCGGGCCAGCACAGCCGTATGAGAATTAATTGTTCCGTACCTGGTGACAAATCCCAGTACTTTGCTCTTGTCCAGCTGAACTGCCTCGCTGGGATATAATTCTCCGGCTGCCAGGATAAACGGTTCATCCATCAGCATCTTGTCCTTCCAGCTTCTCGAGAGAATCCTCAGCACACGGCTTGCCACATCTTTAACGTCAATTTCATGCCCCTGTGCCAGATTTATTTCCTTCGAGATCTCACCGGTAATGTATTTTTCAGCCACCATCTGTATTGCGTACTCTGCATTCAGCTTTTCCTCTACGATAATACTGTTAACCGAATCCACAAACTCTTGATCTTCCAGGATCATCTGCTGCATTTCAAATATTGCCGCATTCGCGTCTCCCACTTCTTTGGCCGCCGTATCGTAAAGCATCTTCAGCTCTGTAACCGCTTTCTGCCTTGCCTTCAAAAAACGCTGGATCTCCTTTTCCACATCTTTCACATAGATACGGCGTACCTCCCTCGCGTCGCGCTTATAAAATGAAAGCTTGCCCACAGCAATCCCTTCGGATACTTTTTTCCCCGTTAATGTTATCATACTCTTTCTTCCTCTTCTGACTCCATATATCATTCACTGGATTGTTTTTCATCAAAAAATGTAATAAACAGCTATTTATACTTTACACGCTCGCCTGCGATTCGTCAAGATAATGGTTTTCACAGGCAAAGTCACAGATGCTCTCTTTTTGTCAAATACGTGAAAAAAAAGGCAAATCCATTGACTTTTTTATTAACATGTGCTAACCTAACCAGGTATTATGACAGATTTGACTACTATCATGTCTGCTAAACAATTATTTAATGGAGGTATCATAATGAAAGGTACAGTAAAGTGGTTCAACAACCAAAAGGGCTATGGCTTCATCTCCGATGAAACCGGCAATGACGTATTCGTACACTACTCCGGACTGAACATGGAAGGTTTCAAGTCTCTGGAAGAGGGACAGGAAGTAGAGTATGATGTGACTGAAGGCGCTAAGGGACCGCAGGCAGTAAATGTAACAAAACTTTAATCCCTGACAGTAATCATATTTTGGATTGGACCTTTTATATATATAAAGCAGCATTGATTTAGATATTTAAAAGCAAAACACAAAATTGAGATTATGGACAGACCGGACAGCGATATGCCATCCGGTCTTTTTCATATTCCTTTCCTCTTGTGAGAAATGCATTTTAGTGATATGATGGACAGCAGTGAAATGAATATAGAAAGACGAGGAAAAAAGAACGTGACCTACGAAGAAGCAAGGGTATATTTGGACCATGTGTCGAAATACGGAAGTGTACTTGGCTTGGATGCGATTCGGGAACTGTTGCGCGAACTTGGAGATCCCCAGATGGATCTGAAGTTCATACATATCGCCGGAACGAATGGAAAAGGATCCGTGCTTGCATGCACTTCTACTATTTTGAGCGAGGCAGGATATCGAACCGGAAGATATATTTCACCGACAGTGATTTCCTATCTGGAACGGATTCAGGTAGATGGGGTCTGGATATCAGAAGCCGCATTTGCCAGACTGACCAAACAGGTAAAGCAAGCGATTGCCCGCATGGAAGAGGCCGGGAAGCCAAGCCCGACCATATTTGAAGTGGAGACGGCAATTGCTTTTTTATATTTCAGAGAAACTCAATGTGATCTGGTGGTTCTGGAATGCGGTCTGGGCGGACAGCTGGATGCCACCAATATCATCCCGCCGCCCCTGTGCGCCGTTTTTACCTCCATCGGAGAAGACCACCTTGGCGTCCTTGGAAATACCATTGAAGAAATCGCCGCTGACAAAGCCGGTATTATCAAACCGGGCTGCCAGGTCATATCGGCAGCTCAGTCGCCGGCTGTTACCGGCCTTCTAAAAAAAGAAGCCGACAGATATGGCTGTCCCTTTTATCTTGCGGATGGAAGAGCAATGAGTATACTCTCGGAAGGCCCTTCCGGCATTACTTTTCAGGCAAAGGGCCAAACGGTTTTTCACTGTCCGCTTGCCGGCAGATATCAGACAGATAACTTTGCCGTTATTTTAGAGCTGATTCAAGTGCTGCGCAAGATTGACTATACGATTCCAGACCGCTGTGTAGCAGACGGCTTCATGAAAGTCACCTGGCCCGGACGGTTTACATGCCTGTCCAAACATCCATACTTTTTTGCAGATGGAGCCCATAATGTACCGGCCGCTCTGCGGTTATCTGAAACACTCCGCTCTTATTTTCCCGGGAAACGCTTTCTCTTTATTATGGGAGTTTTTCGGGACAAGGAATACGACAGAATCGCAAAAATTATGGCTCCGCTTGCCAAGGCAGTCTATACGGTTCCTCTGCCAGATACCGGCCGCACTCTCCCGGCTCATGAGCTTGCGCGAATCATGGCAGCCTGTTGCCCGGTAAATACTACCATTACTTCCTTTTCCAGTATACAAGAAGCCGTATCGACGGTTCTGTCCGATGCTGGAAAAGACGATGTTATTCTGGCCTTCGGCTCCCTTTCCTATTTGGGAGAAGTCATCCGGAGCGTACAGACATATCAGACAACTCAATCAACAGAAATGAGGGTAGAACAATGATCGATCAGGAAAAAATCAAACAAGGAGTACGTCTGCTTCTGGAAGGTATGGGCGAAGACATCACTAGAGAAGGCCTGACGGAAACCCCGGACCGTATCGCCCGGATGTATGAAGAACTGTACGGAGGAATGGATGAGGATCCCTCCATCCATCTGCATAAGATGTTCCATACAGACAACCGGGAAATGGTGGTGGAAAAAGATATCACTTTCTATTCCACCTGCGAGCATCATATGCTCCCCTTTTACGGTAAAGTTCATATTGCTTATATTCCGGACGGCAAGGTTGTGGGCCTTAGTAAACTGGCAAGGACGGTGGAAGTCTTCGCAAGAAGACTCCAGCTTCAGGAACAGCTGACAGACCAGATCGCCGATGCACTGATGAAACACATGCAGCCAAAAGGCGTGATGGTCCTGGTGGAAGCCGAGCATCTGTGCATGACCATGCGGGGAATCAAAAAGCCGGGAAGCCGTACCGTCACTCTTTCCCGCAGAGGCGTCTTTGAATCAGACCCTATGCTGGAAGACAGGTTTTTCCGGATGCTGGAACGGTGATGCTTATGAACCGTCTGGAATCGATACGAAGACACCCGTTATACCAGGAATCTTGTCAGAAAATTCTGGAAGCCGAACAGAACCGAATCTTCTGCCTTCATGGAATGGAGCATTTTCTTGATGTAGCCAGAATCGCATATATCAGTGTTCTGGAACGCCAAAGCACTCTATCCAAAGATCTGGTCTATGCAGCTGCTCTGCTCCACGATATCGGCAAATGGAGACAATATCAGGAAGGCATTCCCCATGAGCTTGCCAGCGCCCGGATTGCAGAAACCATCCTGGCAGACCTGCCGGAGAATGAACGCTTCACCCCTGAAGAGACCAGCCAGATCCTGACAGCCATCCGCGGACACCGGAAACTGCGGCCGGACGCAGAAGCGCTGGAACACCTTCTGTATGAAAGCGACAAGGCGTCCCGTGCCTGTTACGCCTGTCCTTCCTGCGCCTTATGTAACTGGAAACCTGAGAAAAAGAATATGGAGATCAAGATATGAGAATCGGCAGCAGAGAATTCGACACCAACAAACACATCTATATCATGGGGATCCTGAACGTGACCCCCGACTCTTTCTCCGACGGCGGAAAATTCCGGGACCGGGATGCGGCCCTTTTCCATGCGGAAAAGATGATCCGGGACGGCGCCCACATCTTAGATATCGGCGGAGAGTCCACCCGTCCGGGTCATACACAAATTACAGAATCTGAGGAGATCGAGCGCACCGCTCCGGTGATTGAGGCGCTTCGGAGACATTTTGATATCCCCCTCTCCATCGACACCTACAAATCCCAGGTAGCAAAAGCCGCGCTCCAGGCAGGCGCCTGTCTGGTTAATGACATCTGGGGATTCAAATACGACTCTCAGATGGCCCCTCTGGTCTATCAGCATGATGCGGCCTGCTGTCTTATGCACAACCGGTCACAGGCAGATTACCATGATCTGATTCCCAACATGCTCTGTGACCTTCAGGAATCTGTACGGATCGCAAAAGATGCTGGGATCAAAGATGACCGGATTATACTGGATCCCGGAGTGGGGTTTGGCAAAACCTATGAAATGAACCTGGCGGCTATCCGTGAAGTGGAGCGTTTTAAAGATCTGGGGTATCCGGTCCTCCTTGGCACCTCCCGAAAATCCGTCATCGGCCTGACGCTTGATCTTCCCACAGACCAGCGTGAGGAGGGAACTCTTGCCACTACCATCTATGGAATGCTGCACGGCTGCTCCTTTGTACGGGTACATGACGTTAAATCCAACAGCCGCGCCATAAAAATGATAGAAGCCATCCTGTATGGCAATAATGAAAACGGAGGTCAGAACCATGTATGACAAGATTCAGATTGAAAACCTGACAGTCTTTGCAAATCACGGAGTCTTTCCGGAAGAGAACGCTCTTGGGCAGAAATTTCTGGTTTCAGCCACCTTATATACCGACACACACACAGCCGGATGCACCGATGATCTGGATGCCTCCATCGATTACGGAACTGTCTGCCAGAAAATCAACGTTTTTTTACGTACTCATACTTACAAACTACTGGAACGGGCTGCGGAAAGTCTGGCAGAATCTCTGTTGCTGGAGATTCCAAAACTTCAGAAGATCCGGCTTCAGATCCAGAAACCCTGGGCTCCCGTCAGACTTCCGCTGGAAAACGTATCCGTGGAAATCCTGCGCAGCTGGCATACCGTCTATATCGCGCTTGGCTCCAACATGGGCGACAAAGAAGGTTACCTACGGCAAGCTGTAAAATCTCTGGACATGCTTCCCACTTCCCGGGTAGAACGCGTCTCTTCTTTTCTGGTCACAGCGCCTTATGGCGTGACTGATCAGGATGAATTTCTCAACGGATGTCTCAAACTTCGCACCCTCCTGACACCCCAGGAATTGCTGAAAGAACTGCACCGGATCGAACAGGAGGCCGGCAGAGAACGGACTCTTCGCTGGGGACCCCGTACCCTGGATCTGGATATCCTGTTCTACGATGACCTGATACTTGGAGACGATGACCTGTGCATTCCTCATGTGGATATGGCCAACCGGGATTTTGTACTGCGTCCTCTGTGTGAGATCGCGCCCTACTTTCATCATCCCGTTTCCGGAAAAACCATCCAGGAAATGTTGAATGATCTGAACCAAAAATAAGGAGATATCCCGGCGGGATATCTCCTTATTTTTCCAGTAATCTACTGATTCGCACGGTAAGCTTCATCCGCGCTGTATACGTCAAATCCGCTTCCTTTCAGAATATCGATAACCCTTGCCGGATCATCGCTCTTTAAAACAGCTGCTGCATCGCTTCCATTGGCAAATGCATACATATATTCTATATTCACTTCCCCTTCCACAATCTGGTGCATAGCTTTACTAAGGGAACCGGTGGCATGCGGTACGCGGAGCGCCACCACATCCGTCAGCATAGCTGTGATTCCGGCGTCCTTCAATGCGGCGCGCCCTTTATGTGGATCGGACACGATCATACGCAGCATTCCATAATCGGAAGTATCAGCCAGACTTAAGGCTACGATATTCACATCATTCTTCGCCAGAACATCCAGCACTTCGTCCAGCCGTCCTTCTCTGTTTTCCAAAAATACTGATAATTGCTGAATTGTATTGCTTATACCCATGATCTCATCCCCCTTTTACAGATCTCTGTTATCAATGACACGTTTTGCCTTACCTTCGCTTCTCTGGATGGTTTTTGGCTCTACCAGCTTCACTCTTACAGACACTCCCAGCGCCTGCTTGAGCACAGCGCCTACGCGGGCTTTTAATTCATCCAATTTACGAATCTCATCGGAAAAATACTTTTCATCCACTTCCACCATGACAGTTAGTACATCCAGATTGTTCTCCCGATCAACGATAAGCATATAATGAGGCGCCACGCCGCCTCCCATGGACAGAAGCGCTGTTTCTACCTGAGTTGGGAACACATTAACGCCGCGGATGACCTTCATATCATCGGTACGTCCGGTAAACTTCTGAATCCTCGGCAGCGTCCTGCCGCATTCACAGGTGTTATGTTCGATACTGGTCAGATCTTTCGTACGGTACCGGATCAACGGCATACCTTCTTTTGCCAGTGTGGTAAATACAAGCTCCCCGGTCTCGCCATCTGCGCAAGGTGTCTGGTCTGCCGGATTCAGAACTTCCGGATAGAAGTAATCCTCATATACATGCAGCCCCTTGTGGTGGATACAATCCATTGCCACGCCAGGTCCAGTCACTTCACAGAGTCCGTAGATATCAAAGCTGTTGATATGGAAGATGCTCTCGATCTTCTTCCGCATCTCGTCCGTCCAGGGCTCCGCGCCATTGATGCTGGCCTTAAGCTTCAGACGGTCTACCACGCCTGCTTCCTGAGCAGCTTCTGCTAGATACAATGCATAGGAAGGTGTGCAGGCAAACGCTGTCGCGCCGAAATCTTCCATACACATCAGCTGACGTTTGGTGTTTCCGGAAGACATGGGAATCGCCATAGCGCCCAGGGCCTGTGCCCCCAGATCCAGACCCATTCCTCCAGTAAACAGGCCGTACCCGTAGCATACATGGATCTTATCCGCCGCTGTCAGTCCTGCCATTGTAAGGCCTCTGGCCACACATTCTCCCCATACATCCACATCCTTCTGCGTATAGGATGCCAGCGTCAGTTTTCCCGTGGTACCGGAAGTTCCCTGTACTCTCGCGATTTTTTCCTGAGGAACCGCCAGCAGTCCAAAAGGATAATTGTCCCGCAGATCCTCCTTTGTGGTAAACGGAAGTTTATGGATATCTTCGATTCCTTTAATATCCCCTGGCTCTACGCCCAGTTCATCCATTTTCTTGCGGTAAAACTCTACGTTTTCATATACGTTTTTCACCTGTTTTACCAATCTTTCACTCTGAAGAGCAGACATCTCATCTCTGCTCATACACTCAATCTTCGGATCCCGGATCATTTCTTTCCAGTTCTCCAATGCTACTCCTGCCATCTCTCATTCCTCCTATCCATTCTTTCCGGCACATATCTTACAGATGGTACCCCACATCAAACGCTTTTTTGTTCAGTTCAATCGTTTTTGGAGGTACCGTCTTTTCAATCACCTCATACCACTGCTCCTTTGTGAAATCCATATGCTGTGCCGCCACTCCCAGGACAATCAGATTGAACACCTTGGGATTTCCAAGCTTCCTGGATTCTTCCGTTGCATTGACTGTATACACCTTGTGGTTCTGTGACAGAGCTTCAATAATTCCTTCCGGATACTCTGCGGCGCCGATCACTACCGGCATGGGATCAATCCGCCAGTCATTGACCACCAACGCACCGTCCTTTTTCAAAAAGTGGGCATAACGGAGCGCTTCCAGACGTTCAAACGCAATGATAACATCCGCCTGTCCTTCTTCCACGATAGGTTCTGCCACATCTTCTCCATAGCGTACAAAAGTAACCACGCTTCCGCCCCTCTGGGCCATGCCGTGTACCTCTGACAGCTTCACGTCATAGCCTCCGGCTATGGCCAGTCCTCCCAGGATTCTGCTGGTAAGAAGTGTTCCCTGTCCGCCGACGCCAACGATCATAATATTCTTCGCAGCCATTATCTGTTCCCCTCCTTTACCAGTTCAATCGCACCAAATTTACACAAGCTCTCACAGAGGCCGCACCCGGTACACATGGTGTCATCAATATGTATGGTTCCGTCCGCATTCCGGGTCATGGCCGGACATCCAGGCTTCATGCACATACCGCACTTTTTGCATTTATCTTCATGGGCAATATATAATGGTTTTTTCTCTTTACTAAGCAACACGCACGGTGTCTTTGTGATGATTACAGACACCTCATCCTTTGCCACTTCTTCTTTCACAACTTTTTCCAATGTTTCGATATCAAACGCATTGACTTCTATCACATTCTTCACGCCGATTGCCCGGCACAGCGCCGGAATATCGATGGCGTAAGTGGGATCTCCCTGGAGTGTCTTGCCTGTGGCCGCATGATCCTGGTGTCCTGTCATTCCTGTCGTGGAGTTATCCAGAATCAGAACGGTTCCAGTAGCTTTGTTATACATCATATTCATCAATGAATTGACACCTGTATGCAGGAAAGTAGAATCTCCGATTACTGCCACCCAATTCTTGATATATTCCTTGCCTTTGGCTTTCTCCATTCCGTGAAGGCTGGAGATACTTGCTCCCATACAGATTGTGGTATCCACAACACTTAGCGGCGCTACGGCTCCCAGTGTATAACAGCCGATATCACCGGCCGCATGCAGTTTCAGCTTATTAAGCACATAATAAACACTTCTGTGGGGACATCCGGGACACAGGATCGGCGGTCTTCCCGGAGCCTGCGCCGGCGATGCAAGCTTCAGATCCTCTTTCAGAATAGCTTCCCGGATCATATTGGCGCTGTATTCCCCCTGCACCGTGAATATCTCTTTACCGACAGCCTGGATTCCCCAGGATTTCACCTGTTCTTCTATCACCGGATCCAGCTCTTCTACGATATACAACGTCTCTACCTTAGAAGCAAAATCCTCTATCAATTTCCTGGGCAGCGGATTTACCATACCAAGCTTCAGGACGGATGCTTCCGGCAGAGCTTCCTTTACATACTGATAAGGAATTCCGCTGGTAATCACACCGATCTTCGTATCCTTCATTTCCACCTGATTAATGGGCAGGGTATTGGCTGCCTCTGCAAGCTCAAGATTCCGCTTTTCAATCTCTACATGACGCAGTTTTGCATTTCCCGGCATCATGACCGTCTTACGGATGTCCTTTTCATAGGGCTTATCTTCCGGACAGACTCTCTCATTCAACTCTACCAGTCCCTGAGAATGAGCCAGTCTGGTGGTAGTCCGAAATACGAACGGACGATCAAACCGCTCGCTCAGATCAAAGGCAAGCTTCATAAACTCCTTGGCTTCCGCACTGTCTGATGGTTCCAGAACCGGCAGCTGCGCCGCGCGGGCCACCATTCTGGTATCCTGCTCATTCTGAGAACTGTAAAGTCCCGGATCATCGGCTACTACAATAACCAGACCGCCGTTTACTCCCATATAAGATACGGTATAAGCCGGGTCCGCAGCCACATTGAATCCCACATGCTTCATACAGGACATGGCCCGGACTCCCACTACAGATGCGCCGATGGCAACCTCTGTGGCGACCTTTTCATTGGGAGACCACTCACAGTACAGATCATCTTTATATTGCACCAGATATTCGCTGATCTCCGTACTTGGCGTTCCCGGATAAGCAGCGGATACCTTTACTCCTGCTTCATATGCTCCCCTGGCAATAGCCTCATTGCCGAGCATAATCACTTTTTTACTTTCTGACATCTCGTTTCTTCCTTTCAATCTTCAGATATTACACCTGTTTAGTATAGCACATTACTTTCACAGATTAAAGCATTAATTTGTGAAAAATGTGGAATTTATTATTCCTTTGGCTCATGTTTCTTGCAGGTATAGCCGTCCGCTTCCACTTTTATAATAGAAACTGCCTTCTCCAGTCTGGGATTCGTCTGAAATTCGTCAAAGTCTTTTCCGGTCTGATGCTTCATCAGTATGGAGAGGGCTTCCAGCTTTTCCGCCGGATCCTCAATAATCTGTGCGCGCCCGGTTCCAATGATGCTGGCATAATAGAAGCTGTGCTGACAGGCAAGTCTTCCCGTCATAAGTCCATGTCCGCAGTCCATCTCGAATCCCACCCGAGGTTCTTCCTCCAGCAGTCCCATCTTCTTTCCTTCTTTTGAGCCGTGAAAATACAGTATCAGTTTTTCTCCTTCCAGCCGGTATCCGTAATTCATAGGAAGAATATATACATCCTTTCCATCTTGCATCCCCAGTCTGCATACTTTACAGGTATCCAGGATTCTTTGAATCGTTTCCATATCTGTCACCTGTCTTTCCGGTTTTCTCATATCTATTTCCTCCTTTATCCGTTATTGTCTCTGTCTATTATAACACCTGCGCGTCAAAAAGGAATACAGCCAAAAAACAGCCGATTGTTTCCAGAAGGAAAAAACGGCTGTTTTCAAATTGTCTTATTTTACCGCACCGTTGACTACACCGCTTAAGATCTGCTTCTGACAGATGATGTAGAAGATCAGGATCGGAATCAGGGCCAGCAGGTAGGATGCGAACGCCAGGTTGTAGTTCGTTCCGAACTGGGTCTGGAAGTTCAGCTGTGCCAGCGGCAGGGTGTTCTGTCCCGTTCCGGACATGATAATCAGCGGAGTCATAACGTCATTCCATACC
>CASEIR010000101.1 GCA_949287925.1 uncultured Lachnospiraceae bacterium
ACCGCATTTTTAATCAGGATTGCGACCTTGTTTCGCAATTACCTATAATTAAAATAAAAGCATATATAGCGAGATTTCTAAAACTAATCACCCAGGTCTACAATACTGTAGTTTTTCAATTTTAAACAAGCAGATACTGTATCAGATTAAAGAAATATCCAACAATGATAATTCCTACTGTACAAATAGCAACAAATACACCAAGAAGCTTTGGTTTTACGGCTTTTTTTAACATGATCATGGATGGAAGACTTAATGTCGTCACACCCATCATGAAAGAGAGTACCACTCCAAGACGCGCGCCTTTTGCAAGTAATGCCTCCGCAATCGGAATACATCCAAAAATATCAGCATACATAGGAATTCCCGCGATCGTTGCAATAATAACCCCAAATGGATTACCATTTCCCAGGAATTTCACAATCAATTCTTCCGGAATCCAATTATGGATAAAGGCTCCGATCCCTACACCGATCAAAATGTATGGAAATACCTTTTTGAATGTTTCTGAAACCTGTTCTGCTGCATACTTCAATCGATCCTTTACAGTGAGTTCTTCCTGCGGAATATCCATCTGTTTCGCATTTCGTATAAATTCTTCAACCTGACCTTCAAGATGAAGTTTTTCTATCAAAGTTCCCCCCACAACAGCAATCGCAAGACCAAGAACTACATATACAATTGCTATTTTCGCTCCAAATATACTCATCAGAAGTACAAGCGAACCAAGATCTACCATTGGTGATGAGATTAAGAAGGAAAATGTAACTCCCAGCGGAAGCCCTGCGCTTGTAAAACCAATAAAAAGAGGAATAGATGAACAAGAACAAAATGGGGTTACCGTTCCAAGCAATGCTGCCAGGATGTTTGCTCCGATTCCATGAAATCTTCCCAAGATCTTCTTTGTTCTTTCCGGTGGGAAGTAACTTTGTATATAGCTTATAATGAATATCAGAGCGCAAAGCAACACTATAATTTTTATAACATCATACATAAAAAATTGAATGGAACCACCTATTTTTCCTGTTATGTCTAATCCCAAAGAAGTTAATAAATTTCCAACCCATATATTCAACCATTTCATACCAAGTATCTGATCTTGCATAAATGCCCACATATATATACCTCCATATATAGATAATCATCTATATATTGATCATATTTTTTGCTGGCACTCATTGCGCCAGCATATATCATATATAATCGATTACCAACATTTCAGACTATACAGATGCAAGTAATCTCTGAAATATAGTTTTTGAACTCCTTAAACTTGCTGCAATTAATCGAATAATGATGCCATTTCCCCTCTTTATATGAGCTTACAAGCCCACAATCGGAAAGAACTTTCATATGATGAGATAAGGTCGGCTGCGTAACCTGCAACTCTTCAAGTAATTCACAGCCACACCTTTCTCCCTGTGTAAGCATCTCAATAATACGCAATCTGTTTGCATCTGACATCGCCTTACAAATCACGGCAACTTCTTCTCTTAGCATACTCCCATCCCCCATCGCATAGACGAGCGTCTATATGTAGTATAATCGTCTATGCTTCACTTGTCAATATACCTTTGAAATTTTCAGACGTTTATCTGATATTTTTGTCCCGCATTCCGGGTATAGTATGAGGACATAAACCGGCCTGCAAAATGCGACTAAAATGCTCCCTGTGTCGCTGTACTCATTCCGGCTCTGCCTCCTTCCCGAACCCCTTAACAGACAATCCTTAAATTGTTTAGGAAACCTTAAAAGATTTCATTTTCATCGATTTCATTAAGCCTTCCAAGCCACTTTATAACACTGCCATCCTTACAAAATCCCAGTAGAGCTCCATCGCAGAACCGTTCGGCGCGAACTGCTCCAGGCAAAAGAGCCATTACAGTTTTTCCATCAAGAGAGCTTACATCCGCTCGCTTCATTGATCCCGTACTCCACTCGATTCCACTCGCGTTAAGAATGTCTCCATATCTCTTCAAGCCGAAATCCGGGTGTTCTTCATCAAAACGATATATCTCTTTTTCAAGTTTTACGACTGCCTCACCATAATTTACAAACGGCCACTGAATAGAATTCTCAGGCGTTCCGTCGTTTTCTTTATCAACGATCCACTCTCCATAGCTGTCTGTAGCCAACACCGGAATGAACATTGTCAATGCTTCATACATGATTCGTATCCTTCCTCCTAACCCTTGACATCAAACAGACCGTCTCCACATGCACGGTTCCCGGGAAGAGATCCACACATCCCATCCGCTCCACCTTGTATCCCCGTCCCTGCAACATCTCCAGGTCCCGGGCCAGGCTGGTGGGTTTGCAGGCGATATACACCAGCCGATCTACACCAAAACCGATGATTTTCTCCAAGGCTTTTGGATGAACCCCGTCCCTTGGAGGATCCAGCACGATCAGATCAGGAATTTCTCCCAACTCATCGATCACCTTCAGCACATCTCCGGCCCAGAAGGTACAGTTGGCAAGACCATTCAAAGAAGCGTTCACCTTCGCCGCTTCCACAGCTTCTTCTACGATCTCCACTCCAACTACCTTTCTGGCTACCGGCGCCAGTATCTGGGCAATGGTCCCGGTTCCGCTGTACAGATCAAAAATAACCTTGTCTTTGGTATCCCCTACATATTCTCTCGCCTTTTCATACAGCACTTCCGCTCCCAGAGAATTGGTCTGAAAGAAAGAAAATGGGGTAATCTGGAAACGCAGGCCCAGCAATTCCTCATAAAAATAATCCTGTCCATACAGAATTTCTGTTCCTTCATCTTTTACCACATCCGCCAGACTATCATTTCTGGTATGCAGGATTCCCGCGATCTTTCCTTCCAGTTCAAGGCTGCGCAAAGCTTCAACCCAGTCCTCTCCCCGGAACATTCGCCAGTCTTCCTCGTTCCCTGTAGTGACAAGGTCAATCAGAATTTCCTGTGTTTTCACAGCTTTTCGCACTAACAGATGACGAAAAAAACCCACATGACGCATCCGATGATAATAAGGCAGACCGGTGTTTCTTGCATATTCCAGCGTACAGGACAGGATCTTCCGGTAATCCGCATCGACGATCCGACATTCATCCACTGTAACTATATCATGAAAGCTTCCCCGTTTATGCATGCCAAGAGCCAGAGGGCCGTCCTTATATTCGTCTCCAAAAGAAAATTCCATCTTGTTACGGTAACCTTCCGTCCTGGGACTTGGAGCAATTCCTTCCCAGATATACTCCCCGTCCACTGCCTCGTCCATCATGGCTTTCACCTGGGTTTCTTTCAATTTTAATTGTTCCTCGTAGGGAAGATTCTGATAGGTGCAGCCCCCGCACTGCCCAAAATGTGGACAGGCCGGCGGGATTTCCGACGGCGACGGTTCCAGAACCTCCAAAAGACGGCCTTCTGCCTTCCCTTTTCGAATCTTATTGACGGAGAAACGCACCTTTTGGCCCGGCACACCGTTTTTTACTGTCACCTGCCTGTCTTCTTCCGGCAAATAGATTTTTCCCTTATTGGGGAAATCCACCTTCTCTATGATTCCTTCATATACCTGTCCTTTTTTCATCCATGTACCTCTCTAAGATTTCTGATATTTTGCCTTCAGGATCGTCCCGTCCTGTTCTACCCGGATATGGGCGATACTTTTTACATACTGATTAAACTGGGCATAACCATAATCGCTGTATTTGAATCCTTTATATTTCTCATACACTTTGTTTCCCAGCGTACTTAACTCGATTCCATCTTTTCCAGCTTTTTTCACCAAGCTTACCACGTGAGCATCAATCATGGCCTTCGTGTCCCGGTCCTCCTTCAAAGCCACCGACACGATATGTCCATGCTTCACCAACTGGATTCTGGGGAATTCCTCCAAAAATTTAGACAGCATGTTATAACCGTAACTGCGCACGTCAAAATCCGGATACAGGCTGACCAGACGGCTTCCCACTTCTCCCAGACCGGTCCCTTTATTACTGTCCAGATTTTCTATGATCATCTCGATGATAGCGTCCTCGATCCGCTCCTTACTCAGACGGCCATGATTATTCTCTGACTTAGAAGTACCTGGTTCCTGTTCCGTCATCAGATTCTCCAGAATCGTGAATTTATCACAAGCCTTTCGAAATGGTTCCGGCGTCTTATTTTCCCCCATCCCAATGACCATCTTGCCGCTTTCTCGTAAACGGCTCACCAGACGAGTAAAATCGCTGTCACTGGAAACGATACAGAATCCGTCCACGTCATTAGTATATAAGATATCCATGGCGTCGATGATCATAGCAGAATCTGTGGCGTTCTTCCCCTGGGTATAGCTGAACTGCTGAATAGGGGTAATGGAATTGCTCAAAAGTTTCTCTTTCCAGCCAGACAGCTGGGTGCTGGTCCAGTCCCCGTAGATTCTTTTATAAGTGATCACCCCGTATTTTGACAGCTCCGTCAGAATCGGTTTGATATATTTTGCCGATACATTCTCCGCGTCGATCAGCAGAGCGTAACACTGTTCGTCCATATTTCTCCTCCCAAGATAAAAGCAGGTAAGACAGCCTTTCTGGAACAGATGGGCTTCCAACCTGCTTTCTCTATTGCGTTCTTAATTCTATGACACCTTATACCTGATCATCATCATTGAAGAAGTCATCGTCAAAATCGTCCTCGAAATCTTCTTCAAAATCTTCCAGGTAATCCGGTGTAAAGAAACAATATACCGCATAGGCAATTGCCGCAACGGCTGCAACAGCACCTACGATTGCAAGTACCCATAACACGGTCTTGCACTGGCTGCTTTCTTCTTTCTTATTAATCAGTTCATTCAATTTTGTTGCAGCAATGATATCCTCTACTTTACTCATGCTCCCACATCCTTTCTTCTGCTCCAAGAGCAAGTTCTTAATTAAAAGTATTATAACACTAACATTTTCAGATTACTATATATTTATGCCAAAATGCTAAATTTTCTGTAATTTTGCGAATGCTGCAAACATTTTTTTCGTCCCTGGGCCATCGAAATCCACCGTTACTTCATAATCTCTACCGCCTTCTGTGATTCCTGTTACCGTTCCTTCTCCGAACTTCATATGACGCACCCGGTCGCCCACACCGTAACCCGGACCGTCTCCTTTGGGATTGCCAAACTGCTGTACCGGTTTTGTCTGCAAGTAAGATTTGGCCCGGAACGTCTGCTGCGCCTGCCGGTAGGGCGTCATTTTCACTGGTTCCTCCGGCTCTTTTTCAAAAACTGCGCCGGTGGACAAAAGATGCATGGGGATTTCTTTCAGGAAACGAGACATCTTGTTATACTGGGTCTCCCCGCGGATCATCCGCCTTCTGGCGCAGGTCAGGGTCAATTCCTTTTCCGCCCGTGTAATACCTACGTAACACAAACGGCGCTCTTCCTCTACCTCATCCGGGTCATCCGCTGTGACCGACAGATAGCTGGGAAAGATTCCGTCTTCCATTCCCGCCAGATATACGTGAGGAAATTCCAGACCCTTAGCACTATGCAGAGTCATCAAAATCACATAGTCACTGGATTCATCCAGGCTGTCAATATCTGCCACCAACGCAACCTCTTCCAGGAATCCACTTAACGTCGCCGGCTCATTCATGGCTTCGCAGTTCTCTTCGTACGCAGCTACTTTGCTGATCAACTCGTCGATATTTTCCATTCTGGCCTGAGCCTCTTCGCGGTCCTCTTCCTGCAGGCTCTCCACATATCCTGTCTCTTCAATAATCTCCTGCAAAAGCTGAGAAATGCTCATCTCCCCGGCATCCTGTTTAAAATGCTCCACCAGCGCCACGAAAGATTCCAGCTTTCCAAGTCCCCGGCCGATATTCGGGATCAGATCTGCCGCCAGCAGGGCGTCATAAAATCCGATCTCCCGTTCTGCGGCATATTCCTGCACCCGGTTAATACTGGTCAGTCCGATTCCCCGCTTAGGTATATTGATGATCCGGCGCACCGCCAGATCGTCACGGCCATTATCCACCGTCTTCAGATATGCCAACAGGTCCTTGATCTCCCGCCTTGCATAGAAATTAATGCCGCCCACAATCTTATAAGGAATATTGGCTGTCACAAACTTTTCTTCGAACATACGGGACTGCGCATTGGTCCGATACAGGATGGCATGATCGTGATAAGCTGCTTCTCCTTTGTCCACCCGTTCCCGGATATCGCCCACTATGTATTCTGCCTCGTCAAACGCATTGTCAAACTGGCGGAAATTCAGTTTTTCCCCTTCTCCGTTGTCGGTCCAGAGAGTCTTATCCTTTCTGCCCTTATTGTGCCGGATAACGGCATTGGCCGCGTTCAGAATATTCTCGGTAGAACGGTAATTCTGCTCCAGCTTGATCACTCTGGCATCCGAAAAGACTTCTTCAAAATTCAGAATATTTTTAATATTCGCGCCCCTGAATTTATAGATAGACTGGTCGTCGTCTCCTACTACACATAGATTACGGTACTTGGAGGACAGCAACCGTACCAGTTCAAACTGCACCGTATTGGTATCCTGATACTCGTCCACCATGATATAACGGAACCGCTCCTGATAATAATCCAGTACGTCCGCCTGGGTCTGGAACAGCTGTACCGTCTTCATCAGCAGATCATCAAAATCCAGAGCATTATTGGCCCGCATCTGTTTTTCATACTCCTCATAGACTGAAGCCACTTTTTGCTTGCTGAAATCCCCGACCGCACGGATCCGGAACTCTTCCGGAGTAACCAGTTCATCCTTTGCATGAGAAATAGCTGCCAGCAACGATCGTTCACGAAAGATCTTCGTATCGATCTGCAGCAGTTTACAAATGTCCTTCATCAATGTTTTCTGATCATCAGTGTCATAGATGGTGAAATTCGTATCATATCCCAGCAGGTCGATGTGCCGCCTCAAAATGCGGACACACATGGAGTGAAAGGTGCTGACCCAGATGCTTTCCGATCCGAATCCCACCAGTTTATCCACCCGTTCCCGCATTTCTCCAGCCGCCTTATTCGTAAAGGTAATGGCCAGGATATTCCAGGGATTCACTCCTTTTTCCTCAATGAGGTAGGCGATACGGTGGGTCAGAACCCGGGTCTTGCCGGAGCCTGCGCCTGCCAGGATCAGGAGCGGTCCGTCCGTTTGGAGGACAGCTTCCCTTTGTTCTTCATTTAAGGTGTCGTATATACTCACTCTTACTGCTTCCTTTCTTCCTGTTGTTTCATATATTCATGTTCCTTTTTAATCTCTCTATATAAGGAAAGGGAATCCCATTCCTGGTTATTCGGTGTGATCACCGCCTTTAGCTCTACCCGGATCTTCTCCTTATGCATCAGAAACAGCGCCTTATCCAGCAGGTCTTCCGTAGCCGCCTGCATGATCAGCATTTCTTCGGTAAAACCCTCCCCGGTATAAAGCTCTTTCTCCGTCTGCTCTCCGCCCTCCACCAGCGCTTTCAGCGGAATCTTGTACTCCTCTGCTTCCACATGGCGGATCTTATATCCCAGAAACCCGAAGATCATAGCGAGTTTCCTGCCTTTTGCCGTACCTTTCAGATTGTAACACAAGACCACAGACCGCATCTTCCTTCTCCCTTCCGTCATAAAAGTCTGTTTCCATTATATGAGGTTTAATTTGGAAGTGCAAGCATCAAAAAAAACAGGAAATATTTCTTGTCATCTAGTTTCAAAAACTATATAATGTAACCATCGAGGTGATAATATGACAATTGATACAAAGGATGCGCTGAACAGTATCCTGTCCAGTATTGCAAGAATTGATTATGTAAGACCAAAGGACATTCCAAATATAGATCTCTACATGGATCAGGTAACCACTTTCATGGAACAGCAACTAAAACGTACAAAGCGCTACGAAGATGACAAGATCCTGACCAAGACCATGATTAATAACTATGCCAAGAATAATCTTCTCCCACCGCCGGTGAAGAAAAAATATTCCAAAGAACATGTTCTGGTCATGATCTTTATCTACTATTTCAAAAGTTTCTTATCTATCAAAGATATTGAACGCCTGTTATCTCCTATTACAGAGAAATGTTTTTCAGAAGAACCGGATCTGGATATTACCGCTATCTATGAAGAAGTCTGTCAGATGGAGAAATCCCGGATTGACAGCCTTCAGGAAGATATCCGCCGTTCCTATGCATTGGCAGAAGACAGCTTTTCTTATCTTCCGGAAGCCGAACGGGAATATTTACAACAGTTTGCCTTTATCTGCAATCTCAGTTTCGATGTATATGTAAAAAAACTGATCCTTGAAAAACTGATTGATGAGATTCCGGAAATTCCGGATAATAAAAAAAAGAAGAAATAAGCCCCGGCTTATTTCTTCTTTTTTTGTGTGTCTATTCTTCTTTCGGATTAATTCTGGCGAAAACCATATCATATCCGTCATTTCCATAATTCAGGGATCGATTAACACGGCTGATGGTCGCTGTTGATGCCCCAGTTTTCTCTGCAATCTCCAGATACGTCTTATGCTCTCTCAGCATCTTCGCCACCTCAAACCGCTGAGACAGTGACAACAATTCATTGATGGTGCAGATGTCCTCGAAAAATGTATAACACTCTTCTTTATTCTCCAAGCTCAGTATGGCAGAAAACAGATAGTCCACTGCTTCCGTCCTGATCTTCTTACTCATAGCATACTCCCTCCGCCACAGAATTCATTACTGTTACATTTTAACACACTAAATTCTTGAAGTCTATACCTTTTTCGATCGTTTTAAGACAGACACCAGTTTTTCTACCGAGGTGTTGGCTACCAGTTTCTCCGGAAATTCTGCACGCTCTACTGCCTGCATGGCATATTGGTATTCGGCAATATCCACATCTATGTGAGAATCACTTCCCAATGTAACCATAGTCCCGTATTTCTTACAGGCTTTAAGCATCCGCAGTGAATTTTCCATCGTATTCACCCGGAAACCTTCCGGACGCAAAGACGCGTTATTGATCTCCAACAACGTTCCTGTGCGTTTTGCTTCTCGCGCAAGGATTTCATAATCGGCGGGAAATCTCCCGTCATCCGGATGCCCGATAATATCAATATATGGATTCTCCATTACCTTCAGGTAGGCGCTCATCACATTTTCCTGTGTCAGCTCATCCCGAAAACAGGGCGTATGCATACTGGCTATGGAAATGTCCAGCTGAGCAAGCGTAGATTCGGGCAGATCAACCCGTCCATTCCGGTCCATAATGTTCAGTTCCGTTCCAAGAAAAAGCCGGATGCCGCATAACTCCCGGGGCACCACCTTTAAATTCTGAAAATAATATAGATGCGTGGATCCCGGCATCTCCGGGGCATGCTCCGTAATCGCAAGGCCTTCCAGTCCTTTCTCTGCCGCCATTGATGCCATTTCACGCATAGTGGAATAAGCATGGCCGCTGACCAGCGTATGGGAATGGGTATCGATTCCAATCTTCATTTTATCATCCTTCTTTCTGCAAATCGCATTCCAAAATTATTATACCGCATAGTTTTTCTCTTTTCTACATATTCTAATTATTGTTTCATCTATATACTAAAACGTCAGGAGGAATTTATATATGAACCCCAAAAAAAGTCCCGAAAATCAGAAAATCATCGACGCCTATGATTACCTTTCCACCGCCGCATGCACGCAGGATCTGACCGGCCTGATACCGGCTGCCCCCGCCACAGATGCAGAGCTGGAATCTTATGAATCCATCTCTCATTTTCTTCCACCTGATGGAGATTCCGGTTCAATTCATCCGGAATCCTCTTCTGGGAATCACAAATAGTTTATTCACGCCATATATTAATGAAAAACGGAGTGTTTTCTATGATGCAGACCATTCTGGTTCCAGTAAACGGAATCATCCAAAGCATAACTTCTTTTGGCGGAGATTGTTGTCAGCAACAGGTTTCTGTACGCACGTCCGATGGAATCATCAACTTTATCGTAGGGCCGGACACCCATGTTCTGAACAACGTGCGGCTACGCACCGGAATGAACGTTACTGCCTTTTATGATGCAAATCTGGCTGTGCCTCTGATCTATCCGCCCCAGTACCGTGCTGTCTTCATCGGACGCCGTAATCCAGGCGAAAATATTTACGCCGGTTACTTCGACAACAACCTGAATTCAGCCGACGGTACATTAAAGCTGAACATTGACCGAAACACTACCATTACTACTGCAAACGGGCAGACATTCAACTGTGAACCCGGCGGACACACACTGATCGCGTATTACACAGAGACAACCAGAAGCATACCTGCACAGACAACACCACGAAAAATCATCGTAGTTTGTTAATTCAAACGGGGACGTAGGCTTTTTACAAAAGCCTACGTCCCCGTTTGGGTTAACACCTGTCCCTAACTGCGATTTTGTACTTCTACTAAATGCAGTGCTCCATATCGTTCTCTTAGCTTTGGTTTTTCTATTTTACCAGTCGCGTTTCGCGGAACGTCTGCAAAGAAGATTTTTCTGGGCCGTTTGTATCTTGGCAGTTTCTTGCAGAATTCGTTGATATCTTCTTCAGTGCATGTAAATCCCGGCTTTAATGCAATGATTGCCGCCGAAATCTCCCCCAGACGATGATCTGGCAATCCGATCACAGCCACATCATGGATGGCCGCATTTGTCCGAAGGAAATCTTCGATCTGTACCGGATAGATATTCTCTCCGCCACTGATAATCACGTCTTTCTTACGGTCTACCAGGAAAATGAATCCATCTTCATCCTCCACTGCCATATCTCCGGTATAAAGCCATTCTCCATGTAAAACCTCCGAAGTAGATTTTGGATCGTTGTAATAACACACCATCACCCCAGGGCCGCTGACTGCCAGTTCGCCGGTTTCTCCTTGTTTAACTTCATTTCCGTTTTCGTCTATGATCTTGGTTTTCCATCCATATCCCGCTTTTCCGATCGCACCGACTTTGTCAATATTATCCACTCCCAAATGTACACATCCAGGGCCGATAGATTCGCTGAGTCCATAGTTAGTATCATACTGGTGATGCGGAAAATACTCTTTCCAGTGTTTGATCAGACTTGGCGGTACCGGTTGTGCGCCAATATGCATCAACCGCCATTGATCCAGCTGATACATATCCAGATTGATCTTGCCGCTGTCTAATGCCAGCAACAGATCCTGTGCCCACGGCACCAGCAGCCACACGATGGTACATTTTTCCTCTGATACTGCTCTTAATATAAACTCTGGATTAGTCCCTTTCAAAAGCACCGCTTTCCCTCCGGACAGAAGACTTCCAAACCAATGCATCTTGGCACCCGTATGATACAACGGAGGGATACATAAGAACACATCATCTTTTGTCTGCCCATGATGGTTCTGTTCGACCTTTGCCGCATGCATCAACGCCTGATGGGTATGTAAAATCGCCTTCGGAAAACCGGTGGTTCCCGATGAAAAATAAATTGCCGCATAATCCTCATCGTTCACATCCACTTTCGGCGACTGGCTGGAACAGTTTGCAGAATGTACCGTGTAATCTTCCGCGAAACCGGGACACCCGTCCCCTACAAAATACAATAACCGGCGCCTACTGATATCATCTGCTATTTCTTCGATCCGGCCAATAAATTCCGGACCAAACACCAGTACATCTACCTCCGCTAATTCCACACAGTACTGAATTTCTTCTGCAGAATAGCGAAAATTCAATGGAACCGCCAGTGCGCCCGCCTTCAAAATTCCAAAATAGATTGGAAGCCATTCCAGACAATTCATCAGAAGAATAGCGACTTTATCCCCTTTCTGCACACCTCTTTCCAACAAAAGATTAGCAAAACGGTTCGCCTTTTCATTGAACACATTCCAGGTAATCTCTCTGCGATAATAAGACGCCCGTACCGGTTCGATCAGCTCGTATTCTTTCCAGGTTACTCTCCTGGTCTCCGGCATCTCCGGATTGATCTCCACCAGACAAACGTCTTCACCATACAATCTGCAGTTTTTCTCCAAAATATCTGTAATAGGCATAAATATGATCCCCTTTCAAATTTGCCTCTAACATTATCAGCTTAACGCTTTAACGCTTTTAACCATTAAAGTAAATATACCTTTTTTATATCCGGATGTCAACCTTAATCTTCCGATATCCTTTACCTATCTCCCCTCGCTTTTTAATTTTTCTAATATCTTTCCGCTTTTTCACATATGATATATTGATGATATTTTTAAGGAGAAATCCAAATGAGTATGCCTAAAATTGAATGCACTAATATTGATAAATGTTGTGCCGCTTCCTCACTAGTTCAGTCAATTGCGCTGGAGGAAACAGCCATATCCCATATTCTCAATGCGGAAGGAGAAAAAATCCAAAAAGTCCTCTCTTTGCACACTTGTGATCCGGACTAGATTCTGGAGGTGAACCGTTCCGTGGAGAGCATGATTGAAAAAGTGACCAGTCTGGAACTCGTCCTGAAATCTAAGCTCGACCTTATTATGCCGATCCTGGAGGATTGTAAAAAGCAGCGGCAGGATTAAATATCAGTATTAAAGGAGACAAAAGATATTTTCTAATATCATATGCAGCTGTACAGAGTCAGGACAGACATAGCTTCTGATTCCCGCGCCGCAAAAGGAGACCGGTCTAACCAGCCGGCCTCCTTTTCGCATCTTCTATTCTGCCGCACGCTTCGCATACTCTATCGTTACAAGATCTTTATATGGCGCTCTTTCCGTCAATTCGCCCGCATCCTCCAGGATATCCTGCAAAAGTTCAAATCCTTCTTCTTCAAAAATAAGATCCGCTTTCCAGGTATCCTGATCATAATAGCGTGTTACAATTGCTGTAAGGGTATCCGCATCTGTTTCTGTAAACTGAGGCGCAATCACTGCGGCAATCTCCTCCGGAGTATGAGACTGTACATAATCCATTCCTTTCTGCAAAGCATTCGTGAATCCTTGAATTGTCTCTTCATTTTCTTCTATATAACTCTGTTTTGCAGAAAATGCAGTATAGGGCACATAACCACTGTCTGTTCCAAGAGAGGCAACTACATAGCCTTTTCCTTCTTTTTCCAAAGTAGTGGCCCCCGGCTCAAACTCAACCGTAAAATCTCCCTGCCCTTCCGCAAAAGCAGCCGCCGTAGAGCCAAAGTCAATATTCTGATTAATATCCAGATCCGCCGTAGGATCGATTCCGTTTTTACGCAGAATGTATTCAAATACCATCTGCGGCATACCACCTTTGCGTCCTCCAAGGACATTCGTTCCCTTCAGATCTTCCCATGTAAAATCAGCCATCTCTTCTCTCGCGACCAGAAAATTCCCTGCCCGTTGTGTCAGCTGTGCAAAATTCACCACATAATCATTGGCTCCCTCATTATAAGTATAAATAGAAGCTTCGGATCCCATAAATCCAATATCCGCTTCCCCGGAAAGAACTGCCGTCATAGTCTTATCTGCCCCAAATCCGCACACCAGATCCAGATCTATGTTCTCCTCCCCGAAATATCCTTCTTCAATCGCCACATACATGGGAGCATAGAAGATCGAGTGCGCTACTTCATTTAAAACCACCTTAACCGGTTGTTCCTTTTTACCCCCCTCTTCTTCTGCTCCCGCAGCCGTCTGTGCCGCTTTGTCATCTGAAACCGCACAACCTGCCGCCGCAGCCAGCGCCATTACCAGTACAAGCCCTACTGCCAGTAATTTCTTTTTCATGCGAATCCTCCTTCATCTTCTTAACAGTATCAATATATTCAATTCGGAAGGATCCGGCACTTCTTTATACTAATTTTTATCTACCAAACGATTCATCTGGCGGTATTCTCTGGGCGACATCTGATATACGCTTTTAAATGCTCTTGAAAAGTGCAGCGCATTGGGATATCCCACCTTTATACCGATCTGGCCAATGGGATAGCTGGTCGTCGTTAAAAACTCCGCGGCTTTCGCCATCCGGTACTGGATCAGAAATTCCTGCGGCGATTGTCCGATCACACTCTTAAATACTTTTCCAAAATAACTGCGGTCAAGTTTACACCTTTTGGCCATGTCTTCTACAGTAATATTCTGAGAATAGTTTCCTTCTATAAAGCTGATTACCTCCTTCGCGTAAAAATCACTCATCTTTCCTCCCTGTTGCTTACGCCTCGTACTGGAATACCGGATCAGTTTATCCAGGAAAAGATACAGATGGCCGATCTGTTCCATAGACGAGCAGTTTCCTCTGTTTATAAGAAAAAGCATCTCCTCTTTTAACGCATCTCCATTTTCTTTTGTGTCCGGAATATAAACCGGATTTTTATAAGACACACCCGCGGCTTCGATACATTCTTTCGCGCGCAGGCCGCCAAATTCGATCCATATATATTCCCATGGATCATATTTATCTGCTGCGTACGTATTAACATAATTCGGTTCGATAATAAATCCGCAGTCCTGGCCCAGATGAAATTCCTGCATATTTTCTCTTTCATCATTCGCCCTTAACATCCCTTTTCCAGATAAAATATAATGAAATAAATAATGATTTCTTATATAAGGCCCAAATGAATGTAGCGGCCTACATTTTTCATACCCATATTGATATATTGTCAGGTCAATAAAGTGTTCATCCTTAAAAACAGCAAATTTGTGTTGCTCCATATTTACCTCCGGTTTTGTTGCTTATTACCAATTTTTAATAAATTATTTATCTATTTTTAACAAATTTGTTTTTATACACCTAATTATATATCAAAATGCGTCCATACTTCAACTATTCTCGTTAAATATCGCATTATGATAAAAATGTCACACATTGATATATTTACCTGTTTTCGTTAAACTGCTATCATTTGATATAACAACAAGTAAAATGTTCATGCAGTTTGTACACTCTGCATGATCAAAAAGGAGAGGTGTGGAATGAAAAAGAAAGTGATTGCTGTACTTCTTATGACGACCGTCCTTTTCAGCATGGCTGCAGTTGCCGGATGCGGCAGCAGCGAAAGCTCCGACGGCAAGACTCATATTGAGATCGTACAGTACAAACCTGAAGCAACCGACTACTTTGATGCACTGGAAGAGGAATTCAACGCGACCCATGACGACATCCAGCTGACCATCGATTCCCCCAATGATGCATCTACCATCTTAAGGACAAGGTTTATCCGTGAAGATTACCCCGATATCATCGGCATCGGCGGAGACATTAACTACTCCTACTATGTAGATGCAGAGATCCTGGCGGACGTTTCTGACTACCAGGGAATGGACGACATCAAACAGGCGTACAAGGATATCAATGAGGCCCTGGAGATCGTCCCCACAGACGGAATCTACGGCGTACCTTATGTGGCCAACGCCGCCGGTATCCTCTATAACCGGGATATGTTCGCAGAACACGGCTGGGAAATCCCCACTACCTGGGACGAGCTGATGGCCCTTTGCGATGACATACAGGCAGAAGGAATCCTTCCCTTCTACTTCGGTTTCCGTGACACCTGGACCTGTCTGGCTCCCTGGAATGCCATGGCTGTCGATCTGGCTCCGGCAGATGTATGTAAACAGGTAAACCGAGGCGAGACCACCTTTACCGAGGAATACAAGGAATGTGCGGAAAAATACCTGCAGCTTCTGGACTACGGCCCGGATGATCCGTTCGCTTACGGTTATAACGATGCATGTACCGCTTTTGCCAACGGCGAATCTGCCATGTACACCATCGGAAGCTATGCGGTTCCTCAGATCTTATCCGTGAATCCGGAGATGAACATCGATTCCTTTGTAATGCCGGCCAGCGACGATCCGGACGGCAATACCCTGAACTCCGGTATCGACCTGCAGTTCTGTGTAACGGCAGACTGTCCTGACAAGGAGGCTGCATACGAAGTTCTGGACTTCCTGTATGAAGATGAGAGCATCCAGAAGTACATCGACGACCAGAACGCTATCCCCTGTAAAGAGGGAGAGTTTGAACTGGCTCCTATGCTGGACGGCATGATGAGCTACATTGAATCCGGCAACATGACCGACTACCAGGATCACTACTATCCGTCGGAGATGGCTGTGGACGCACAGCTGCAGACCTTCCTGATCAACCAGGATGTGGATGCGTTCCTGAAGAAATTCGATACCGACTGGCAGCGCTATAACCGTGACATCATCCGTACCGTAGAAGAATACGAAGCGGAAAACGGAAGCGCCGAGTAGGAAAGGAGTGGGAAAAAGATGAAAAATGATAGACAACGTACATTTTTATTGATTACACTGCCCATCCTGGCATT
>CASEIR010000102.1 GCA_949287925.1 uncultured Lachnospiraceae bacterium
GGTTCAGTTCCGACTCCGGCAACCCCGTCACCACTCCGGCAGTACCGCTGCTGACCTTGGCTTTCATCTCTGATGCTCCCGGGCCCACCGGCTCCTTTTCACTGTTTCCTTTCGCCTGGTGTCCCGCATCAATCACCACAATTCCCTTGTCCTCCGGCTGATTCTGTGTTTCCACCAGCTCCCCTGGTTCTTGTGTGTCTTCTTTTTTCGATTCCTCTTCTGTAACAATCACCAAATCTTTCGCCTTTTTGTTTTCTTTATCCTTACCGTCATCCGCTGTTTTACCTGCGCATCCTGCAAAACAAAGGCATGTAAGGCAGACGCAGACTGCCGCAAATTTTCTCATATCCATACCCTTTCCACAACTAATTTTCCCATAATATTAATAAATTTTCTGTACATCCGTCACGCCACAAGCCTGCCGGAACATATCCAGATCCGCTTCACTTCGGATCAGCATCACATCCCGGAATTTTCCTGTATGGATATCCCGGAAACCCGCAACCTGCTCGCCGGTACAAATACTACACCGAAGAACTGGCTGCTCCACAGCCCGGTCATATGTAACATTCAGCTGTCTTTTCTTATTCTTGAACATAAGCCGCCCTCCCCGTCAAACAGTTTTTTCAAATCTTTCAACACATTTCAGCTCAATTTCAAGCCTATATATCAGCCTATTTTTCTCCATCTATTATCTCAGATTAACAATAAACCTAGAACCAACTACATTATATATATCATTCAGCACTCCGAGCAAGAAAATAATAAATAAAAACAATAATAAAAATATTGACAAAACGGGACAGGGGAATCATCATTGGGGACGGGGAATTTTTAAAATTTCCCCGTCCCCATATTAGTCGCGTACCTGCGGAATCAGTGATTCAGCAAGCTTGCCTTTTCCTCGATGTTTCAGGTATATGATTCCTACAATGGAGAATACGACTGCTCCGATGAAGTTTACGATCAGATCTTTCATGGTGTCGACAATCCCAATATCAAGATACCCTCCCAGATTCCACTCTTCGCCATTGACTACAAGGGAGTCCACCACTACTTTTACCGGAGTATTTCCGCCGGTGGGATCCAGTTTGACGGAACTGATGGTCGATACGATCCAGTCTTTCTGCATATCCAGCCCGAAGAACCAGTCCATGGAGAATTCGAAGAATTCCCAAAGCACGCCCACGGTCATGGAAAAACAAAATGCTGTGAATGCCACAAAATATGGTGACATTTTTACAGAAAATTTATCGCTGCGGTTAAATATATCAATCAGTGCAAATCCGATAGCCGCCATCAGGAATCCATTTGTGGTATGTAAAATAGAATCCCACACCGGGATTTTTACATAAAATGCATTTACTTCTCCCAGGATCTCCGCGCAGAATATAAATATCAGAATTACGCTTTCCAATCCTGTCGGAATGGACACTCCCAACTTCCGGTCAATTATCTTTGGCACGGAAAACAGAATCAGTGTCAGGATTCCCAGAAACATATTATGGTAGCTGCCCAGGAAAAACTGACGGACGATAGAGAACAGTACCAATGCCATCAGTACCAGTTCCAGCTTCGTTCTTTTTTTGGTTCCCATTGTCATAAAAACTCCTTCCCTCGTCGGACCGTGTTAGAATTCATGATCCGTTTCTCATTTTTAATAGCATTCCGAAAATTTTCACAACAATTTTAAACCATTCATTCCCAAAAAGCAATTTATTTCTTAACATCACCATTTCCCCGGGCTTTAACTATTTCGCTCAATATATGATAAAATGCAGCGAACAGTACTCCCGCAACAGGCCAGATGATCCATGTTCTGTCCCAGGCGTTCGTTACAAAACTGGCCCCCAGATAGATGGCTGTCATCAGCAGCCAGTAGCTTCCCGGGAAATAAGACAGCTTTTTTGCAATCCGCTTCTTTTCTTTCTGGTAATCCTCCAGCTGCAAAATCTTCTGAAAACTGTCCCATACCATTCCGCCCCGCACAAACAGGTGGACTCCGGCTGAGATAAATACCAGAAGCAGCGCACCCAGCAGCACTTGTACAGACTCTGGCACCGCAAACGCAGTACCCAGTACCAGCGGGATCACGCCCGTGATACAGCAGATGACGCCAATCACCACATAGAGACGGAACCGGGCTTCATAGTTATCTTTTCTCCGCGCCACAATCCCTTCTACTCCATACGCAAGTGTAAATTCCTCTTCTTCCAGATAGTCATACCTATTCAACTGGAATGCCACGCTGACACAGATTCCTACTCCTGCCGCCACAATCGCCAGCAGCACCGCCACGCCGAATCCCTCGGCAGCCGTTTTCGAAATCATTCCATTAAGAAAGCCTGCATACAACAGTATTGCGCATACCGGAGACAGGATAAACATGGATACCGCTGCTGCCATTTTCCCTGAAAGCTCCTGTACCCGTGTCAGATACGCCCCGGCTTCCTCCGCCGTCACCACAAGACCTTCCTGTTCTTCTTTTGTCTCTGAAAATGTCACATCTTCCAATTCATCTTTCAGAAGATAATCCGTTGTAACGCCAAACAAAGCGCTCATCTTTAATATTTTATCCAGATCCGGGACCGTCGCTCCCAGCTCCCATTTCGAAATGGACTGCCTGGAAACATGGAGCTGCTCCGCAAGCTCTTCCTGGGACCATCCCATCCGTTTTCTCAAAGCCACAATCTTTTCCGATAATATCATAAGGAATACCGCCTTTCATTTGATAGCCTGATTCTATCATGTATTCCAGTTGCAAGCCAGCAACCAAACCTTGAAAAAACGCACTTGACGATTGCATTTCTATATTTCCCAACATTTTAACAGTTTTTTTGAACAAAAAAGAATACAAAATCACTAATTTTGCTCCTATACTAATGCAGGATTGATTCGAAACAATTATTAGGTAATTGCGAAACAAGGTCGCAATCCTGATTAAAAATGCGGTAGGAATCCTGCAATGCAGGATTCCTAAGATGAGAAGCAGGTGACATCAAAATTAGACATGACAAAATAACTTCCCAGATGGACTGCGAAGAAAA
>CASEIR010000103.1 GCA_949287925.1 uncultured Lachnospiraceae bacterium
TGTCTATCACAATGTTATGGGTGCTGATATGCAGAAACTGCTGCTGGAAAGCCTGCGGGTATTGAAAAAAGGCGGCGTCTTTGCACTCAACGATGATATGAAGCCAAAGCTGTATGGTGATATGGAAGGTTTTGCGCAGAAGTTGCGGGATATGGGGTATCAGGATGTTCGTCTCATTGATACTGCACAGGAAGCTTTTGGTTCCCATCGCCGGGCAGCCATGATGATGCTGGGGTCTTCCAGACTCCTGGTAGGCCGGAAATAATCTCACCATAAAGGAGAAATGGTTATGCAGAAATTAGGTGTTGTGGAGGATACTTTATTTGTTCCTATGCTGGGCAGAATCTATGCCAGTGATCACTGCCCGCAAATTTTATATGATAAAAAAGTATTGGAATTGAAAAATAAGCTGCCCTCGGACTTGATTGAGCAAAAAAAGCAGACCCAGTATACCCTCTTGGCCTCTGCTTCACGGTCTGCCAATATGGATCGGTTTATTCGGTCTTTTCTGGAACGAAGGCCAAACGGTGTGATTGTTCAGCTGGGCTGTGGCCTGGAAACAACCTATTATCGCTGTGATAACGGAAAGACACGCTGGTATGCTGTTGATTTGCCACACGTCATTGACTACCGGCGGGAACTGCTCCCGGAATCGGAACGAGAAACCTATTTTGCCGGAGATGCCTTTTCCGAAGACTGGATCAGACAAGTTCGTACGGAATTTCCCGATGCTCCTATTCTCGTTACTGCAGGTGGATTATTGCATTATTTTGAGGAAAATGAAGTCATTACCCTTCTGCGTACGATTGGGCAATTTGGAAATATGGAAATTGTTTTTGACACCGTGAACAAAAAAGGCATGGCTATGATGCAAAAGAAGTACATGAAGCAGGTCGGCCATGCCGATGCGCAGATGTTCTTTTATGTGGATTCAGCAAAAGAACTGGCAGCAAAAATCGGGGGTAATGCGAAAGTAGTTAGTGATGAACCATACTATCGTTACATCCCTAAAAACGGTTTAAAGCTGTCCACAAAGGTCAGTATGGCGGTTTCTGATCAATTCAAAATGGTAAAGATGATACATCTTAAATTATAAAAAGGAGTGAGAGTAAGGATGAACATTGTAGAATAGCGCAAAAAGTATCCCAGAGATTTTTATCACTTGACAAAAATATAATCTTAAAGTAAACTAAAGTTAGTGACAACTAACTACGAAACGATATTTTTGGAGAAGGTGTATATGAGTAATGATGCGATTCTGGTATTGGTACATGTTGTCTATGCAGTATTGGTTTCGGCAGCGATATTCGGGCTTTGTGTTTTGGTCAAGTCGTTATGCCGTAAGTTTTTGAGAAAATGGAAAAGCAAAAATTTTTAAATGACAGTTAGCTATAACTAATAATATTCTGATTATGTTGTAACTATTTCACAAGGAGCGCAGAAAAGATGTCAGACGAAATGATTGTGAGGTATTGTTCTCCTACTTTGGCAAATTTAAAAACAGCAAATCTGTTTTCCTGTTTATACAGTTCCAAACAAACGGTAATTCATGAGATAAGGAGCATAAATCAAAAATTAGTGCCAAAAGGGATCCGAGTCCTCCCGGTCCATATGTCAAAGCATAGAGTATTGATTTGTGTATATCGTCCAAAAAGGCTTGCAGTGAGTAGTTAAATATTATCTATAAAGAAGGATGGTAGCAGCAATGAGTAAAATTGCAGTAGTTTATTGGAGTGGAACAGGAAATACGGAGGCTATGGCAAATGCAGTTCTGGAAGGAGCAAAAGGCAAAGGCGCTGAAGCTGATTTGTTTACTTCTGCAGAATTTGATGATTCAAAGATAGATGTTTATGATGCGATTGCATTTGGCTGCCCGGCTATGGGAGATGAAGTGCTTGAAGAAAGTGAATTTGAGCCTATGTTTTCTTCCTGTGAACCGAAACTGTCAGAAAAAAAGATTGCTTTGTTTGGATCCTATGGATGGGGAGACGGAGAGTGGATGAGAGAATGGGAGACGAATTGTAAACAAGCGGGCGCTGTATTCGCTTGTGAAAGTGTGATCTGTAATGAAATGCCTGATGACGAAGGAATTTTGTCTTGTAGAACATTGGGAGAGATGCTGGCCGGTTAGGTTATTAGGAAAGCTGTTGTCTAAAGTCTAAGATTGTAATCGTGGATAGCAGCTTTCCGATAATTAATCTTTTGTGAATTGGAGGTTTGATATGAGCGTTGTTATCATAGGTGGTCATGACAGGATGGTGTGTCAGTACAAGCAAATCTGTAAAAGTTTCAATTGCAAAGCAAAAGTATTTACTCAGATGACTGCAACTTTGAGCAAACAGATTGGTAATCCGGATCTGATCGTACTCTTTACAAATACGGTTTCTCATAAAATGGTTCGATGCGCAGTAGAAGAAGCAGAGCGATGTAATGCCGATGTAGTAAGGTGCCACACCAGCAGTAAAAACGCATTACAGGAAATACTCGGGAGTGTCTGTATGTAATGAAACCGGGAGCTGTCTTATTTGACAACTCCCGGTTTCATTACATACTTTTCTTATTAATCAGTATGGTATTTGATGTGCTTTTTAATAGCTTCAAAGCTTTCGGAACTGATAACATGTTCGATCCGGCATGCGTCTTGTGCTGCAATTTTGGGGTCAACTCCCAGACGTTCCAGCCAGGAAGAAAAGAGAAGATGTCGCTCATAAATCTGGTTTGCAATTTCTTTCCCGGATTCGGTTAACTGGATGTACCCTTCAGGAGACACGGTAATATGCCCGCTCGTACGTAATTTCTTCATTGCCACACTTACACTGGGCTTTTTATAATCTAATTCTGTCGCGATGTCAACAGAACGTACAACTGGGCGTTTTTTACTTAGAATCAGGATGGTTTCCAGATAGTTTTCACCGGATGGGTTCATATGCATAGTATTACCTCTTCTCATATCTGATATTTATAGAATAGAAACTGTATATTTATTGTATCATGATTCGCAGGATTCAGCCAGAGATATTTAAAAAGTTTGGGTTGGTGTGAAAAAGTTATTGACAACTTACTTTGATAAGAATATACTTACGATGTGCAGATGAGAAATAATATCGATTGGATATGAATAAATTAGATTTATTTATAATGATCGTCACAAGGAGTGATAAATTATGAATTTACTGGAAGCCGAAGAAGGGAAGGAATATATCGTTAAGGAAATTTTGACAGATGATGAAGAATTGAACGCTTTTTTGTTTTCTTTGGGTTGTTATAGCGGTGAGCCGATTACAGTGATCTCCCATTTGAAAGGCGGCTGTGTAGTCTCTATCAAGGATGGCCGTTATAATATGGACACTGATCTGGCGAAAGCTATTTCAATATAAAAAATAGTGGAATCACTATTTTTTTGCACGCGCGTTAGTGTGTGCTAATCTAAATTAGATACATATAATAATGTGCAACAAGAAGGAGGAAAATTATGAGGGTTGCTTTTGCAGGGAATCCAAACAGTGGAAAGACGACCATGTATAATGCCCTGACCGGCAGGAATGAACGTGTCGGAAACTGGGCAGGCGTTACGGTCGAAAGAAAGGAAAGTCCGATCAGGAAAGGATACTACAATGGAACAGAAGAATTAATCGCGGTGGATCTGCCGGGCGCTTATTCCATGTCTCCTTTCACATCGGAAGAAAGCATTACCAGCGGATATGTTAAGAATGAGAATCCGGATGCCATTATTAATATCGTGGACGCCACGAATCTGAGCAGGAGTCTGTTTTTTACAACACAGCTTCTTGAGCTTGGTATTCCAGTGATTGTTGCGTTGAATAAGAGCGATCTTGTGGAAAAAAAGAAGACTCAGATCGATGAAAAACTTCTGTCTGAAAAGCTGGGGTGTCCGGTCATAAAAACAGTTTCTACATCTTCTGGTCATGAAGGACTTAAAGAGGCTGTTCACGCTGCAGCCGAATTAAACGGAAAAGGGCAGGAAGCACCTTATATGCAGGCGGATATTGATCTGAAAGATAAAGCGGCAGTAGAGGCTGCTGACCGGAAACGTTTTGAATTTGTAAATGGTATTGTGAAACAAGTAGAAAAAAGAAAGGTTTTTACAAAAGATAAAAACGTGCAGGATAAGATCGACAGTATTATCACACATAAGATCATCGGTATTCCGATCTTTGCTGCTGTTATCTTTCTTGTATTCTACATATCTCAGACGACTCTGGGAACCTGGATCGCAGACTGGCTGGTGGCATGGATCGAGACGTTCCAGGGCTGGGTCGGCGGACTGATGGAGAATGCAAATCCGCTATTGTATGCGCTCCTCGTGGACGGTATTATCGGCGGCGTCGGAGCGGTTATCGGGTTCCTTCCGCTTGTTATGGTTATGTATTTCCTGATCGCGCTGCTGGAAGACTGCGGATATATGGCGAGAGCTACAGTGGTATTGGATCCGATCTTTAAGAGAGTAGGGCTTTCCGGTAAATCTGTAATCCCGATGGTCATCGGTACCGGGTGCGCGATTCCGGGGGTCATGGCGTGTCGTACGATCCGCAATGAAAGAGAGCGGCGTACCACAGCGATGCTCACGCCGTTTATGCCATGCGGAGCAAAAATTCCGGTAATCGCATTGTTTGCCGGAGCATTCTTTGCGGATGCATGGTGGGTTTCCGCGACCATGTACCTGGTGGGAATTCTTCTGGTTCTGCTGGGGGCGCTGCTGGTAAAGAAAATTACAGGACAGAAATACAGAAAATCATTCTTTATCATTGAACTTCCGGAATACAAAGTTCCAAGCTTAAAAAGAGCCTGCGGTTCTATGCTGGAACGGGGCAAGGCCTATATCGTGAAAGCAGGGACGATCATTCTGGTATGCAATACGATCGTACAGATTATGCAGAGCTTCAACTGGCAGTTCCAGCTGGTGGAAGAAGGTGCAGAAGGGACATCGATCCTGGCTTCCATCGCTCATCCGTTCGCGTTCCTGTTTATTCCGCTGGGATTTGGCGTATGGCAGCTTGCGGCGGCGGCAGTGACAGGATTCATTGCAAAAGAAAACGTAGTAGGAACTCTGGCAGTGGTTTATGGCGTCACGAACCTGATCGACACGGATGAACTGGCTCTGGTTGGAAGTGGAAGCGAAGTTGCTACTGTTATGGGACTTACAAAGGCGGCAGCGCTGGCTTATCTGATGTTTAATCTTTATACACCTCCTTGTTTCGCAGCTCTTGGAGCAATGAATTCGGAGATGAAGAGTGGAAAATGGCTGCTTGGAGGAATCTGTCTCCAGCTGGCAACAGGTTATACAGTAGCTTTTGCGGTATACCAGATCGGTACACTGATCACCACGGGATCTCTTGGCACTGCCTTTGTACCGGGACTGATCGCAGTCATCGCTTTTGCATTAATCATTCTTTGGAGGATCCGCAAGTCTGATAAAGAATTTGCTTCAGAATACAGTTTGCATTCTGTTCGATCATAAGAGAGAAATAATCATAAGCATACGGCGGGCAGAGGAGAGTAACTTTGTCCGCCGTTTTTGTTAGAGAAAGGATGTGATTTGAACATGGCAGATGTGATCGCGGTACTTATCCTGGTTGTTTTGATCGGGGGAGCAGCAGTGTATCTGATCAGGGCGAAAAGAAATGGAGTGAAATGCGTGGGATGTCCGGCAGGAGGAAGCTGTTCTAACCAACGAAAAAGGAAAAGAAAAAAGCTGTCAGGACCCATCATTGCGAAGAAAACCATGGTTATTTCAGGAATGCACTGTGAACATTGCGCTCAAAGTGTGACAGACAGTTTGAATCAGATTGATGGGGTCTTTGCCAAAGTAAATCTTGCAAAAGGATGGGCAGAAGTCTCGCTTGATCGTGAAGTAGAAGACGATGTTTTGATTGCTGCAGTGGAAAAAGAAGGATTTTCCGTTGACTCTGTTCAAAATCAGATATTTTAGACATCTGTTAAACCAGTGAATATGGATGAATGGAGAAGTTTGGGATGAATGGCGAAAAAGAAAAAATAATAGAAAAATTAAAAGAAAACGGCTGCAGGATAACAAAACAACGGAAGATGATCTTAGATATTATCCTGGAAAACAGGTGTTCCAGCTGCAAAGAAATTTATGTCCAGGCATCAAAGCTGGATCATAGTATTGGTATGGCAACGGTTTACCGTCTGGTAAAGGAGCTGGAGAAAATCGGGGTACTCAGCCGGCAAATTGTGTACAAGTAGAAGAAAATGACTAAATTTCTCAACAAGAACTGTTAGAATTGACTATCTTAATTCAAACTTGCTATTTTAATAAAAAGTCTTATAGAAGGAAGGGATACAATAGTGAAACAACACAAATTCTGGGCATGGGCATCTGTCTTTTGCTTTTTGATGTTATTCTATACAGGCTACAAACACAAATAATCAGTAGGAGGGATATATCATGTTAAGTGAATCTGCATTAAAAAAAATCGGATGTTTTATAGGAGGCGTTCTGTTCGGAACGGCAGGAGTAAAAGTTCTTTCCAGCAAAGATGCAAAGAAAGTATACACAAATTGTACAGCAGCAGCATTGCGGGCAAAAGACTGTGTAATGAAGACAGCTACTGTTATACAGGAGAATGCAGAAGACATTCTTGCTGAGGCGCAGCAGATCAATGAGAAGCGTGAGGCTGAGGAAGCGCAGCAGGTACAGGAGGATGCTCTTCAGGAAGATGGTGCGTCAGAGCAGGAAGAGAACGAACAGGAATAAGAATGAAGTTTATTATTAAACATGAAGTGAAAGGCCGTCTCCGCATCCATGTTGTCCGAAACAGGATGACATGTGCGGAGGCGGATATTCTTTGCTGGACTCTTGAAAAACAGAAAGATATTACCAGTGTCAAAGTATATGAGCGCACCGCTGACGCTGTGATCTACTATACAGGAGATCGGGAAGAACTGATTGACAGATTAAGAAAGTTTCGTTTTGAGAAAAAAGATGTGCCGGAAAATGTACTATCAAGCTCAGGGCGTGCTTTAAATTCTGCATACAGAGAAAAGCTGATCGCAAAAGTACTCCTTCATTACGGAGGAAAACTGATTCTTCCAAATCCAATAAGAAAACTATGGCTTACTTTTAAGGCTGTCCAATATATTGGAAAGGGGATCCGGTGCCTGGCGAAAGGGAAGATTGAACTTCCGGTATTAGACGCCACCGCAATCGGAGTATCCGTGCTGCGCGGGGACTTTAGTACTGCAGGTTCTGTCATGTTTCTTCTGGGAATCGGAGAACTTCTGGAGGAGTGGACACATAAGAAATCTGTCGGGGATCTTGCCCGCAGTATGTCGTTGAATGTGCAGAAAGTATGGCTGAAAAGAGGAGAGCAGGAAATCCTTGTTCCGTCTTCGGATATTATGCCGGGAGATAGGGTTGTGATACATATGGGAAATGTGATTCCTTTTGATGGAGAGGTATCCGCAGGAGAGGGAATGGTCAATCAGGCGTCCTTAACAGGAGAATCCCTTCCGGTACGAAGAACGAAAGGACAGTCTGTGTTTGCCGGAACGGTCATGGAAGAAGGTGAACTGGAAATTTTAGTCAGAGCTGTATCGGGTTCTACAAGATATGAGAAGATCGTGACTATGATTGAAGATTCGGAAAAACTGAAATCCGCACTGGAAAGCAAAGCGGAACATCTGGCGGACCGCCTGGTTCCCTATACGCTTCTGGGAACAGGTATCGTGGGAATGCTGACCCGAAATGTAACAAAAGCGCTCTCGGTTCTTATGGTTGATTTCTCCTGCGCGTTGAAACTGGCCATGCCGATTGCCGTTCTTTCCGCCATCCGGCAGGCAGGACAGCTTGGAATTACCGTGAAAGGCGGAAAGTATCTGGAAGCAGTGGCTGAAGCAGACACGATTGTATTTGATAAGACCGGAACACTGACAAAGGCAAAACCAACGGTAAAACAGATTGTTGTATTTGGTGATTATCCGGAACCGGAAGCTCTCCGTATTGCTGCCTGTCTGGAAGAACATTTTCCCCATTCCGTGGCGAAGGCAGTTGTAGATGCTGCCAGAAGAAGAAAACTGTATCATGAGGAAATGCACTCTAAAGTAGAATATATCGTAGCACATGGGATTTCCTCTTATATTGACGGAAAGAAAGCTGTGATCGGAAGCAGTCATTTTGTTTTTGAAGATGAAAAATGTACAATTCGAGAGGAATACCAGGAGAAGTTTGATACGCTTCCGGAGGAATATTCCCATCTGTATCTTGCCATTGATGGAGAACTGACTGCGGTGATCTGTATTGAAGATCCGCTCAGAGAAGAAGCAAAAGATATGGTGGAAATGCTGCGGGCAGAAGGAATCTCTAAAATTGTCATGATGACTGGAGACAGTGAACGTACCGCTGCTTCCATTGCAGGGCGCGTAGGTGTGGACGAGTATTACGCAGAGGTGCTTCCGGAAGATAAAGCAGCATATATTGAAAAAGAAAAAGCTGCGGGGAGAAAAGTCGTGATGATCGGAGACGGGATCAATGATTCGCCGGCACTTTCAGCTGCAGATGCAGGAATTGCGATCAGTGACGGGGCGGAACTTGCCCGGGAGATCGCAGATATTACCATTGCTGCAGAAGACCTGCGTGGAATC
>CASEIR010000104.1 GCA_949287925.1 uncultured Lachnospiraceae bacterium
GTCCAGCACGGAGAAGTCTTCGTCACCGATGATGGAGCCGAGACAGATCTGGATCTGGGACATTATGAGCGCTTCATCGATGAAAGCCTGACTAAAAACTCCAATGTAACCACCGGCAAGATCTATTGGTCCGTCCTGCAAAAAGAACGGCGGGGCGATTTCGGAGGAGGAACCGTACAGGTTATCCCGCATATCACCAATGAGATCAAAGGCCGGTTCTACCGCAATCCCGCCGCATCAAATACGGAAATAGCCATTATCGAAGTAGGCGGAACCGTAGGCGATATTGAAAGCCAGCCTTTCCTGGAGGCCATCCGGCAGTTTCAACACGAGAAAGGGCGGGAAAATGTGATCCTGATCCACGTTACTCTGATTCCTTATCTGAAGGCATCCCAGGAAATGAAGACCAAACCTACCCAGGCAAGTGTAAAAGATCTCCAGGGAATGGGAATCCAGCCGGATATTCTGGTCTGCCGTTCCGAATATCCTCTGGATGCAGGAATCAAGGATAAGATTGCCCTGTTCTGCAACGTACCTGCCAGTCATGTCCTGCAAAACCTGGATGTAGAATATCTGTACGAAGCCCCGCTTGCCATGGAAAAAGAGAACCTGGCCGGCGTAGTCTGCGAATGTCTCCATCTGGACTGTCCAAAACCGGACCTGAAAGACTGGACCGAGATGGTGGATTATCTGAAGCATCCCAATACCCAGGTTACCGTAGCTCTGGTAGGAAAATATATTCAGCTCCACGATGCTTATATCAGTGTCGTAGAAGCTTTAAAACACGGTGGTATCTTCAGCCGGGCCACCGTAAACATCAAGTGGATCGACTCTGAGACTGTTACTTCTGATAACGTGAACGATCTGCTGGGAGATGTAAGCGGCATTCTGGTTCCCGGAGGCTTCGGCCACCGGGGGATTGAAGGAAAGATTGAAGCCATCCGCTACGCAAGAACGCATAATGTTCCGTTCCTGGGACTCTGTCTTGGTATGCAGCTGTCCATCGTGGAATTTGCCAGAGATGTGATCGGCTATCATGACGCTCACAGCGCCGAACTGAAACCGGACACTACTCATCCTGTAATCCACATCATGCCGGACCAGATTGGTGTGGAAGATATCGGCGGAACCTTACGGCTGGGATCCTATCCCTGTATCCTGGATCCGGACTCCCTGGCTTACCGCCTGTACGGGAAGAAAGAAATCCAGGAACGTCACCGCCACCGTTATGAAGTCAACAACGACTACCGGGAAGCGCTGACAGCACACGGCATGAAACTCTCCGGGTTATCTCCGGACGGACGGATCGTGGAGATGATCGAAATTCCGGAGCATCCCTGGTTCCTGGCCACTCAGGCACACCCGGAACTGAAATCCAGGCCCAACCGGCCGCATCCTTTGTTCCGGGGATTTATCGAAGCAGCTCTTGCTTACCAGAATCAATAAGATTGAAAGAGGTCTGGAAGATCACACAACATCTTCCAGACCTTTTTTTGCTAAATTCACAGTATTTATAACGCCTGTCTTACACACTTCAAGGCTTCTGCCACCACCTGATGCATATCATAATACCGGTACATTCCAAGCCGTCCGCCGAAGATCACATGTTCTTCTTTGTCTGCCAGTTCCCGGTATCTCTCATACAGGGCATTGTTCTTTTCATCGTTCATCGGATAATAAGGCTCGTCTCCCCGGCTCCAGGACGCCGGATATTCCCGGGTAATCACCGTTTTCTCCGAAACTCCGCTTCCGGAACCTCCATATCCTCCCTGGCACCCGTATTCGAAATGTTTGTGTTCGATGATCCGGGTATAAGGAATCTCGTATTCGGTATAATTAACAACTGCATTTCCCTGATAATTCTCCAGATCCAGTATCTCCGTCTCAAACCGGAGGCTTCGGTATTCCAGTTCTCCGTAACAATAATCATAATAAGCATCAATCATCCCGGTGAACACGATATTCTCCGCTTCAGCAGCCAGCGCCTCTTTGTTTTTCAGGAAATCAACCCCCAGCCGCACTTCGATTCCATCCAGCATCTTTTCGATGATCTGCGTATATCCGCCGATGGGAATTCCCTGATATTTATCATTGAAATAATTATTATCGTATACAAACCGCACCGGAAGACGGCGGATAATGAAACTGGGAAGTTCTGTGGCGCGCCGCCCCCACTGCTTCTCCGTGTAGCCTTTTACCAGCTTCTCATAAATATCGCGCCCCACCAGGGACAGCGCCTGTTCTTCCAGGTTCTTCGGTTCCCCGATGCCTGCCTCCTGCTTCTGTTTTTCAATCATGGCTTTTGCCTCTTCCGGTGTACGCACGCCCCACATCTTACTGAAAGTGTTCATATTGAACGGCAGATTGTAGAGTTCGTCTTTATACCGCGCCACCGGACTGTTGGTCTAGCGTTATAATTCCGCAAATTGCTGGATGTATTCCCATACTTCCCGATCAGAAGTGTGGAAGATATGGGCTCCGTACTCATGTACCTGGATACCTTCCACCTCTTTTGTATAAATATTGCCTCCTACGTGTTCCCGCCGGTCAATCACCAGCACCTGCTTTCCTGCTTTCTTTGCTTCATATGCAAAAATTGCTCCGAACAGGCCTGCGCCCACAATTAGATAATCGTACTTCATCTCTGCTTCCTCCTTTTATCTTTCCCAGCCGGCCTGACTGCCGTGGTCGGTCTTTATGACCACCAGTTTCCGGTCGATCTGTTCTTTCAGTTCATTGACATGGGAAATGATTCCCACTAACCGCCGTTCCCCGGCCAGATCTGTCAGAATCCGGATGGCCTGTTCTCTGGCCTCATCATCCAGAGCTCCGAATCCTTCATCTACAAACATGGTATCCATGTGAACGGCTCCCGCGGTGTGCTGGACAATATCCGACAGGCCAAGAGCCATGGACAGGGACGCCATGAAGGATTCTCCGCCGGACAGTGTTCTCACATCCCGTACGGAGTTGTTTACCAGATGACAGACGTCCAGATCCAACCCCGATTGTCCCTGGCTTCCCAGCTTTCCAAGATCCCGGCACTTAAGCAGGAATTCTCCCCCGGTCATCTGAAGCAGACGGCGGTTTGCCGCATGGATGATCTGGCGGAAATACTGGCGCTGAACATAAGTTTCGAAGTCCAGCTTCACCGATCCGCTCAATGCCCCATTGGCTGTTTTGCTCAGCCGGCTCAGCCTCTCATACTGCCGCTGCAGTTCCCGGTCCTGTCCCTCATAGGCCTTCAGAAGCTTTTCTGCTTCCCGGTTCCTTCGATTTTTACGGTACACTTCCAGATATCGGGCATTTTCCCGTCCATAGGTCTGTTCCAGATTCCGGATCTCCGCTTCCAGACCTCTCACATCTGTGCGTTCTTTTCCTTCCAGCTGCTCTTCCAGGCTGCGTTTCCGTCCTTCTGTCTCCCTATAATCTGCCAGATTGGACTGAAGCTCTTCTTCCAGCTTCTGCAGCTGCTCCGGCTCCATACAGGCGTTCCAGTAATCCTCTACACTCTCAAACCCGTATTTTTTACGGATTTCCTCATATTCCCGGCTGTGAATCCCGATCTCCTGTTCCGTCTGTTTCAGTTCCTCCTTCAGACGCCGGATCCGTCCTGTTATACTGTGATAGGCTTCCAGCGCCTGTCTTTCGTTTCTTGCTGCCCGCTCCAGATTCTCTCCTGCCGTCCGGACCGTCTGTTCCAGCCTAAGAAGCCGGTTCTGCGTCTCTTCCTTCGACATATTCGGAAGCCGTTTCTGGCTGCTTTGCACCTGCACTTCCGTCTCTGCGCACGCAATGTTCAAAGCTTCGCAGGTCTGGCTCTGTGTCCGGATCTCTGTTTCCAATTTTTCCAGCCGTTCTCTCTGCCGGCGCTCCTGTTCCCGCAGTGACGGCAGACGTCCTGCAGCCGCCTCTATGTTTTGTAATTGGGCAGCCGCCGTTTCCTGCTGCTTCTTACTATCTTTGACCGCTTCCTCAATCCGGGAATCTGTATCCGGCCGGATCACAGATTCCATTCCCATCTGCTCACAGATCTGGTTCCATTGTTCAAGCTCCGCTTCATACCGGGTACATACTTGTTGATATAGAACGGCCTGCTCCCCCCTTACCTCCTCTGCAAGATCCCTCTCTTTTCTGGCCGCTTCCACCTGTTGCTGGGATGGCGCCTGCTCCGCCAGTACACAGGGCCGGGGGTGATGGATGGAGCCGCAAACCGGGCAGGGCTCTCCTTCCTTCAGAGTTTCTGCAAGGAATCCAGCCTGCCCGTCCAGAAACTGCCGGTACAACCGTTCATAGATCTGTATAGTCTGTTGATAGTGAACGGTGGCCGCATCCGTCTTTTCTTTGGCCTGCCTGCAGGTCTGTTCCAGTTCCTGAAGCCCTGCCAGACGATCTTTCAGCTCTTCCAGTTTCCGGATCTGTTCCGTAATCTTCTGCCTGTGGGCTGTCAGACTCTCCTGCTTTACCGCCAGCTCCAGACAGGATTCCTGCTTCCGGCGCAGGATATCCATCTGTTTCTTTCCTTGTTCCTCTTCTGTCTTCAGCCGCTCCAGCGCAAGCCGGGCCTTCTGTCCGTCGGCTTTTTGCTGCCGCAGCTGCAGCTGCAGCCGGTTCAGCTCTTCATACAACGGAAGCAACTGCTTCAGATTTACAATTTTATCCGTACATTCCTGATCAATTTTCTCTTTCTGTTCCTTGGCTTTGATGTGATCCTGTTCCGCCCTGCCGACTTGTTCTGTCTGCCGTTTCATTTCAGTTCCGGCTTCTTCCAGACTCTTTTCATAACTGCGGTACCGTTCCTCCAGCTGATTTACCAGCTGCTCCGCTGTCTTAACATAAGCCGCACGTTTTGCACGGATGACCCGGTGTTTTTGCTGCTCCCATTCGTTCTTCCGAGCCGACAGTTCCTCCAGTTTCTTCACGGCCGCCTCATAGGATTGAAACAAAGCATTTACCGTTTCAGCCAGATTTTTCTCTTTTGATAAACTTTTTTGTTTTTTTTGCAGTGTTTTTAATTCTTTTGATATTTGTTCTTCCAGTTTTTCTCCATCTTCCAGGATGGCATGCAGCAATTCCTGCACTTCCTCGCCAGAAGGAATCTCCATTTGCAAAAGCGTCTCCCACCGTTCCCGGTACACGGATGGTTCCATCAGCTCTACCTGCTCCATCTCCCGTTTCCGGTTTCTCTGATTTTCTTCCAGCTCCGTATACATCCGGCCGGTCCGCTGTTTTAGTTCCTCCTGCATCCTGCCGCAGATTCCGGTCTCAAAGATTTTAGAAAAGATTTTCTTGCGATCTCTGGATTCCGCGTGAAGCAGCTTCAGAAAATCTCCCTGGGCAATCATGACCGTCTGGGTAAACTGATCAGCATCCAGACCTAAGATCTCCACAATCTTCTGGTCCGTCTCTCGTTTTTTTCCACGGAACACCTGACCGTCCGGCAGCGTCAGCTCCACTGCGGCCCCTTCCTTCACCCACGGAATCTTCCCGTCCCGTTTCTTTCGTCTGCCGGGCCGAAGATACTCCGGATTACGCCGGATCGAATAAACGCGGTCCTGGCAGGAAAAGGTATAGGCCACATAGGTCTGCGCTTCTCCGGAAGCATACTGGCTTCGCATCATACTAGCGTCCCGTCTGCCTCCGCTGGTCCTGTCATACAATGCATAGGTAATGGCGTCAAATAGGGTAGTCTTTCCTGCGCCGGTATCACCGGTGATCAGAAATAGCCCTCCCTCTATATCTGAAAAATCGATGACGGTCCGTCCGGCATAAGATCCGAAGGCCGACATCTCTAGTCGAAGTGGTCTCAAATTCTACTCTCCCTTCACCGAATCAAATATCTGCTGTATCAGCCGGATCTCCTCTTCCTCCATCTCTCTTCCCTGCATTTCCTCATAGAAAGCCGCGAAGGCTTCCACCGGATTCCGGGCTGATGGCTGTTCATCCCAGTCTTCCATCTGACGGCGAGTTCTTGAATTATCAATCCGGATCTCCAGAATATGAGAGAAGATCTGTTCCAGCTGTTCCTTTGGTTTATAGAGCTCAGTCTCATCCTTCAGCGTAATGCTGACGTAATCCGGATCCACTCCGGACAGCCCCGCTTCCAGAAGCTCCGCCAATGTACCTTCTTTTGCTTTTACATCTCTTAAAGGATGAAGCTCCAGCCGCTGGATCACCGGTACGCTTCCCTTTTCTTCCAGGGTAACCACCTGGAGCGCCTTTGTTTGCCGGGCTTCGCTGACCGAATATTTCAGAAGCGTTCCACAATACCAGGCTTGTCCTTTTCCGGCCCGCTGGGCCCCGTGCAGATGACCAAGCGCCACATAATCAAATCCTTCTGTCACACCTGCATCCACCCGGTCCAGTCCGCCCACCGACGGCGTCTCGGAATCACAGGTCTGGGGCTCCCCATCACCAGCATAGAACTGGTGTGACACTAATACATTTCTTTTATTCTTATAATCAATCTTTTCTCTATCTAATAGTTTCTCCACCATCTCTGTATAAGTCCGGATCTCCTCCTCCGGAAATACACCCCTTACATGCGATGGTTTTACAAAAGGCAACAGATAAAAATCTACTTTTCCATACTCATCCGTAAACGTCACTTTGTCAATCCGGTCCCGGGGCGTCCTGGGCGGCATTCCAGCCAGATAAATCTGCTGTCCCCGCAGCAGCGAAGACGCATACTGGAGTCTCTCCGCCGAATCATGATTGCCGCTGATGATCAGCACCGGAATCGCCGGACGGATCCGGGACAGGGCGGTCAGAAATTCATCAAACACCGTCACCGCTTCCCCGGACGGCACCGTCTTATCATAGATATCCCCGGCGATCACGATTGCATCCGGATGCAGCTTCTGAGCATAATCCACAACCTGTGAAAGGACCGCTTCCTGATCTTCCCGCAGATTGTAACGATGCAGATGCTTTCCGATATGCAGATCTGACAGATGAAAAAATTTCATAAAAACAAATCCTTCCTACTTTACATCTGAATCTATCTTACACTATAATCTTCTTAGCTATCAAGAGATATTACAATGGAAAAATTAAAGGAGAGACACATATGCTCAGAGAAATTGATTTTGACCAGGTATCAGACGGCAGATTCTACCGGGTGAACGACATGGTAAAAGCTGACTGCGGAGGCTGCAAAGGCTGCTCTTCCTGCTGCCGCGGCATGGGGGATTCTATTGTACTGGACCCTCTGGATCTTCACCGCATTTGCACAGGCCTTGGAAAATCCTTTGAAGAACTTCTCTCCCTTCATCTGGAACTGGGCGTGGTGGACGGAATTATCCTGCCCCATCTTAAAATGAATGAACCAGAAGAATCCTGTTCTTTCCTGAATCAGGAAGGCCGCTGTTCCATTCATCCTCTGCGGCCGGGAATCTGCCGGATCTTTCCACTGGGACGCCGCTATGACGGAGACAGCTTTCAGTATTTTCTCCAGATTCACGAATGTCCCAAACCCAACAAAACAAAGGTAAAGATCCGCAAATGGATCGATACTCCCGATGTTTCCAGATATGAACAGTATATCTCCGACTGGCACTATTATCTGAAAAAACTCCAGAACCAGGCTATGGAAGCACAAGGACCGGAAACGGTCAAGGCGCTCAGCATGCAGGTTCTGCAGTCCTTTTATGTCCGGCCTTATGAAGCCGGTCAGGACTTTTATCCACAATTTTATGAGAGGTTGAATCAAGCATGAAGAAAATATTGATGATCGCTACCGGGGGCACTATCGCCTCCAAAGAAGGCGGAGACGGTCTGACACCGGTTATGACAGGGGAAGAACTGGCAGCCAACGTTCCCGGTATCGAAGAAAAATGTGACCTGACAGTGCTGCAGCTGATGAACATCGACAGCACCAATATGCGCCCCAGACAGTGGATTCAGATCAGCGAGGCCATCCTGGAACACTATGACCTATATGACGGCTTTGTCATCCTTCATGGGACCGACACCATGGCTTATACTGCAGCCGCCATCTCCTATCTGATTCAGGATTCACGCAAGCCCATCGTGCTGACTGGTTCTCAGAAACCCATGGGGAATCCTTACACTGACGCCAAACTGAATATTTACCAGAGCATTCTGTATGCGCTGGATGACCATTCCTGCCGGGTCTCCATCGTGTTCAACGGCAAAGCCGTGGCCGGTACCCGTGCAAGGAAACAACGGACCCGCAGCTTTGATGCCTTCGAGAGCATGAACTTCCCGCCTCTGGCCATCATCCACGACGACCGGATCATCCGGCATTATACCGGCCAGATCCCTGCGGAATCCGATCTGAAAACCTACCACCATCTGAACGACCGCGTCTTCGTACTGAAGCTGACCCCCGAGGTCAAGGCTGACATCTTTGACCTTCTGAAGGACAGTTACGACGCCATCATCCTGGAAACTTTCGGCATCGGCGGAATCCCGGAGTACGACGATTCCTTCGAAAAAGCCATTTTCGGCTGGGTAGACTCCGGGCGCACCCTGGCTGTTACCACCCAGGTTCCGGAAGAAGGCTGCGACCTGCAGGTCTACCAGGTGGGCAAAAAATACAGCGGATACCCGGGAATCCTCCAGGCCGGCGACATGACCACCGAATCCATCGTGGCCAAGATCATGTGGATCCTGGGCCAGACCAGCGAACGGGAAACCATCACCCGCCTGTTCGAACAGGTCATTAATCTGGACCGGCAGGAGTGGTAACATGCAAATGGGGACGTAGACTTTTTGCAAAAGTCTACGTCCCCATTTGCTGTTTGCCCTGTCCCTTTTTGATTTATTTCTGTACGATGTTAATGATTTTCTTCGGCACATAGATTTCTTTTACGATGGTGCCGGTCAGTTTATCTGCCACGGCTGCTTTTCCTGCGGCGATGGCGTCTTCTTTGGATATGTCTGCGGATACGGAGATTACAGCTCTGGTCTTGCCGTTGATCTGTACCGGTACTTCTACCTCATCGTCCTTCATGGCTTCTTCATCGTAGGTCGGCCATCCGGCTTTGAATACGCTGCCTTCGTGTCCCAGCTGCTCCCAGATCTCCTCCGCGATGTGCGGTGCGAATGGCGACAGCAGGACTGCCATGGTGGACAGTGTATCCTTGTCGATTCCGCCCTCTTTCTTGGCGATCTCGATCAGCTTGTTGTTGTGTTCCATGAAACCGGAGATGGCGGTATTCAGGCTGAAGCTTTCCAGACGTGTGGTGATATCGTATACCAGTCTGTGACGTTCTTTGATCATTTCTTTGGTTGCCTTCACATCTGCGTCTTTGCTGTCCATCACCAGATTCCACAGACGCTTCAGGAAGCGGTTCACGCCGTCGATTCCACGGTCGTCCCACTCCGCATCCAGCTCCGGCGGTCCTACAAACAGCTCATACATTCTCAGGGAATCGCATCCATAATCACGTACCAGATCATCGGGAGATACCACATTTCCTTTAGACTTACTCATCTTAATTCCGTTCTTTCCGGTAATCATTCCCTGATTGAACAGTTTCTGGAACGGCTCGTCAAAATCTATCGCTCCGATATCGTATAAAAATTTGGTATAGAACCGGGAATACAAAAGGTGAAGCACCGCATGCTCTACACCGCCGATATACATATCTACCGGAAGCATCTCGTCTGCTTTCTCTCTGGATACCAGCTCTTTATCGTTGTGATTATCCACATAACGCAGGAAATACCAGGAAGATCCCGCCCACTGAGGCATGGTGTTGGTCTCCCGTTTCGCAGGCTGTCCGCAGACAGGACAGGTACAATTCACCCAATCTTCGATTCCTGCAAGAGGTGACTCACCGGTTCCGGTCGGCTCATAGGATTCTACATCCGGCAGCTGTAATGGAAGTTCTTCTTCCGGTACCGGAACATTTCCACAGTGCGGGCAGTGAATGATCGGAATCGGCTCTCCCCAGTATCTCTGGCGGGAGAATACCCAGTCGCGCAGCTTATAGTTAACCGTAGCACGTCCGATTCCCATCTTCTCAATGATATGTGGACCTTCCTTTTTCAATACGGAAGATTCCATACCATTCCACTCTCCGGAATTGATCATAACACCGGACGCCTCGGTATAGGCTTCTGTCATATTTTCGATTTCTTTACCATCTTTGGCAATGACCTGGATGATTGGAATACCGAACTTGGTGGCGAACTCGAAGTCACGGTCATCGTGCGCCGGTACACACATGATAGCTCCAGTACCGTAATCTGCCAATACATAGTCCGACAGCCAGATGGGTACCTGCTTGCCATTCAGCGGGTTGATGGCGTAACTTCCGGTGAACACACCGGTCTTCTCCTTGTCCTGCATACGGTCCACGTTGGACTTCATGGATGCATCCAGAATATACTGCTCTACGGCTTCTCTTGTTTCATCGGTGGCCAGGCTCTTGGCCAGCTCGTGCTCCGGCGCCAGCACCATAAAGGTGGCTCCATGGAGAGTATCCGGTCTGGTGGTGTAGACTGTGATCTTCTCTTCCCGGTTTTCAATGGGGAAATCCACCTCCGCGCCGTAGGATTTTCCGATCCAGTCCGCCTGCATCTTCTTTACCTTCTCCGGCCAGTCCAGTTTATCCAGATCGTTCAGCAGACGGTCTGCATACTTGGTGATCCGAAGCATCCACTGGCGCAGATTCTTCTTGGTCACTTCCGTGCCGCAGCGCTCACACTTTCCATTGACTACCTCTTCATTGGCAAGTCCGGTCTTACAGGACGGGCACCAGTTAATGGGGAATTCCTTCTCATATGCCAGCCCCTCTTTGAACATTTTTACAAAGATCCACTGGGTCCATTTATAAAATGCGGGATCTGTGGTATTTACTTCTCTGTCCCAGTCATAGAGAGCCGCGATCTCATTGATCTGCTCCTTGATATGCTTAATATTGTCTGCCGTAGAAATGGCCGGATGCACGCCCATCTTGATAGCATAGTTTTCTGCCGGAAGTCCGAACGCATCCCAGCCCATGGGATGGATCAGATAATATCCCTGCTGCAGTTTATAACGGCTCCACACATCGGAAATTACATATCCTCTCCAGTGTCCCACATGCAGGCCGTTTCCGGACGGATACGGGAACATGTCCAGACAGTAATACTTCTTCCGCGGATTTCCATTCTCATCCACCTTGACATTTACCGGATTCTTCTCCCAGTTTTCACGCCATTTTTTTTCAATCGCCTTATGATTATAAGGTATCTTTGACATCGTCTGTTCCTTCCTTTCTTCTATAAAAAATAAAAAGCCGTTCCATCTCCAAGAGACGAAAAGGCTGATTTTCCGTGGTACCACTCTTCTTCATACAGAAACCTGTATGCACTCATGACTCCTGTAACGGGAAGACCCGCTCCTGCCTACTGAAAAACTTTCAGCAAAAGAACTCCGAGGCGAGTTGGGAGAACGCGGATACTGCCTCGCACCAGGCGGCAGCTCTCTGAAAAACGCTGAACTCTTAATACTCCTCATCACCGCTTTTTGATATTTCTTAACCATTATAATGAGTATATTAAAATAAGTCAAGAAATATTTCCAAATCCCTTATAAACAGGCGGGTTTAATAAATTTGTCGAAAACACTTTTTTAGGTTGTTCCGGTTACCCCTTTCGTGTATAATAGACGTAAGCAATGAACACTGATGCAAGATCAGTAAATATGGTACATAAAGGAGAGTGTTTACTATGGTAAATTTATTAACAGGTCCTAAAGGAACCGGGAAGACTCAGCAGATGATCGAGCAGGCGAACAAGCTTGTGAAAGAATGCATCGGGAATGTAGTATTTATCAAGAAAACGCACCGTGACACAGCAAGCGTAGACTTTAATATCCGCACAATCTGTATGGATGATTTCCCGGCAATTAAGAATATTGATGGATATATCGGATTTATATATGGAATGTCCAGCGCCAACAATGATATTGAACACGTATTTATCGACGGCATTTTGAAGCATGCAGATATTTCTATGGAGAATATTCCACAGTTCATCAACAGGCTCAAGAATATTTCCAAAGAACGCAACATCGATTTTTATGTAAGCATCAGCGCAGATAAAGACGCTGTGAAAGCTATTGTCGATGACGAATGCACTTTCCTGAACTAGTAAGATCGTTTCCTGCAGTACAGCAGAAGCTTATCAAAATAGATATAGGAGCGTATGGGCGGTTCCAAACGGACCGCCCTGTTTTTACACTATGAGCAGAATTAAAGAAATACAGCAAAGAAAAAAGAGAAAAAAACGCCGACAGAAAAAATTAATCCTCATTCTAAGCAGCATTCTGGGCCTTCTGTTTTGTGTCTCCATCGTAGTGGCCGTGCGGACTTTCCGTCATAATCCCGGCCAGGACACTACGAAGCAGGAGACCCAAGCTGCCCCGTCTAAGCAGGACGCTTCCGACTCCGTGGATACTTCTCATGTCAATGTACAGGACTTGGTCATTAACACGGAAGAAACGTCTTCCAAAGATCCCGTCACCATTACGGTCAGTTCCATGGGCGACTGCACGCTGGGCACCGATGAAAACTTTGCTTACGCAACAAGCCTGAATGCTTATTATGACCAGCGCGGCGCTGATTATTTCTTTCAGAATGTACGTTCCATTCTCGAAAAAGACGATCTGTCCATCGTCAATATGGAAGGAACTTTGACAGAATCCACCACCCGCAAGGATAAGACCTTCGCCTTTAAAGCGCCCCCGGAATATGCGTCTATCCTGTCCGGAAGTTCTGTGGAGGCTGCCAATCTTGCCAACAACCATAGCTATGATTATGGGGAACAAAGTTATACTGACACGGTAGAAGCTTTAGAAAACGCCGGCGTTGTCACGTTTGGTTATGAAAATGTAAAGATTCTGGAGATCAAAGGAATCAAAGTCGGACTGACCGGAATCTACGAGCTGGCGGAACATCTCGAAAAGAAACAGCAGGTACAGGAGAATATTGCAGCCTTGAAAAAATCCGGAGCGCAATTGATTATTGTAAATTTCCACTGGGGTATGGAAAAAGAATATGTCCCCAACGAAACTCAGAAAGAACTGGCACGGTACGCGGTTGACCAGGGAGCGGACCTGGTGATCGGACACCACCCCCATGTATTGCAGGGAATCGAAAAGTATAAGGATAAATATATTGCATATAGCCTGGGAAACTTCTGTTTTGGTGGAAATTCCAATCCCTCCGATAAAGATACAATGATATTTCAACAGACATTTACATTCAAAAACGGAGAGTTGACAGCAGATGATAATCTCAGCATCATCCCTTGTTCTCTCTCAACTTCTTCCAAACGCAACGACTACTGTCCCACTCCGCTGGAAGGTTCCGAAAAGCAGCGGGTTCTGGACAAGATTGATGAATATAGCCAGCAAATCAATTAGGGACGGGGAATTTTTAAAAATTCCCCGTCCCTAACATTTCATAAATTAAAACGGAAAGCGGCATGGTAATCACACAAAATACCACAGACATTACATTGATCACACTGGCATATCTTACATCTTCATTGTAGATCTGCGTAAGCTGGGTAATGATCGCGGCAACCGGGGCTGCCGTTGCAATCAGCACGATCATCAGAATATATTCCGAGTCCGCATGCAGTCCCATATTTCGAACCACCGCAAGTCCGGCAGCCGCCAGGAACGGAATCAGTACCAGCCTGATAAAACTGATCAGATATGGCCGTTTCTGCCGGAAGACCCATTTCAGATCTATATCTCCGATCACCATTCCCACCACCAGCATGCTCGCCGGCGTCACCATATTCCCCATACTTTTCATACAATCCATTGCAACCGAAGGCAGACGGATCTGTGCCACGAACAACCCTACCGCAATTGCAAGCGCGATAATATTGGGACTCGTCAGAAGCTTCCGGATATCCCTGACTCCTTGTCCACGGAGTACGCTGACTCCATGGGTCCAGATCAGCAGATTCTGAACCAATATAAATGCGGTGGTATAAAACACCCATTCCTCCCCCAGCACCGCCGTCACCAGCGGGATAACCAGATAACCGGAATTGGTATAAATAATGGACACCTTTTCGATCCCATTCAGCCGGAGAGGTTTTTCCAGCAAATAGACAACGGCTATCATAAATAAATGAGCTGCCGCCGCTGCTGCAACTGCAAGCAGCAGCCCTTTTGCAGTCTCCTCTGTCAGTTCAATCTGAAATGATGTGATAATCACACATGGAAAACAGACATAAACAACGATATTCGAAAGTACTTTGCTGTCCTTTGCCTGAAACAACCCGATCTTTACAATAATATATCCCACCAGCATCATAAGAAAGATGACCAGGATCTGTTCTGCCAGCAATAAACTCAATTCCATCTGACTATTATTCTCCCGTAAATTCCAGCGACATGACTGTATTGATCTTCTCGCCTTCTTTGTACTCCAGTTTCACCTTCTGGCCCGGCTCACAGCGCACCACATCGATAAAATCTACCACCGACACATCGAAAATTCCTTCAGAGCCCTCCAGCATCAGATAATAATGGGACGTACCGTCGATGACTGCCTGGGCCACTTTCGTAATTGCACCGCTGATTTCCATTACTTCTCTGGTATCCTTCTCTGCTTCTTTCACACCGTTGCTCAGCAGCAGCTCCAGATAGTTGTCTTCACACTGGCTGACGCTGTCTCCGATAGCTACGATCTGATACTTCTGGACGTTCACCATGGCATATTTCTTGACCAATCCCGCATCATCCTTCAGTGCAATAAAATAAGTAGGCTCATCCGCAATGTTCAACAAAAGCGGAAAAGTAGCCGTATACTTCAGGTTCTGGACCTGGCCTTCTGCCGAAGACATGGCAGCCGCCTCTGTGGCGCCTTCCACCTCGTAATACTTCGTTTCCATAGTCCGTTGATTAGACAGCACAAATCCTACGTTAGACTGATCCTGGTTTACAGAGGTCACGCCGGTATACATCCACACATCATCGTCCAGCGCCAGATAATTATATCCGTCCGTAGTTTTCAAACAGTCCTTCTGACTCAGAATGCTGTTCAGAAAACCGTGCTTTAAAGTACCATAATAGTCAAACAGCTGCACCAGCAGGTCTGCAGAATATGCCCGGTCTACCCACTGGGGCACATCTTCGATCTCGTAAGTATCCATCTCTCCGGTTACTGCATTACAGATCACCACTTTTCCAACGGTTTCACCGCCAAACAGGCCAATGTTATACTGCTTCACCGGGGCGATCCAGTACGGAGTCCCCTCTTCATCAATCTCAAAGCTAAGCTCTCCGTAGATATACGTAGGATGAGCAAAACGGAGATGCCTGTAAATATTCCGGTTGAAATGCTCGCTGGTGGTATATTTAATTCCTTCTTCTAATTTTACCAGCTCCGTGGCCTGTGTAGCCATATTGATACGGATATAAGCCGGGATTCCTTCAGAGCGATTGGTAAACCATTTGATCAGGCTGGCATATTTAAGAGGCGTCACCCGGTATGGATTATCCTGGTAATTGATCTGGCTGTAGATCTCATCCGCGTCAAACTGCGACACCATGTCCACCATACTGCCCATCTTACGGTCACCCAGGATCTCTGCCGTATCTTTATCCAGAATGGGAATCTTGTCAAAAGACAGTTCTTCTACGTCCTCTGCAAAATTTCCCTCCTCCACCTTCATCAACTGCTGATATTTTTTCGCATTAACAATAGGCGAGGACAACAGGGTTCCCACAAGATATATCACTCCAAGTGCCAGGATCAGTACTCCAAGCGCCTTCAGAAATTTATTGGTCCGCATCTCAACGGGACGGAGCTTCTTCCGTCCCATATACAGAACTCCAATAACCACAAGTAAAAATAACAGCACAAACCAGGTCTGCGATGAATGAATATTGATTGCCGGAAGTGCAACGTAATAGTACAGCGCAGCAGCCAGGATCACCCCGGCCACGATCATTAATTTTCTGCTTCTCTTCATAATTTCTCCCTTAAAAATCTAAAATTTGCTCCGTCTGACCGGCGCAGTGAACAGCAGCAGGAACGGGAAGATTTCCAGACGTCCGGCCAGCATATCAAAACAGAACACCAGCTTGGATAAGTCTGAAAAACCGGCGAAGTTGCCGGTAGGGCCTACCAGTCCGATACCCGGTCCCACGTTATTCAAGGTTGTCAGCACTGAGGTAAACGTGGAACCAAAATCCAGATTATCAATCGATACCAACAGAACGGATATAATAAATATGCCCGCGTAAGCCAGAAGATACACATAAACACCTCTCAGGATATCCGTATTCATCTTCTTGCCGTTAACCTGGATAATATTAACTGATTTTGGATGGATCATCTGCTGAATCTCTTTTTTTATACTTTTAATGATCATCAGGAAACGGGATACCTTGATACCGCCGCCCGTAGAAGACGCGCAAGCTCCTATGATCATAAGCACCATCAGGATACATTGCGACAGCATGGGCCACTGCACATAGTCCGCCGTGGCAAACCCGGTCGTCGTGATAATAGACGCCACCTGGAATACCGCATAGCGGAATGCATGCATAGGATTACCGTAAATGTGGCTGATATTCACGGTAATGATCAGTGTAGCCGCCAGAATTACCGCCAGATAAGTCCTTAGCTCCTCGTTCTTCCAGACCGGTTTAAATTCCCGGAGCAGCAGCAAATAGTAAAGACCGAAATTGATTCCAAACAAAATCATAAATACCGTAACTACACCGTCGATATAGGCGCTGTTAAAATGTCCTACACTGGCCGCATAATTGGAAAATCCCCCGGTTCCGGCCGTTCCGAAGGCATGCACCAGACTGTCAAACAGATTCATGCCTCCAAACAATAGAAAGATCACTTGGAGCGTTGTCAAAGCCAGATACATTCCATACAGAATCCTTGCACTGGCCATCATCTTAGGAACCAGCTTATCTTTTTCCGGTCCGGGAACTTCTGCACGCATCAGAAACATGGAGTTTTTATCCAGCGATGTA
>CASEIR010000105.1 GCA_949287925.1 uncultured Lachnospiraceae bacterium
TATTGAACAGTTGGCGAGGTATTCTCGAGCCTACTGTGAAAAGTCGTTCCCGTTCACTTAGCGAGGTCTTTTCGAGCTTAGTGTAGGGAACTTCCGTTTTAGTCCAGGTGTGTCGGTATCCACACCCTTTCCGGCCACCGGTCTCCCGGTAATGACGGGCCGGCATTAGAAGCAATATACGAAGGATCTTCACCGGCTAAAGGTGCTTCCTTGTATATTTAAAATAGTCTCTACACACTTCCTGGTGTATCGGCTATCAGCCGCCTTAAATTATCCCTGACGCTGTTTATGCTTCGGGTTTTCGCAGATAATGCGAATGCTTCCTTTTCTTTTAATTACTTTGCATTTTTCGCAAATTGGTTTAACTGATGATCTAACCTTCATGGGGGATCCTCCTTTCATCCATTGCTATGCCATTGTTCCGTGCGCTTTTCCCCCGAAATATATCAGCCGCCGGGCTAAGGGCATAAAAATGCCCGGAAACGCGCTCATATATTATAGCACCGGCTTTCTCGCAAAGTCAATAGATATTTTGTCTTTTATTTCTTATTTATCTCTCCAGATAATTCTTCCTTTTGACAGGTCATAAGGTGACAGTTCCAAGGTTACCTTATCTCCCGGCAAGATCTTGATAAAATTCATTCTCAGCTTACCGCTGATATGGGCAAGTACCTGATGCCCGTTCTCCAGTTCTACCTGGAACATCGCGTTGGGCAGCTTCTCTACTACAGTTCCTTCAATTTCAATTACGTCAGCTTTTGACATTTCTCATTTCCTCCTGTTACTCTTCTTCCTTACTCCATGTTTTCAGTATCCGTTTCATCTTCACATCATCGGCTCCGGCGATGTCATATTTCCTGTTGATGATCTGCACATGCTTCTTTTTCTTTTTTTTCGGATTCTGAAGTGTCCGTATATTACCGTCCACCAGATATACATATGCGTCATCCGTCTTCGTTATCACATAAACCCTGCCTTCGTCATGGCCCGCTTTGGATCTCGCCAGCATTCCTCTCTCAAATCTGTCCATATCCACATCCTCGTCGTTCTACTGAATCCCTTCGGTCAAGGTCAGAAGTACCGGTTCTCCTTCTGTGATCAGTACTGTGTTTTCATAGTGTGCCGACAGGGAATGATCTCTGGTGACTACCGTCCAGTCATCATCCATCCAGTCTACTTCCCAGCCGCCTGCGTTGATCATAGGCTCAATGGCAAGCGTCATACCCGCCTTCAGTTTCACGCCTTTTCTGCCCATCTCATAGTTAGGAATCTCCGGCGCCTCATGAAGCGCTGTTCCGATTCCGTGGCCGCACAAGTCTCTGACCACTCCGTATCCTCTTTCTTCGGCATATCTTCCGATCGCCGACGAAATATCAAATAAATGGTTTCCTTCTCTGGCGTATTTTATACCTTCGAAGAAGCTTTCTCTTGTAATTCTGATCAACTTCTTTGCTTCTTCACTGATCTCTCCGATGCCATGGGTTCTGGCCGCATCAGAATGATATCCTTTATAGATAACCCCCGCATCCAGACTGACAATATCTCCTTCACGGATAAAGCGGTGTTCGCTGGGTATCCCGTGTACTACTTCATCATTTACAGACACACAGATAGAAGCCGGGTACCCGTTATAATCCAGAAAGGAAGGCACGCAGCCATAGCTGCGTATCACTTCCTCGCCGATCCGGTCGATCTGCATCGTTGTCATTCCCGGATGCAGCGCTTTTTCAAGCTCCTTATGAACAATTTCCAATATTCTCCCCGCTTCTGTCATCAATTCAATTTCCCGGGGTGATTTTACAGTTATTGGCATGTTCCTACTCTCCTAAAATCGTTACGATTGCCTGGAATACATCATTAATATCGACAGTACCGTCTACTGTCTTAAGGATTCCTGCATTGGTATAATAATCAATCAGGGGCTGTGTCTGCTCATGATATACGCCCAGACGTTTTTTCACAGTTTCCGGTTTATCGTCGTCTCTTAAGATCAACTCTTTCCCGCAAACGTCACAAATACCCTCTACCTTTGTGGGGGCATATTCCAGATGATATGTAGCTCCGCATCCCACGCACGCGCGGCGTCCGCCCATGCGGTGTACGATATTTTCATCCGGCACATCTACGTCGATAGCATAATCCATCTTCTGTCCCTTTGCTGCCAACGCCTTATCCAGAGCTTCTGCCTGCGGGATAGTTCTCGGAAATCCGTCCAGCACATAACCTTTCACGCAGTCATCCTGGCTTACGCGGTCTACCACCAGGTCTACCACCAGCTCATCCGGAACCAGAAGTCCCTGATCCATGTAGGTTTTTGCTTTCTTTCCAAGCTCCGTACCGTTCTTGATGTTTGCGCGGAAAATATCGCCTGTAGAAATATGAGGAATATCGTATTTTGCAGCAATTTTCTTTGCCTGTGTTCCTTTACCGGCTCCCGGTGCGCCTAACATAATAATCTTCATATCTGCTTTCCTCCTTATAGCATTTTAACCCGCGAAAAAACAAGTATTTTCCGCGAGTCAAAATCTTAACTATTTAAAAATCCTTTATAATTACGTACCAGCATCTGTGATTCGATCTGCTTCATCGTCTCCAGTACCACACTGACAATAATGATCAGGGAAGTACCGCCAAAAGATACCTGCGCTCCCAGCCATCCGTTAAATAAGATCGGCACGATCTGGATGACGATCAGCCCGCATGCTCCAACAAAAATGATATAATTCAAGATTTTTGTCAGATACTCCACCGTCGGCCTTCCCGGACGAATACCCGGAATAAAACCTCCGTTTTTCTTCAGATTATTTGCAATCTCCAGCGGATTGAACGTAATGGATGTATAGAAGTACGCAAAAAATACCGTCAGAACAATGTATACCAGCAATCCCCAGGTATATTTGATCTGCTCCGGATTACACCAGTTGCTCTGGTTCAGTCCGCGCAG